>CAZDLX010000238.1:0-4417 GCA_964506005.1 uncultured Anaerolineae bacterium | reverse complement strand
GCGGTTGATGTGATAAGTTTAACCTAGATTGTGGTTATTCTCAATGGGTTAGGGAAAATTGGGCGGATGATAACAGGTAGGGGCGCAGCATGCTGCGCCCCTACGACAACCGTTGTGTGTTGTGATTACGCCTGCAGCTGCGGCACCAGCTCGCTGGCCCAGGTGCGGATGGCCGGCCAGTTGCGGTGGTCGCCGTCGGGCCACACGCCGATGAGCATGCTCAGCCGGAACTTCAGCCGGTCCGCGAAGGACGGTACCTTGTGGATATCGAACGCCCCCGCGAACAGGCCCTCAGCCACCGGGTTGACCAGCGCCCGCGCCGGGCCCAGCCACGACGCGACGAACTCACGGTGCTTCTCGGCGCCGGGCATGGCCAGCGTCATGCAGACCTGGAACAGGGCGACAGGCCGCTGGCGCAGTGCCGCCTGGTGGGTGCGCATGAAGTCCATCGCCTCGGGCAGCCAGCTTCCTTCCTGAATGGCACTGCCGATCACGACTGCCTCATACGCCGTTACGTCGGTTATATCCTGTATGGGCAGAATCTCCACTTTTGCGGCGTGGTCCGCCAGCGTCTGCCCGATCGCCGCGGCGATGCCAGCCGTCGCGCCTCCCCGGCTCGCATACGTCACCAGAATAGTGCCAGACATGCGATTTCTCCCGAACTCAGGCACGGGTGCCGGCACGAAACGTCGCGACGCGGGTTAGAAGTCGCCCCGCGAGGCGCGCAGTTCGGGCAGCGCCCGCACGTTGTAGAATGTGTGGACGAAGCTGGCGTCCACCCAGCCTGTGTGCCCGTCCACCGAGACGCGCAGCCACTCCGCGCTCGGGATGCGCCCGGTGAGGTTGAGCACCTTGCCCTGGTACACGGTCGTCACGACGGGATACCAGAAGCCCGGCCCCGAGCGCACGTTCAGCGCGCCGGTATTTACCGTGGCGGTGGCCGTGCTGGGCGCGGTGGGCGTCGCAGGCGTGGGCGTCGGCGCGGGCGTCGTGGGGATGGCACCCGGCGGGCGCTGGTTCTCGCCGACAGGCAGCCCCTGCACGACGGGCAGCGCGTTGAAGTTCGCCGTGGTGATCAGATCCGCCCAGGCCACCCAGCCGAGCGTGTTGCCGCGGAAGAAGATGTACACCCACTGGATATCGCCGCTGCGCCCCAGAATCTGGACCTGCTCTCCGGCATTCAGGTGGGTGATCGTGCCGTGGTCGACGCCCGCCGCGGTGTTGACGCGGATCGGCGGGTGGCCGGAGCGCGCCACGCCCGCCGCGCCGCTCACCGGAGGCGCGCCGGGAGCCTGGGCACCCGCGTCCGTCACCGGCACGATGCCGAAGTTGAAGCGCGGCGTGATCTCGCCCGAGGCGATCCAGCCGAGCGAATCGCCGCCGAAGTGCACGAACAGCCACGCCGAGTTGGCGCTGCGCCCGCGGACGTTCACGACTTCATCCTTGGCCAGCGTCGCGATCACCGTGGCGTTGGCGGCAGGGGCGGCCCGCACGTTGAGCCTCGGCGGGGCGACGAACACCTGCGGCTCCACCCGCCGGAGCTCCTGCACGTTGCGAAGCTGGCCGCCGGTGTCGAGGAAGAACGTCGAGGCCCAGCCCACGACGTTGCCCGCCGTGCGAACTCGCGCCCACGCGCCGGCGCTGTCACGCCCGATCAGGGTGACGCGCTCGCCAAAGCCGACGGACGTAATGCGGGCGTAGCTCGCGCCCGGCCCGGTGCGGATGGTCAGGCGGGGAGCCGTGACCGTGGCGGTCGGATCGGTCTGTGCCGCAGCGAGCCCCAGCGGCGCGATGAGCGAGATGAGCAGCACGAGCAGCAGCGCCACGCCGAGCGGTCGCCGCCAGATGAGTCGGATGCCAGTATTCACAGTTGTCCTCCAGAGGAACGCAGCGGCTAAAACGAGGCCCCACCCACAGCCGTATCTCCATTATATGCGAATGTGCAGGGGGTGAAAGGGGGCACTCACAGTTTACGGCGCCGGCGGGAGAGCAACCGGCCACACACGGATCAGGCCGTGCGTCATGTGTGCGGCAAACCAACGCCCGTCCGGGGAGAAGTTCATCGGAAGCTGCGCGTCTACACTAGTCCACGCTGTCGCAACCTGTTTGCCCGTTCGCCACTCCGTGATCTGTACGTAATGGGACGGAACCCGGTCGAGGTCGATGCCGCCGTGGTGGATTCCGTCCGGCGCGTAGGCGTAAAGCTCCATCTGCGACTGCCTCCGCCCCAGCGTCGTTTCGCCTGTCACCAGGTTCCACTCAACATAGCGCGTATCGTACTGCGCCTCGGCTCCGAGCAGCACTTCGTCAGACAACCAACGGTGCAGCACAAACTCGCGCCTGTCCAGCACCGTCTCCCCCGTCTCGCGGTCATAGACCAGCAAAGAAAGATCTGGTGCAGAAGAGGTCGGGTTGCTCTCAAAGGCGACATAGCGCCCCGAGGGGCTAAACGCAGCCAGCAGACTCCAGCCAGGGTCGTAGCTCGCTGCCCAGTGCAGCACACGAAAACGCTCTTCGCTCTCCGGCAGTGACCACAGGACGACGTCGCCCGGCTCCGTCTGCTCAGGCGGCGCACTGGCAGCAATGATCGCGCCGCCGTCGGGTGCCCAGTACAGGTGGGAGATGACGTGCTCGTCGGGATAACCAGCCAGCACGTTGAGCACCTCACCGCTGGCAACGCTGGCAATGTACAGCTCGCTACCGACGCCGTAAGCAATTCGCTCCCCATCCGGCGAGAAGGCTGCACCCGCCGGGTGCAGTGTCACAGGGCCGGGCAGGGTGCGCCGAACCGAGCCGGTCGCCAGTTCGGCCAGGGCGAGGTTCCCTGCGGTATCGGTGTAGGCGAGCAGATCTGCGCTCAGGGTGAATGGGCGGCGGCCCTCTGGTAATGAAAGCACAAGCTCCCCGGTGGCGGGCTCCCACACGACCACGCCGCCGGGGTTGTTCCAGCTCGCGAGGTAGGTGCTGTCGGGGGACCAGGTCTCGTAGCCGATGCAGGGAACACGCATCTCAAGCTGAGCAATAATCTCGCCAGGCGAGCCGTCGAGCGGCCAGCGCATAAAGCGGCCATCTGTATCGAACGTCAGCACGGCCTCATCCCGCACGGCCACGGCGGGGCGGTCGAGGATCATACAGCCCGCCGAGCTCGTACTGCGGCGCTCGCCGAGGCCCCTCGCTACCCACACCTCACTCTCCAGGTTCCAGGCCGAAAAAGGGGTGATCTCGTAAGGGTGGTCGGCTGGCTCCCGGGCGAGCAGCAGCCTGTGGTCGACCAGTTCCGGCAACAGCACCCGGTCCCCAAGCTGGAATTGGCCCAGATCGTCGACCTGCTCACCTGTCTCAACGTCAAAGACGGCCAGACCTCCGTCCGGCGCGTCGGCGATGACGTGTTGCTTGGTCAGCCAAGCGCGGATCTGCCCCCGGCAACACGCGTCATCCCCGTGCGGGAGGCGGAACACCGGCTTGCCGGTTGTCGCGTCGAGTACCCAGCCCTGGCCTGCCCCGTCCAGTGCGGCGATCTGCGACCCGTCTGGCGACCAGCGGAGCACGGGAAACCAGTTCATGCTGACGCGCGTGCCCTCCAGCGCAATGATAGTCTCCGTGCGTGGGTCGAGCAGCAGTACCGGGTCGCCGCCGCCGGGCCCGGTGGTCTGGATGGCTGCCACATCACCCGCCGGCGACCAGGCCAGGTCGCCCCAGTAGGCCCACCGCTTTGCAGCCTCGGAGAACTCCTGCGCCGCCCCGGTCCCGGCATCAAACAGCCACACATCGCCGCCTGTCGTCACTGCAGCGACGTGCGCCGCGCCGTGCCCTACGGCGATCACGACCTCGGGCAGCGGGACGTACCACTGCTCGGCGAGATCGTCCACCTGTATCACAGAGACGCCGTTGGTCCAGCCAATCGCCAGCCGGGACGCATCGCGCGAGAAGTCCGCGTCCTGGATGCCGCCGCGCCCCAGGTTCACCGGCTCCCCGAAGATCGGCGGGGCCGGGGTAGCGGTCCAGGTGGGTGATGGGGTGGCAGTCTGTACGTCAGGGATGGGCATGTCAGTCGAGGCTGCGGGGGGCGCTGGCGTGGTCGGCTCGGGGGTGGTGAGCGGCGATGGTGGAGGTGCACACGCCGCAAGCAGCAACAAGCCCATCCATACGAGGAAGGCAATGCGCTTCATGATTCCTCTCTCCTGGGCCGCAGGCGGAGTCTGCACAGCAAGGTGTTCCGGCACCACTCTCATCATAGCACAACTTCCGCTACCGCAAGCCGCCTTACCATACGGTATAATCGCCCGCAGATATGCCCGAACCCGCGCCCAAGCGAGAGAGAACTCCATGACGGCTTACGAACCGGTCATTGGCCTGGAAGTCCACGCCGAGCTGCTCACCGAGTCCAAGATGTTCTGCGCCTGCCCGGTCGTGGACA
>CAZDLX010000237.1:0-4450 GCA_964506005.1 uncultured Anaerolineae bacterium | reverse complement strand
GCCTTCGCCCCCTGAAAGGGGGAGATGGCGTTGCGAAGCAACGGCAGAGGGGGTCATCGGTGTGTCGTCAGGCCACCTTGAGTTGACCCGCCCCTACAGCGGCCAGCCAACATGAGATCAAAAACGGGCGCTCGGCGCCCGTTTTGTGTTCGTGTTGTCTGGTGTTTAGCGGGAGCGCCGCACCGGGACGGCTTCTCTCTCCGCCTCGGCCACGGGCATCTCGATACGAGCGGCCTCGCGCGCCCGCTCTGCGACAACCTCCGCCGGGTCGAGCTGCTTCTCCAGCGTAATCAGCCCCTGGATGAAGGCGCCTTCCTCGGTCATCAGCTTTTCCATGCGCAGGTTGCCCAGGATGCGGCCTGTGCCCAGCACCGTGATGCGCCGCGCGATGACGTCGCCCTTGACCAGCCCGGCAATCGTCGCCTGGTCGCAGATCAGGTCGCCGTTCAGGCTGGCCTGCTTGCCGAGACTCACACGGCCCCGCGCGGTGATGTCGCCGACGAAGATATCCTCGATCTGCACGTCACCCTCGCTCTTGAGGGTGCCAACGAAGCGCGTGTTCGCGCCGAGGACAGTCTGGGTCGGCGGGTTGGCCGGAATGTTCTTCGCCTTGTTCGCCTTCGTTGTCTTACCGGGTTTGGTGGGTTTTCTGGATGAAGATGGGCGAGACTGTGATGCAGTCAGCAAGTCGCGAAACACGGGCACTCTCCACTCGATATGCGTTCAGCAGATGACCAGAGTACTAACCGGCCCTCACTGCATTGTTGACACTATAACGCGATAAAAAAGTCCAGTCAACTTTGTTTTTATACGATTACCTGACGATTTGGGGCTTTTCGAGCATAAAAAAGGCCGGGCGGCTCGTACAGCCGCCCGGTATGGAGAAGAAAGTAATGTTTTGTCTACGCCGGCTCGGCGACGCCTGTCCGGACAGGGATGACCCGCGGGCGGACTTCCTCGGCCTTGGGGATGTTCAGCGTAAGGAGACCGTTCTCAAAGTGCGCCTCAATCTGGTCCACATTCACGGGGACGTTGAACCGGAGCTCGCGCATGAACGGCCCGTGGAAGCGCTCGGCGAACAGGTACTTCACGTCCTCCAGGCGCGGCTCGACCTCACCGCGGATGGTCAGGGTATCGCCCTCGACGGTGATCTCGACATCCTCAGGCCGGGCACCGGGAATGGGGGCCATCACGACGATCTCGTTGTCCGTCGAGTAGGCGTCAATCGGCAGCCGGGCCACACGGGGGCCGCCTGCATAGTCGAGCACACTGCGCGACTCCTCGAACCAGCGGTCGAAGAAATCTCGCATGGTCATCAACTCGTTGTCCGTGCTCAGCTTCCGCATCACCATCTTTCTGATCCCTCCGTCAGTTCTGCTAGAAATCGGATTGCGAGGCAGGGCGCCTCGACTTCTCAAGAATCAATATAGGAAGGCTCTATAGGAATCTGCTAAGAGCACCATAAGAAGAGTTTTAGAAGAGCATCAGAGGGTCGTAAGAACTCGGAGTGTGCCTCAGCCTGCGCCGGTTTGCAGGGCAGCGCGCAGCCGCTGCTCGAACTCGCTCAGGATGATGGCCGTCGCGCCCCACACCACCTGCCCGTCAAGCCGGTAAAAGGGCACATCGCGCTCGACGTCGCCAAACGTCCAGCGCTCCTCGACCTTCACCTGCGAGTCGAGCAGCGCGGCGAGCGGCACCTCGATCACGGCGGCGACCTCGCTCGGCTGCGGCCTGAACTCCGGGCGCGCGTCGATATAACCGACGGTCGGGTAGATCTCGAAGTCGCTGACGATCACGTACAGCGGCGTCAGCGCGCCGAGCACCGCGATGTCGTCCCGGCACACGGCCAGCTCCTCGCACGTCTCGCGCAGGGCGGCATCGACCGGGCCCTCATCCCCCGGCTCGACTGCGCCGCCGGGCAGCGAGACCTGGCCCTTGTGCGAGGCAACCGTGTCGGTGCGGCGGGTCAGAACGAAGGCAAGCTCGCCCTCGTAGGGGTAGAGCAGCAGCAGCACGCCTGCCGCGCGGGCCTGGCCGGGGCGGCCCGGCATGCGGCGGAAGGTCGGCGGGCGCGGCGCCATCCGCTGCCACGCCGACTCGTGATCGAATTGTGTCAGCGCCAGCGCCTGCCGGACGTGTTCGAGAGTGGGAGCGTTCATACGCCGTGCGTTTCTCCTGGTTGCGGCCTGCCCCTGTGATTGTAGCGGGGCAGCGCTGCATCCTCATTCACAACTCATGGACAAGCATGCTATAATGAGAACTAGCGCAAGTCTGATCTGTCACCTTTACCGGAACCGTAGGAAGGATGATCTGTGAACAAATTCTTGAGCTTTCTGGCAGGGATGGTGCTTGGCGCGCTGATCGGGGCGGGCGTTGCGCTGCTCTTCGCGCCGATGTCGGGCCAGGACCTGCGCTCGTCGGCACAGTCCCGCGCCCAGCGTACCGTGGACGAAGTGAGGAGCGCCGTCGCCGAGGAGCGCCGCCGGCTGGAGACGGAGCTTGAGGCCCTCAAGCACGGCGAGATCAAGATCAGTTAGCCTGCAAGACTCTGGCTCAAAGCCCGCTCTGGCGGGTCAGAAAAGCCGCGCCCGGGCGCGGCTCTTGTTTTATCTGCTGGGGCGATATGCCGCGTATCAGTCTCTGGCAGGCACAATCGAGAACTCGTAGGGTGCGACCTCCGTCGTGTAGCGTGTCAGACCCGACACGACGAGATATGCTGGCTCATCGCCTATCTCGAACGTGAGCTCGCCCCGGTTCGCCACGTCGAGCGGTACCTCCAGCACCTCGACCTCGCCGCGCTCTCGCGGCACGACGACGGTCACGCTGAAGTGCTGCTCCAGCACATTGTTGTGCCGCAGAAAGCCGGCTGCCTCCCAGCCCTCGTCGCCGCTCTCCACGTCGTCACACCAGTCGATGGCCTCGACGCAGATGTTGTCGACGGCCAGCCCCGGCTGGTTGACCGCGTCGTCGGTCAGCATCTCGAAGCGGATGAGGATCTCCTGGCCCGCGTAGGCGCTCAGGTCGATCTCCTCCGCCAGCCAGCCATCGGGCGAGGCCCCCGGCATGTCCGCGCTGGAACCGGTGTAGGCCGGCCCGTAGCTGTTGCCGTGCGGATCTTCCGTCGTGGTGTGCGGCGTCTCGACGATCTGCCACGTCTCGCCGCCGTCCGTGGAGACGGACAGGTAGGCGAAGTCCCACAGCGTCTCGATCTGGAACCAGACGTCGTAGGCCAGCGCGGCGGCCTCGACGCCGCTCAGGTCGAGCTCGCGGGTGAGCGTCATGTTGGAGTCGTCGCCCCGGTTCGACCACCACACGTAGCGGTCGTCGGTTGCGGGGTCGTCGTCCGTACCGGCGGTGTTGGCCGGAATGATCCGGACCAGATCTTCGCCGTCAAAGCTGAGAGTCACCTCGCCCGGCTCGGTCAGCTCGTAGTAGTCCGCGCCGTACTGGTGGACGGTCTCCTGAAGCTCTACCGGGTAGCTGGAGATGGGCGTCTCGACGAAGGCGGGCATCAGGTCGGGCAGGCTGGCGTAGCTGTAGAGACCGCCCGCCGCCTCAGGGTCGTTGAGCAGGTTGGCGAGCGTCCAGTCCACGAAGAACTCGTCCGCCGTAACACCCGCGTCTATCCGGGCCAGCGTGTCGTCGACGCCTGCCAGCCCGTTTAGCGGGTTGGCGACGAGCTCGCGAAGCGCTTCCTGCCCGAAGCGGTCGAGGTAGTAGGTATTGAACAGGAAGCCCGCCCCGTAGTTAGCCCCTGCGCCGCCGCCCTCCGGCCAGTGCGTGAGCTGGAGGTCGGGGTTCATCAGGAAGAACGGCGCGAAGCCAGACGGCCCGAAGCCATTGAGGAACGCGGCGACCTCGCTGAGGCCCTCGTTCATCCACGACTCTTCGTTGGCATCCACTGCCCAGTGGATCATGTGCTGGAACTCGTGGGCCAGCACGCCGTCGTAGTAGTCGCTGCCGGGCGGCGTGTTCCCGATGTTGATGAAGAAGATCTCCTTCTCGTTAGAGTACGGCACGACACTCGCGGGGTACTCGCTGGGGCTGTAGAAGTAGCCCGCCACACCGCTGCCGAGCTCAACCGAGTGCAGGATGTGCAGGCGCGGGTCCCCGTCGATGCCCGGCGAGGCCTCGCTGCCGAAGAAAGCGCGGGTCGTCGGGTACGTCTCCCCGGCGAAGCGGTCCGCCGAGCGCCGGATGGCGCTCAGGTCGTAGCGCAGGCCCTGCTCGACCCACATGTAGACCTGATCGTTGACGTACGCCAGTTCCGCAGGCACTTCGACCGTCGTCTCGGTGTCGTCGTTGCCCACCCAGAAGGTGATCACATCGCCGACCTCGTAGGCCACGGGCTCGGGCGGTGCGGCTTCCCGCACGCCGAGGAAGCGCTGCGCGAGGTCGTAGCGGTCACGCGGGGGGAGCTCCGCCGAGAAGTCGGCGGGGTCGGTGGGCT
>CAZDLX010000236.1:0-4455 GCA_964506005.1 uncultured Anaerolineae bacterium | reverse complement strand
TTGTTGTTGGGAATATGATGTGATGCGTTTGCTGAGACGGGTTCGCTACCGTTTCAAGCAGGGGATTCTGGCCCTGCTGTCACGTTTCCGCCACGTCAACATCGGCGAGGCGGCCGAAGTGCTCTCCCCGTCGCTGCTGGCACTGTTCATGCGGATGCGCCGCGCCGAGCAGCAGCACTGCCTGCGCGTCATGCGCTACCTGCGCCGCCGGGGTCACACCAACCCCCACCTGCTGACGGCGGCGCTGCTGCACGATGTCGGCAAGACCCGCTGCCACTACACGCTGCTGGACCGGACGCTCGTGGTGCTGATGAGCAGGCTGTTTCCCCGGCTCGCACACCGCTGGGGCGAGTTCGACGCCCTGAACGGCGACCGCCCGCACGGCTGGCGGCGGCCCTTCGTCGTGGCTCGCATGCACTCGACGTGGTCTGCCGAGGACATGCTGGCGGCGGGGGCCTCGCCGATGGCCGTCGCGCTGGCCTGCCGGCACGACGAAGACCTCGACAGCCAGCCGCTGGAGACCGAGGAAGACCGGCTGCTGCACCTCCTGCAGGTTGCCGACAACCAGAACTAACCCCTCGTTTTCACAATGGTGCAGACTCTGCACAAAGGTGGATGCCCCGGCACCCCGGAGTTATGGTTGGGGCCGCCCTTGAGGGCCCATCTTGAAATTGTGAATAGGAGGACGCATGGCGATCTACCTCGACTCCGCCAGTATCACCGACGCGCGCCGTGCACTCAGCCTGGGTTTTGTCTCCGGTGTAACGACCAACCCGACCTTCGTCGCGAAGACAGGGCGGCGCGGCCGGGAGGTATTAGCCGAGCTGCTCGCACTGGGCGACGGACCGGTCTTCTACCAGGTCACCGCGCCAGATGCGCAGGGCCGTCTTGCGCAGGCGCGGCAGGCGGTGAGCGCAGCCCCCGAGCGGGTCGTCGTCAAAGTCCCCGCGACGACCGAAAACATCGCGCTGGCAGCCCAACTGACCGCCGAGGGGCTGCGCGTCTGCGTAACGGCGGTGAACAGCCCCGCGCAGGCGTACCTCGCCGCGCAGGCAGGCGCGGCGTTCGTCGCGCCCTATGTGAATCGCCTGACGCGCCAGATGGGCGACGGGCTGGCCGTCGTGCGGCAGATCGCCGCGCTGCTGGTGGACACGGAGACGCGCGTTCTGGCCGCCAGCCTGAAGTCCGTCGACGAGGTGGTGGACACGCTGCTGGCCGGTGCGCACGACGTCACGATGCCGCTCGACCTGATCCTGGCGCTCGGCGAGCACCCGTTCAGCCAGCAGGCCATCGAGCAGTTCGACGCCCACGGGGATCTGTTCTGAAACCTAGTGTCTTGTGGTGCAAGGGTAGGGGCGCAGCATGCTGCGCCCCTACGATGCGAATCTAGAAGACGACGCCGGCGCCTTACACCCCCTGCCAGAAGGCGTCCAGCGCGCCGGTCGTCGCGCCGAGCTGCTCGAAGTGCGGCAGGCCGCGCGTGGGCTGGATGCGGGCCAGCCGCCAGTTCGGGTGTTCCCCGGCGAACGGCTGGAGCGTCTCGAAATTCGTGAAGCCGTCCTCGTCGTAGATCACGAGCACCGGCATCGGCAGGCGGGCGTAGGCGTCCTGACGGATCGTCGGGGTGAAGAGCTGCCCGGTGATGAAGTACAGCGGCGCGTGGTGCGCGCCGGGCTGGTGGGCGCTCCTGTAGGCGTACTGCGCCAGCCCCTCGTCAGGCGGGCCGTTGAAGCTGCGGCTCAGGAAATAGCGGATGCTGGGCATTGTGGCCAGCATGTCGAAGAACGCCCTGCCGCCAAAGGGGAAGGTCAAAACGCGATAGGCAAGCCCGCCGAGCGGGCTGCCGCCCGAGCCATTCTCGCGGAAGCCGGTGGGCGAGATGAGCGCCAGCGAGTTAAAGCGCTCGGGGGCGGCGCTCGCCGCCAGCGCGGCGAATTCCGAGCCAAGCGACAGCGCGACGACGTCGGCGGGCTCTCGCACGACCTGTTCGAGGAATTCGAGAATCGCCTGCTTGAACACGTCCGGCGAATAGCGGATATCGGGCCGGTCGGAGAAGCCGAAGCCCGGCAGGTCCAGCGCGAAGACGGGGCGCTGCCCCAGATAGTGCGAGAACAGCGGGCTCATCTCGTAGGCGCTGGCTGCCGCGTTGATGGCGTGGATCAGCACCAGAGGCCGCCCCGTGGCTGCCTCGCTGGCGTAGTAGCTCAGCCGCCCCACACTCGTGCCAATGGTGCCGCGCCGGGCCTCCACGGCAGCGGGCACCGGCACGTCGTGGTCCACGGCCAGCCGGCTGTATGCGATCCAGCCTGCGGCCGCGGCCAGCGGCGTTAGCGCGAGCAGCGCCCCGCCCACGCTGCGGGCTCGCCTGGCGTTACGTGTCATCGTTCACCTCGTTGGTTAGCGTCCGGTCAGTGGGAGTGTTCACCCTCTTTGACCATAGCCGCACCGCCAGACGCGGTCAAGAGCACGGGATTTGACCGCGCCATGCCCGAGCGGGTATAACGTCTCGCAGATTCAGCGTAGCGAGGACAGCCAACATGGGAACGGTGATCAACGCCGTCGCAGTGATCGTCGGGACGGCTCTGGGCATGCTGCTCGGCGGGCGGCTGACCGATCGGATGAGCGAGACGGTGCTGCGCGGGCTGGGGCTCGTCACAGCGCTGCTCGGCGTGGATATGTTCCTCGATACGAACAACGTGATCATCGTGCTCGGCGCGCTGCTGGTCGGCGGGCTGCTCGGCGAGTGGCTGGACATCGAGGGGCGGCTGCACCGCTTCGGCGAGTGGCTGGAGGCGCGGGTCAACCGGGGGCGCGACGACGGCGACGGTGCCGTCCGCTTCATCCGGGGCTTTGTGACGGCGAGCCTGCTGTTCTGTATCGGCCCGTTCGCGATTCTCGGCTCCATCGCCGATGGGCTGACGGGCGACTACACGCTGCTCGGCGTAAAGGCCACGCTGGACGGCTTCGCCTCCCTCGCCTTTGCCTCCAGCCTGGGCATCGGCGTCGGCTTCTCCGTGCTGCCGCTGCTGGTCTACCAGGGCGCGATCACGCTGCTGGCGGTGCAGGCGCAGGCGGCCCTCACACCGGAGATGATCGCCGAGCTCACGGCGACCGGCGGCGTGCTGATCCTCGGTATCTCGATCAGCACGCTGCTGGAGATCAAGCCGATCCGCGTGGGGAACTTCCTGCCCGCGCTGCTGCTCGCCCCGCTGATCGTCGCCGCCCTCAACGCGCTGGGAATCCCCATCACGCCGCAGTTCTAGCCGCCGTCGAGCCCGCGCGCCGCGAGCGCCGCGCCGACGATCCCGGCGACGTTGCGAAAGCTCGCCGGGACGATCTCTGCATCAACCGTCAGGTACTCCATGAAGTTGTCGTGCTCTTCGCTGACCCCGCCGCCGAGGATGATGAGATCGGGTTGGACCCGCTCCTGCACCTGATGCAGGTACTCGTCCAGGCGGCTGCCGAACGCCTCCCACGAGAGGTCGTTTTCCTTGAGCGCGCGGCCTGAGGCGTGCTGGTCGGCCTTCTCGCCGCGTACCTCGATGTCGGGGAACTCCACGTTGGGCACGATCTGGCCCTCGTCGAACAGCGAGACGCCGAGCCCGGTGCCGATGGTGATGATGACGACCTTGCCGGGCCGGTCACGCCCGGCGCCGAAGGCCATCTCCGCCAGCCCGGCGGCGTCGGCGTCGTTGATCACGGCGACAGGCCCGCCGGTCTGCTCGGCGAAGAGCGCCACCGCGTCCACCCCGACCCACGACTTATCGACGTTGACGGCGGTCTGCACGGTGCCTTCGGCAATGACCGCCGGGAATCCCACGCCAGCCGGGCCATGCCAGGCAAAGTTCCGCGCGATGTCCCTGACAATTGCGGCGATGGCCTCCGGTGTGGCGGGGTCCGGCGTCTCGATCTCGCATGGCTCGGCGAGCAGCGAGCCGTCTGCCGTGTCTACGGGAGCCCCGCTGATGTCAGTCGCGCCAACGTCGATGCCCAGGATGTGCACGTGTGATCCCTCCTGCCGTGAGGTGTGAGTCGGTTCCCTTCAATGTTCCCCGATCTGGCAGGCGGCGTCCAGAGGAGTCTGGGGACGCAGTCTGCCTGTCAGCTCAAGGCAATCTAGGCCGCCAACCTGGCCTGAGACCCCCTCTGACGACGCTTCGCGTCGCCATCTCCCCCTCATCCCGACCCGAGCTTCGCTCGGCTCACCCTTCTCCCACCAGGGGAGAGGGGGCCAGTTGGGCCCCCGGCGAGCGTGGCCCCCTCTCCCCGCCGTGGGAGAGGGGTGGGCTTGAGGCGATGCCATCGCCTCAAGCTCGGGGTGAGGGGCGATAGCACTGCGCCAACACTGATTCTGCCCCTGAAGAGGGGATAGTGGCGTAGTTTGCACAGCAAACACTGTCGAAGGGGTGGGGGTATCTGTGCAAAGGCCCCAGATATTGGGGCGGCGTCCAGAGG
>CAZDLX010000235.1:0-4549 GCA_964506005.1 uncultured Anaerolineae bacterium | reverse complement strand
ACCGCCTGCCGATCATCACGCCGCTGCTGAACCGCATCGCGCCGTCGATTATGCTCCGCGCCACCGCGATCATGACCAACGAGGCTTACGGCAGCACCGGCGTCCAGCGCGAGGCCATCCTGCCGCCGGAACTGCCGCCCATGGCGCCGTTCGATCCCATCCTGCCGCCGGACCTCGTGATCGACGAGGTGACGTTCAGCGGCGACCCGAACAACGTGGAAACCGGTGCGCCCCAACCTTTCACGGTGAGGGTGAGCAACATTGGCGACATCGTGGCGGCGCCGGATGATCCGCTGCTGCCGGGGTTCGTCGTCAGGCTGTACGCCGTGCCGCATGGCCAGACGCCGGGTGCGCTGCCGTGGACGGGTGACATCGGCGAGAGCGGGCCGGTTGCGCCGCTAATGCCGGGCACCCCGGTGGATGTGCCGGTCAGTGCCACCTTCCCGGTGGAAGGGCAGTATGACGTCTGGGCCTGGGTTGACGCCGCCGATGCCAGTGCGACGGGGCTCGTCGACGAGGTGGGCACCGGGGAAGAGCAGAACCCGCTCGGCGAGACCAACAACATCAAGATGTTCGGCCCGACGGTGCTCGTCGGCGATCTCGTCGATCTGTGGATTACTAAGTCGGCCAGCCCCAACACACCGAACCTCGACGCGGACTTCACCTACCACTTTGACTACGGCAACAATGGTCTGAGCGACGCGACCAACGTCACGATCACGGACAACCTGCCGGCTGGCATCACGTTTGTCTCCGGCCCGTGCTCGGGCAGCACCACGATCACCTGCAACGTCGGCACGGTTGCGAAGGAGGGGGGCGCCGGCTCAATTGACGTTACCGTTCGGGCGACTAGCACGGCGCTTGATGGCGTCGTGACCCCGAACACCGCCAGCATCTCGCCGGGCGGCGGCGAAACCGAGATGAACCCGTCTGACAACACCAGCACGGCGAACATCGTCGTGCACGGCGTTGACGTGAGCATCACGGCAACCGTCGACAACGCCGAGCCTCTCCCCGAGGATACCGTCACTTTCACGGCGACGGTGACGAACAGCAGCACCAATCCTGCCACCAACGTGCCGGTCCGTATCACGCTGGACGACGGCATCAACGCGACGAACTTCTCGCCGTCCACCGGCAGCTACGACCCCGGCACCGGCGTGTGGACGATCAGCAACCTGACCAACGGCTCGCTGGCGACGATCACCATCACCGCCACCGTCGAGCCGACGACCGAGCCGCTCGAAGCCGCCTTCGAGGTCCAGGGCACCACGCCCACGAACGTCGGCGAGGACATCCTAGCTGTGGTTGTGCTGCACGTGCAGCAGTCCGACCTTCAGGTGACGAAGCAGGTCGATCCCTCCATCGCGGCGGTGACGGAGGACGTGGTCTACACGCTGCGCGTCACCAACGCGGGCCCTGACGACGCAACCGGCGTCCGCGTGATCGACGTGCTGCCCGCCGAGCTGCGCTACGAATCGCATGCCGGCGATGGTGCCGCCAGCTTCAACGCCGGCGCGCGCAGAATAACCTGGGACGTCGGCAACCTGGCGGCAGGAGCAAGCGCCACGCTGACGATCAACACAGAACTGCTGCCGACCCCGGTGGGGACGAATGTTACCAACGCCATCGCCCCCGAGGACGTGACGCTCGACCAGTTTGACCCGACGCCGGGCAACAACCAGCCCAGCGTGAATTTCCTGGTGAGTGAGAAGGCGGACCTGGCCCTGACGGGCATCGTATCGGTCGATGGCAAGCAGGCGGGCGACCGCGCCGCCGCGACTATCGGGCAGGAAGTGGTGGTGAGGCTGACTGTCACCAACAACGGCCCGAGCGACGCCACCGGCGTGGTGGTCACCGGGGCGGTCCCGCCCGGCCTGATCGCGGCACTGCAGAATTTGAGCATGTCCGGCGATGTGAACGCCTCGACGGGCGACTGGACTGTAGGCGCGCTGCCCAGGGGCGAGTCGGTCACGCTGACTGTTACAGGGATTGTGCGCGACCGCAGCACGCGTACGGCCTACATGTCAACCGCACGGGCCACTCTCGCCGAGCCGGCAGTTGACCTGCTGCAAGACAATAACACCTTCCCACTGCACATTATTCTGTCGGACACGCTGGCGGACCTGACGCTGGTAGTTATCCCGGCGTCGCAGGAGGCCCGCTTCGGTACGGAAGTCTCCTATACCGTCCATGTGACGAACAATGGCCCGACAAGCGCAACCAACGTGAACATCACGCTTGAGGACTTCGTCTCGCTCCACCCGGCAGTGCTGAATATCACCGGGGTCAGCCGCAGCCCGTCAAGCGGCACGTCGTACGATTCCAACACAGGCCGGTGGACCGTCAACCGTCTCAATTCCGGTCAGAGCGCGCAAATCACCATTACCGGCACCGTCGAGGATCAGTCAGTGTTCCTCCACGGCGTGCGCAACTACCCCGGCGTCGTGGCAGTGGAGTCGCTGACCCAGTGGGACCCCGATCACCCGTCGGCGACGAACTGGGAGCTGGTCATTCTGCCGCCGCTGCCGTTCTACTACAACATCGGAAGCAATCAGTGCGGCGACATGACCTGGGGCGACCCGTCGGGCGGGCTCGTTAACGGACATCCGCTGATTGGCCGCGACGTCGTATGGACGGGACTTACCGTGACCAACGGTACGCGGAACAACAACGCTCAGGTTTACGCACCCACCGATCCCAACTATTCCAGCGGCGGCGGCCGAACCCAGATCGGGGGGAATGACGCTTTCCTGTTCAGATGCTACGTGCAGCGCAGCGGCAACACCAATCCTGCATTCACGATCAACAATCTGCGATCCGGCTTATACCGGGTAACCCTGCTGCTCTACGAGCCACATTCAAGCCAGACTCCCTCGTTCACGGTTGATGTGAACGGCGTAAGACTCTTTAATAACAGCATCTACCAGGCAAACGGTGGCCTTCACCAGACATACTACATCACTCAGGGCGGCCCGGTAACCGTTGGGTCAAACGGCAGGCTGAACGTGCAGGCCAGCCGTGATGGCAAGATCTCCGGCATTGGGCTGGAGTACCTCGGAGCAGCCGATTAACGACGATCAAGGGCGGGCGGCCCACACGGCTGCCTGCCAAACGCGGAGAACGACATGGCACGGCGCAGACAACGCAGCGACAGCTTACCCTTCCCTGGCGAGGAGCCCCGCCCCAAGCGGGAGCGCCGGGGCTTTCGTATCAGCCAGGGCGTACAGGCCGCCTTCGCCTTCCTGCTGACCTTCGCGGCGGCGCTGGCCTGTGCGGTTTTCTATGTGATACCGGCTCTCAGCCCGGCGCAGCCTGCCGCGGCGCAGGGGGAAGCCGGGGCCGACAGCGAGGCGGCGCTCTCGCCGGAATACGCGCTGCCGACCGCTCGTGAGGCCTACGTGCCCGCGCTGGAGCTGGCCCGCCAGTCCGACCCTGCCGCCGAGCTCATGAGCGCCGCCGCGCTGTGGACGCCGCAGTTCGACGCGGCGGAGCTTGTGATGGGTCGCGGGGGCTGGACGTTCTTCTTCTACCTGCCGGCCAGCCTGGAGATGATGACGGTGACCGTGGGGCAGGAGCGCGAGGCGGAGGTCGCGGGCGTCGAACCGTGGGCCTCGCCGCCGCAGCTCTTCGACGACGCCCGCTGGAACGCCGACAGCCCGCAGATCGCGGGGCCGCTCGTCGAGCGGTGCTCGGCAGCGCTGGAGGAAGCGGTCGATGCGCAGGCGGAGCTCCGGCTTTCGACGGCGCAGGCCAACCGCAGCCTGCTGTGGAACGGGCGCGTGCTGCCCGCCGGTGGCGGGGAGCCGCTGTGTGAGGTCAGTGTGGATGCCGTCACCGGCGTGGTCCGGTGACGCGAATGTCTGTTTATCCTGGGGCGCAGCGTGAGGGAAGCATTCATGTTTAAGGGACTCATCGCCAGTTACCGTCATTCCAGCGCCCCGCGCCGGGCGGCCCGTGGCCAGAGCTTCGTCGAGTTTGCTCTGGTCATGCCGATCCTGCTGATCATCGTCGCGGGGGTGCTGGAGGTCGGCAATACGCTGACCATCTACAACCGGGTGCAGCTTGCCGCCCGTGAGGGCGCGCGGTTCGCGGCGGCGGGCGGCGCCGACGTCGAGGAGATTATCGACCAGGCCAGCCGCGAGTCGCTGGAGATGGACGAGGACTTCCTGACGGTGTGGGTGATCCGCCCGACGATCAACGCCGAGAACACTGACGCCGACCCCGAGCCGGAAATCTGGGAGTGGGAGAACGGCGGCACGATGAACTGGGGCGTGAGCGAGGACTGCATCTTCGGCGACCTCTGCGACGCCAACACGCCGAGCCCCGTCCGCCCGAAGCGCGTGCTCGATGAGGTGGCCAAGGCGCAGACGCAGCGCGAGCCCGCCGAGATCGACGGCACAACCTTTGCCGTGGTGGTCGTCTACTACGAGGTCGATACCATCCTGAACCTGCCGTTCTGGCGCGCCGAGAGCACGACGGCGCAGGGCCGCATCCCGGTGACGGCCTTTGGTGTCATGGCGCAGGAGGTCGACACTGAAGCGATTGC
>CAZDLX010000234.1:0-4574 GCA_964506005.1 uncultured Anaerolineae bacterium | reverse complement strand
ACCGCCGGGATGTTGTAGCTGGAGGCCAGCGCCTCGCGGATCAGCACCGGGCCGTGCTCGCTGTGATCGTAGTTGACCGGCGTGTAAGCGTACCCCTCTTTGGTGACGAACGAGGTCCGCACGTCGAGCAGCATCGTCGCCGGAGTCCACGGGTCGGGTCGTGCCGGGTCGAAGGTGAGGGCGTACGTCAGCGGCTTGAGCGCGGAGCCCGGCTGGCGCGGCGCGAGCGCCATGTTGACCGCGCCGCTCGTGGCCGGGTCGAAGTAGTCCGGGCTGCCCAGCATCGCCAGCACCTGCCCGGTGTGTGGGTCGAGCGCGACGAGCGCCGCGCCATGCGCGTTGTGCGGCGGGTCGCCGCCCTGCGGCGTGTTCAGCGTGGCAAGCTGCCGCCGCGCGATGCGCTCCGCCGCCCGCTGCCAGTCGAGGTCGAGCGTGGTGCGGACCTCCAGCCCGCCCGCGTACAGCACTTCCGGGGGCAGCAGCGTCTCAAGCTGGCTGTAGGCCGCCATCACGAAGTGCGGGGCCTCGATGCTGTAGCGCTCGGCGGCGTAGCTCAGCGGCTCGCGGCCCGCCGCCTGCGCCCGCGCCTCGTCGAGCAAGCCGTGCTCCACCATCAGCCCGAGCACCACGTCCTGCCGCGCTTCCGCCGCCTCGGGGTCGGTGAGCGGATCGTATACGCCGGGAGCCTGCGGAAGCCCCGCCAGCAGCGCGCACTCGGCGAGGTCCAGCTCGCCGACCGGCTTGCCGAAGTAGGCCCGCGCCGCCGCGTCGATGCCGTGGGCGAGGTTGCCGTAGTACGTCTGGTTGAGGTACAGCGCCAGCACGTGGTCGCGCCCATAGTGGCGGGTTAGCCGGTAGGCCAGCACCGCCTCGCGCAGCTTGCGCGCCAGCGTCTGCTCGGCGCGCTCGTCGGGCTCCAGCAGGATGTTCCGCGCGACCTGCTGGGTGATCGTGCTGCCGCCGGAGACGACCTCGCCGCCGCGCAGGTTCTGCCACAGCGCGCGCAGCACGGCCAGCGGGTCGACGCCGGGGTGGCGGTAGAAGTTGGCGTCCTCGGTGGCCAGCGTGGCGTCGATGCAGGCCTGCGGCACGGCGTCGAGGGGCACGCTGCGGTGCCGCCCCGCCTCCTCGCCGATGACCTCGTACAGCAGCCGCCCGTGGCGGTCGGTGATGGTGATCGAGGGAGTGTGCAGCCCGGCGGAGAGGTCCGTTACGTCGGGCAGGTCCGCGACGAGCCACGCCCACAGCCCGACGCCCGCCCCGGCGAGCAGCAGGGCGGCGAGAGCCAGCACCGTGAGGCGTGGGTGGCGGCGCACATAGCGGCGGAGGCGCATGGCTTAGAAGCCCGGGTAAACCCCACCCCCGTCGTGTCTGCGACACGCCACCCCCTCCCCGCCGGCGGGGAGGGGGAAGGGGGGTGGGGTCAAAACGTGCCGCCCGATCATCATTTCCTCTCCGGTACCAGCCCGCGTGCGAGGGCGACCGCCGCCTCCGGCGTCGGCGCGTCGAAGAGCAGCCCGCGCTCGCGGTAGGCGTCGAACAGCGCCCCCACGTCGAGGTTGAGCAGGATAACCGGGCGGCCATGCTTGAGGGCCAGCGCCACCTCGGAGAGCGTGCCCGCGCCGCCCATGCAGGCGATCACCACGTCGCTGGAGAGCACGTTGATCACGTTGCGGGCGCTGCCCATGCCCGTGATGATGCGCACATCGAGGTGCTCGGATGCACCCGCCGGGCTGTCGCCGGGCAGCACGCCGATGGCCAGCCCGCCCCGGCTGTGCGCCCCCGCCGCTGCGGCGTCCATCACGCCCACGCTGCGCCCGCCGTTGAGCAGCACCCAGCCCTCGTCGGCGATCAGTTCGCCGAGCCGGTAGGCGTCGCGCACGGCGCTCTCCGGCGCGCTCTCGCCGCCGCCCATCACGCCAATAAGGGTTTCAGGCACGACGCTCCTCTCTTGCTTTCCACTCTGCTAACGCTTGCAGCGCCTCGGGCGTTCCGAACTTCTCCAGTGCCTTCACAGCAAAGGTGTTCACGGGGGCGGTTATTGCAATCGACTTCTCATCATCGTCGAGCAGCCTTGCGACTTCGGCGACTGTGTCCGGACGACCGATCTCCGCGAGGGCGAGCGCTGCGGCCGAGCGTACTGCGTCGCGCTCATCTTTCAGAGCCTTCAGTAGATGAGGAATCGCGTCTTCACTACGCGTCCTGCCAAGTGCAGATGCGGCCCACATGGCTGTCTCCCAGTTGCGATCAGTAAGTGCAGAAGCCAGTGCGCCAACAGCCCGTATATCAGGTAGCTCGTAGAGCGCTCGCACCGAGTACTCGCGGGTATCCCCAGCAGCGTTCTTAACCTGCTCGATCAAGGCGGGCACTGCCTCGCTGCTCCCAATCATGCCTAACACTTCTGCTGACCATCCTCGCACCCAATCGGAGGGATCATGTCGCAGCGTGCGGATCAGGTGAGGGGTGGCTCTGCGACCAAAATGTGACAATGCTTCAACGGCACGGTATCTCGCCCACTCATCTCTATCATGGTCGAACAAGACCCTTGTAAACTGGTCAATGATCTCGTCTCCCCCAATACGAATCATTGCCGTGATCGCATTCGTAGTTTTGGGATGACCGGAACTCGAGTGGTAGTAAGCAGCAAATAAGTGCGGGACTGCCCGCTCGCCGATCTCGACCAGCTTGTCAATAGCACGGTCCGCATTCCGAGGCACCCCCAGCTGTCCAATCAAACGTCGAATCCGGCGTTCTTGCTTGTCGGGTAATTTCACATGTGGCTCCTTCCATCACGCCGACGAGGATGCGGGCCATGCTACTCGCCCTCAACGCCTGCCACCACCGCCATGTCGAGGTTGTCGAAGTACTGCTCGACGAGCTCGGTGTAGTCCTCGTCGGTGTGGCGGCGCAGCGTCTCGAAGAAGTCCGCCGCGCTGACCATCTGCCAGCGGTGCGCCATGTAATAGTCGCTCACGAAGGCGAAGAACGCCTCGTCGCCGATCAGCTCGCGCAGGGCGCGCATAAAGCGGGCCGCCTGCCCGTAGGTGTAGACGATGAACGTGCCGCTGTTGTGGTAGTCGCGCGGACTGGCATCGACGGGGCCTTCGGGCCGGTACTGGTCCACGCGGGCCCGCCACCACCACTCGACGGCGTCGGGGTGCAGGTTCTCGTAGTACAGCAGCTCGCTGTAGAATGCCAGCGACTCGTCCAGCCAGGGCTCGCGGGCCTGGTGGTTGCCCACCGCCCCGTACCACCACTGGTGCGCGGTCTCGTGCGCGATGAGCGCGTGCAGCACGGATGCTGCCTCGCCGGTGTAGGTGCTGTAGGCGTAGTCCGTGATGGTGATCAGCTCGCTGTACTCCATCCCACCGAAAAAGCCGTTCTCCACGATGGTGAGCGTGCCGTAGGGGTACGGCCCGTACAGCTCCTCGAACAGCGCGACGGAATCGCGGGCGGCGGCGAGTGCCGCCTGACCGGCGTCGGCATGCTCGGCAAGGTAGTAGCTGAAGAACTTGACCGGCCCCGACTCGTCGACCAGCACTTCGTAGAACGGGCTGGCCAGGAACGCCATGCCGCGCGCCCGCTCGACCTTGAAGCGCCATACGCCATCTTCGCCGAGGCCAGGGTAGCCGCCCACGCCGTAGATCGGGCCGCCGCTGGCGATCACGATGCCAGGCTCGGCGTGCACCACCAGCTCGACGTTCACGAGCGGGTACGCCGTCGGGTCGCCGATGGGATGGTGCAGCCACGTCTGCCAGCCCTCGCCCTCGGCGTAGGGCACGAGCGACGGGTACCACTCGCCAGCCTGGATCAGTTCGGGCGTCCAGCCGGTGACGCCGTTGGGCGGCCAGCTCGTCTTTTCGACGGGCGGGATCAGCACGCGGTAGCGGAAGTCGAGGTGGATAGGCGTGCCGGGCTCGGCAGGGCCGGGCAGCGGCACCCGCAGCGTCGTGACATTCTCGTAGCCGGGCAGGTCGGTGGCGGTGGCTTCACCGGCTGTGACCTCCAGCGCGTCGAGCAGGAACGCGCCGCCCGTGTAGTGGATGGGCACGTTGAATACGACCTCGTCCCAGGTGTCCTGGGTGTTGTTGGTGAGATCGACGCTCTGGTGAACGCGCATCCAGCGCTCGCCGTAGAACAGCTCCACGTTGAAGCGCATGCTGGGCAGGGCCTCGACCGGCGGCGGAGGCGGCAGCGGGGTCGGAACCACGGTTGGCGGGCCGGCGGGCGTCAGCACCGCGCCACTGGCGCCGGTGGCGATGGATTCCGCAGTAGCTGTTGGCTCACGGGTGGCAGCCGCTGGCGTGGTCGCGGCAGGCTCGGGCGTGCGCGCGCAGCCTGCGGCAAACAGCAGCAGAAGCAGCGGGAGGATACGGCGAAAGCTCATGATGCGGCCTGGCTCAGGGCTTGCAAATCCTGCTTGGTCAGCCGCGAGTATAGCCCACCCGCGCTTGTAACGGTAAAAGAAAGGCGGGGGCGAACTCGCCAGCTCTGGGCTGCTGTCGTCAATTTGGCTTAAGACCCCCTTCGACGCCGTTCGCTCCGCGAACGCCGCCACTTCCCCCTTTCAGGGG
>CAZDLX010000233.1:0-4601 GCA_964506005.1 uncultured Anaerolineae bacterium | reverse complement strand
CGCGTGATCAGCGAGTGCCACGCCGTCAGGAACACGAGCGAGGCCGCCGCCGCCGCCTCGAAGCTCACGTGCTCGGGCAGCTTGAGGACGTTCGGCTCGGGCACGACGACGTACTCGGCGTACGTCCCGCGGAAGTGCTCGCCGAGGATGCCGCCCCGGTGGCACAGGTTCTCGCGCCCGGCGAGGCAGAACTCGCACTTGCCGCAGCTGATCGTCCCGTTGATCACGACGCGGTCGCCCACCGCAACCTCCGTCACGCCCTCGCCTACCACGCTGACCACGCCCGCGCCGTCCGCGCCGGGGATGTGCGGGTACTCCAGCTTGATGCCCGGCCAGCCGTTCCGCACGAAGAGGTCCAGCCGGTTGAGCGCGGCGGCCTTGAGGTTGATCTGTACCTCGCCGTGGCCCGGCTGCGGCGTCTCGAACTCGCCGACCTCCAGCACCTCCGGCCCGCCGTGCTCGTGGAAAAGAACTGCTCGCATGAGTGCTCCGTGTGTCGAGTATTGGATCAGATGTAAGCTGAGATTGTTCAGTCAACAGGAAACCCCCTCTGCTGGCGCTTCGCGCCACCATCTCCCCCTTGCAAGGGGGAGAGAAACCGAGCGCAGCGAGGTTAGAGGGGGTTCACCTGCTCAGTTGAAGGCAACAGCAAGGCTCAAGACCTCACCTCTTCAATTCGATGCTTCATCCTCTGTGCTATCTGTGTCATCTGTGGACGACTCTGACCTGTTGTCCGCCCGTCTGCCCCCTTTCAGGGGGAAGTGCCCCGAAGGGGCGAAGGGGGTC
This sequence comes from uncultured Anaerolineae bacterium, assembly GCA_964506005.1. GTDB lineage: Bacteria > Chloroflexota > Anaerolineae > Aggregatilineales > UBA3940 > UBA3940. Next base: position 3,815 of record CAZDLX010000233.1, on the reverse strand, counting down.
GTAGGCAGATTACGCAGCCTACTCGTCCATTTGGCGTACCCGACGGTTTGTATAGCTAGAGCATTGATAGCTCTGCCCCTACCTCAGCCCCAGCTCGTTCCGCGCGATGACCAGCCGCTGGATCTCGCTGGTGCCCTCGTAGATCTCCGTGATCTTCGCGTCGCGGAAGTACCGTTCGAGGGGCAGCTCCTTGCTGTAGCCCATCCCGCCGTGGATCTGGATCGCCTCCGTCGTGACCCACATCGCCATCTCGGAGGCGAACAGCTTGGCCATCGACGCCTCGGTCGTGTAGCGGCCACCCGTCTCCTTTACCCGCATCTTGGCGAGCGCCGCGTTGTAGATGAGCAGCCGCGCCGCCTCGATGCGCGTCTTCATGTCCGCGATCTTCTGCTGGATCATCTGGAACGCCCCGATAGGCTGGCCGAACGCCTCCCGCTCGCGGGCGTACTGCACGCTGGCCTCGTAGGCCGCCCCGGCGATGCCCAGCGCCTGCGACGCGATGCCGATGCGCCCCGCGTCGAGCACCGCCATCGCGATCTTGAAGCCCTGCCCCGGCTCGCCGAGCATGTCTTCCAGCGGCGCTTCGTAGTTCTCGAACATGATCTCGCTCGTCGCCGAGGCGCGGATGCCGAGCTTGGGCTCCTTCTTGCCGCGCTGGAAGCCCGGCTTCGAGGCGTCCACAATGAAAGCCGTGATGCCCTTGTGCTTCTTCTCCGGCTCCGTCATCGTGAACAGCACGATGTAGTCCGCAACCGGGCCGCTCGTCACCCAGCTCTTGAGCCCGTTGATCACGTAGTGCGAGCCGTCCTCGCCGAGCACCGCCCGCGAGCGCATCGTGCCCGCGTCGGAGCCCGACATCGGCTCCGTCAGCGAGTACGCGCCGATGGCCTCCCCCGTGGCGACCGGCGCGACGTACTTCTGCTTCTGTTCCTCGGTGCCGAACATCATGATGGCGTTGCAGAAGAGCGAATTGTTCACCGACATGATGACGCCGTGCGCGGCGTCGGCTTTGGAGATCTCCTCCATCGCCAGCACGTAGGCAATGGTGTCCATCCCCGCGCCGCCGTATTCCTCCGGCACCTCGATGCCCATGAAGCCCATCTGCCCCATCTCGCGCACCGTCTCCAGCGGGAACTCGCCCGACTCGTCGAACTCGGCGGCGATGGGCGCGATGCGCTCCTGCGCAAACTTGCGCGCCGCCTGCCGCAGCATCTCGTGCTCGTCGCTGAGAGTCAGGTTCATCCCCGAGGCAACGTCAACTGCCATGCTGTCTTCTCCTTTGTGCTCCTGCCCAACCGTAACGCTGGAAATCGCTTATTCGCATTATAGCAGCCGGGCCGGGTGGCTTCGACGTTGCGGGCAGGGCTGCGGCAGTTAGTGACCGTGATCCGGTAGATTTTGGCAGAGGACGGATACGAAAAGAGAGCGCCGGGGGCGCTCTCCATCAGCCGCGGGGATGCGCCCCGCCGCTACTTCTTGCCGAGCAGCCCGCCGAGCTGCCCGCCGAGGTCGCCGAGGTCGCCGAGGCTGTCGAGCTTCTTGCCTCCGGCTACCGCGTCGAGCTGCGAGGCGACCGGCTCAGGCAGCCGCTCTTTCAGGAAGCCCAGCACGACGTTCACCGCCTGCTGCGCCTGGGACTCCGAGATGCCCGTCTTGTCGCTGACCATCTTCACAAGCTGATCCATGCTTATCTTCCTCTTGAACGGGTGCGCTTCAACTGTCGCACCTGACTCTATTGTATAGGTTGGTAATGGCAATTACATGGGGAGATAGATCGCGACACGGGCAGACGATAGTGCCGCCCGAGAATCAACTCTCGGGCTATGGATTGCGAAGCAACTTTGAATTGTCCCCTGCGGGGGGTACGCTGGCCTCGTCGGTTTCAACCGACGATTGTACGTAGCCCGGAAATGAATTTCCGGGCGCTGCCGGGCTCCGCCCGGCAGAGGAGGTCGCAGGCTGGTCGCCGTCGCCCCTCACCCCGCAGCACGCTTCGCGTGCCGCACCCCTCTCCCACGGCGGGGAGAGGGGGACACCCTCGCCGTGCACCCGGCCGTTCCCTTCTCCCCTGGTGGGAGGAAGGCGTGCTGCCCGCCGAAGGCGGGACAGCCTTGGATGAGGGGCAAAGACGGGTCACAACAAAAGTAGGGGCGGCTCTGAGAGCCGCCCCTACCAAGGCAGATTGACCTGTAATTTTGTAGAAAGTCAAGAAACCTGCCCTTAGATCGACGGCTCGCCGTCCTCCCGGGCCCCTGTGTACTTGTCGAACCACTCGACCATCTCGGTCAGGCGGCTGACGCGGTGCTTGGGCTCGCCGCTGCGCGAGAGTTCGTGCCCGTCGCGCGGGTAGCGGACCAGCTTCACGGGCGTGTCCGTCGAGCGCCGCACGTAGGCGAAGAGCTGCTCGCCCTGCTCGATGGGCACGCGGAAGTCGTTCTCGCTGTGGATGATGAGCAGCGGCGTCTTGACGTTGTGCGCGTAGGCCAGCGGCGAGTGCTTCCACAGCAGGTCGGGGTCCTCCCACGGCTCGACATCGTACTCGTTCGAGACCAGCATCGGCACGTCGCTGGTGCCGTAGAAGCTCAGCAGGTTGTACACGCCGCGCTGCGTCACCGCGCTCTTGAAGCGGTCGGTGTGCCCCACGATCCAGGCCGTCATATAGCCGCCGTACGAGCCGCCGGTGACCGCCATACGGTCCTCGTCAACCAGACCCGTCTCCAGCACCGCGTCGACGCCCGCCATCAGGTCCTCGAAGGCCACGTCGCCCCAGGCCGCGTGCAGCTCGGACAGGAAGCTCTGCCCGTAGCCCTCTGCGCCGCGCGGGTTCATGTAAAACACCAGGTAGCCCCGCGCCGCGTGGAACTGCCACTCGTGCCACATCGAGCGCGTGCATACGCTCCACATCACGTGCGGGCCCCCGTGAATGTTAAAGGCGAGCGGGGCCTTCGTGCCCTCCTCGTAGCCCACCGGCAGAATATACCAGCCCTGCAGCTCGTGTCCGCTCGGGCCGGTAAAGCGCAGCTCGTGCGGCTCCTGCACGATAACCTCTTTGAGAAACTCGGTGTTGGCCTCGGTGAGCTGCAGCGGCTCGTCCATACCGGGCCCCTGCCAGAACAGCTCCGGCGGGCTGAACGGCGTCGAGGCGGCGAAGGCGATGCCGCCGTCCCGTGCCAGGTCGAAATACTGGACTTCCATCTGCCCGCCGACGATCTTCTCGACCGCCGCCGTCTCCACGTCGACGCGGTAGATCTCCACGCAGCCCCAGTCCCCGGCGACGATGATCAGCGACTGGCTGTCGGCCGTCCAGCGGTAGCTCTCCGGCGCACGGTCAAACTCGATGGTCAGGTCGCGGGGCTCTCCGCCCTCCGAGGCCAGCACCGTCAGGCGGTTCTGCATCTCCGACATGCGCTCCACAGGCACCCGCGCGTAGGCGATCCACCTGCCGTCCGGCGAGGGGTGCGGGTCCACGTCGGCATGGGTCTCGTCGGTGAGCTGCTCGCCCTCGCCGTCCGCCACGCGGATGCGGTACAGGCTGAACCAGCGCCACGTTTCGTCGGCGTCGGGCTGGCTGCTGCGCGAGGTCAGGATAAACTCGCCGTCCGGCGTCCAGTGCGGCTCCGTGTGGTCGGCGTCGACATCCGTCAGGCGGCGCGGCTTCTTCTCCTCGTCGCTGGCATCCTCGGCAGCGGGCATCACGTACACCTGCGCGAAGCGGTCATCTTTGTAGCTCGTGCCTTCGCGGTAGGGGATGCGCGTCACCGGGCGCGGGTCCCAGCGCTGCTGCTCCTCGTGCTCGCGGCGCTCCTTGCGCTGCT
>CAZDLX010000232.1:0-4661 GCA_964506005.1 uncultured Anaerolineae bacterium | reverse complement strand
TCGGCTCGTCGAGCAGCAGCACGCGCGGCTGCTGGGCAAGCGCCCGCGCGATGAAAACGCGCTGCCGCTCGCCGCCCGAAAGCGTGGTGATCAGCCGGTCGGCGAGCCCCTCGACGTGCAGGCGCTCCATGGCTCGCTGCGAGATCTCGCGGTCGGCGGTCTGCTCGATCTGGAAGCGGCCCAGGTGCGGGCTGCGCCCCATCAGCACGACCTCGCGCACGGTGAAGGCGAAGTCAGTCAGCGTGGACTGCGGCACGTGGGCGATGAGCCGCGCCACCTGCCGGGGCTGGTAGCGGGCCAGCGGCTCGCCGAGAAGCCGAACCTCGCCGCCCGTCGGTTGGAGCAGCCCGCCGAGTACCTTGAGCAGCGTCGTCTTGCCCGCGCCGTTCGGCCCGATCAGCCCCACAAGCTCGCCGGGCTTCAGAGACATCGACACGCCGCGTAGGATGTGCGCCCCGTCGATACTGAGGTTAATGCCCTCAGCGCCGAGCAGCGGCGTGGTGCTGTGCAATCCCGTCATTGTGCTGCTCCCTCGGGCAGGTAATCGGGCGCAGGCACGAGGTCGGGGTGAAGATGGTGGGCCAGCACCTCGACGCCGCGCACGATGTACTGCGACGTGGCGCTCATGTAGGCATCGCTGATGGCGAACACCTGCCCGTTCTCCAGCGCGGTCATCGTCTGGAAGGCCGGGTTGCCCACGAACTCCTCGTCCAGCACGTAGGGCGAGAGCACGACAACATCCGGATTGAGTTCGATCAGTGCTTCCTCGCTGATCTGCTGCCAATCCACGAGGTCGCCGGCGACGTTCGCGCCGCCCGCCCGGCGGATGATGTCGTCCACGGTGGACTCCGAGCCTGCGACCCAGCCCCCGGTTGACAGATACAGCACACCGGGCAGGGCGTCCCCGGCGGGCTCAAGCGCCTGCTCGATCTGGGCAAGCTGTGCGTCCATCTGAGCGACGATGGCCTCCGCGCCTGCCGCCTCGCCGACTACCTCGCCGATGGTCAGGATATTGTCCTGCATCGCCTCGATGGAGCTGAAGAAGCTCACGGCGAACACCGGCAGGCCCGCCCCGCGAAGCTGCTCGATCACCGTCGCCTCCGTAAAACTGGCGACGAACACGAGGTCGGGCTCCAGTGCGATGATCTGCTCTGGGCTCGGGTTGGGCTCGACGACCGCTTCAATCTCAGCCAGCTCGGGCCGCCCGGCGATGTTGCTAGTGGTGGCGTCGGCGGCGAGGTACGTCACGGCGGCGAGCCGCTCCGGCCCGACGAGGTCGAGCAGCAGTTCGTCGGTGCCGAGCGTCATCGAGACGATGCGCTGCGGCGCGGCTTCGATGGTGACTTCCGTGCCGAGCCCGTCCACCACCGTCACTGGGAAGGCGCTCTCAGTCTCAACTTCGGGCTCGCCAACGGGCTCCGCGGCGGGCGTCCGGGCGCACGCGCTGAGGGCGAGGGTTAACAGGACGAGAATCAATGCGATGGACGTTTCTTTGCGGGACATGGGGTACGGGCCTCCCTTTCAGAGCAGACATCACAACGAGCGCAGCAGGCGCCGGTTGCGGTACAGCAGGACGAGGAAAAACGGCGCGCCGAGCAGGTTGGTGATGATCCCGACCTGGAGCTCGGTGGGTTGGATAATGGTACGGGCGAGCGTGTCTGTAGCGACGAGAAACACCGCGCCGCCGAGCGCGCTGACGGGCATCAGCAGCCGGTGATCAGGGCCGACGACGAGGCGCAGCATGTGCGGCACGACGAGCCCCACGAAGCCGATCGGCCCGGCGATGCTGACTGCCGACCCCGTCGCGAGCGCCGCCAGCATCAGCAGCACCAGCCGCGTGCGGGCCACGTTGACGCCGAGCCCCTGCGCCGTCTCCTCGCCGAGCAGCATCAGGTTGAGGTCGCGGGCGAAGGCAAACAGCAGGCCGGTCGTCAGCACGACGGGGAGAACGATCGCACCCGCGTGGGCCCAGCCGCGCCCGCGCAGCCCGCCAATGAGCCAGCTCAGAATGGCCTGAAGCTCAGGGAACTGGTTGGTGAACAGCAGCAGGGCGGAGATCAGCGCGCCGAGGAAGGCGTTCACCGCGACGCCCGCCAGCAGCAGCGTGGCGGGCTGCGACTTGCCGTTGACCAGCGACAGCGCGTAGACGAGCACCGCCGCGCCCAGCGCCCCCACAAACGAGAAGATCGGCATGGTCCACAGGCTGTTATTGGCGAGGCCCAGCGTAATGGCGATCACCGCGCCGAGCGACCCGCCCACGCTCACGCCGATGATGCTGGGGTCGGCCAGCGGGTTGCGGAACGTGCCCTGCAGCGTCACACCGGCGGTTGCCAGTGCCGCGCCTGCCAGCGCGCCCACGACGATACGCGGCAGGCGCACCTGGTTGATGATCGTAGCCTGGCTGGCGGGGAGATCGGCGGCGACGTCGAACCCCAGCCCCTGCAGGAACAGGCGGGCGACGTCGGCGTAAGCGATCTGCGCCGCGCCGTGCGCCGCCGAGACGATCATCGCCGCGACGAGCAGCACGGCCAGCACCGCGCACAGGATGGCGACGCGCTGGTTGATAGGCAGCGATGCCAGCAGGAAATGGCCGGATTGCTCGCGGGCTGCGTCCATGGATCAAGCTCTCAGCTCTGGGCCTGCGTGGATGGGATCAAAAAACCTGGCCGGTGCCAGGTCGGGGATCGCTGCGGTCTGCCACGGTAATGGCAGATCAAGCTCGAGGCATGCGCCTCAGCCCCGACCTCCCTCCACGAAGGTCGGACACTCGGTTGAGGCGGGCGGCCTGGCTCCCGCCGGCGTTCTCGCGAACACCAGCGGCTACAGTTGCGGGTCAGCGCTGGACTTAAACCTTGCCTGCAAGGCTTGCACCAGCTTCGCCGTTAGGCCCTACCATCCGGGGTAAAGGGCACCTCAGCCGGAGTCGTGTGATGCGATTATTAAGACTGCATCTGCAATCGCCTCTATGATAGGCACACTCGGGCCGGGTGTCAAGCGCGTGCTACCTCACCGTCTCCCCTTACCCCGGCTCGAACGCGTGCCGCACGCTTGCGCGCCGCACGCTTGCGTGCCGCACGCTTGCGTGCCGCACGCTTGCGTGCCGCACGCTTACGTTTCACGTTGTCCCACCTGAGGCGAGGTGGAAGCGGTTGTCGTGAGCCCGGCTGTTCCCTTCTCCCCTTGTGGGAGAAGGGTGCGGCATCCGAAGGATGCTGCGGGATGAGGGGCACGCGCGTGTCGCCGGGCGCGCCCGGTTGGGTATAATCCCCGCGTCAACCGTCGTGATAGTCCAGAGGTTCCCACCCGTTATGCGTCTGATTGCCCCTGCCCTGCTGACCGCCCTGGTGCTCGCCGGCTGCGCGACCGCGACCCCCGACGCCATCTCCGCCGAGCAGCCCGCCGCGGCGGAGCCGCAGACCGTCGAGCCGACCCAACCGCCGACAACCGCGCCGACCGACGAGCCCGAGCCCACCAGCACGCCGGAGCCGACCGTCACGCCAGTTCCGGCGGCGACGGCGATTCCTGATGCCCTGACGGATGGTCACGGCGTGGAGATGGTGCTCGTGCCGGCGGGCGAGTTCCTGATGGGCAACAACAACGGCCTGCCGGACGAATCGCCCGAGCACACCGTCTACCTCGATGCCTTCTACATCGACAAGTACGAGACGACCAACGCCGAATACCGTGCCTGCGTCGAGGCGGGGGTCTGCGATCCGCCGGAGTACCAGGACTGCTGCGGCGAGCCCAGCCACCCCGAGTGGCCGTCGCTGTTCCCCGATTACTTCACCAACCCCGGGTACGATCGGTACCCGGTGACTTGGCTGAGCTGGAACCACGCCGTGACGTACTGCGAGTGGCGCGGCGCGCGCCTGCCCACCGAAGCCGAGTGGGAGAAGGCCGCCCGCGGCACCGATGGCCGCATCTACCCCTGGGGCGACGAAGAGCCCCGGCCCGGCCTGCTGAACTATATGTGGGGCCGCGAGCAGTACGACCAGCGCCCGGCCTATGCGACGACGCCGGTCGGCAGCTACCCCGAGGGCGTGAGCCCCTACGGCGTCCACGACATGCTCGGCAACGTGTACGAGTGGGTGTGGGACAAGTACGCGGCGGACTACTACGCCAACTCGCCCTACGAGAACCCCACAGGCCCGGAGAGTGGACCAAACCAGATTGCGCGCGGCGGCTCGTTCTGGAACCAGGGCTTCCGGCAGGCCATCACCAACCGCAACCACACCTACCTGCCGCCGGACGGCGCGCACTTCGACGCGGGTGTGCGCTGCGCGGTAGATGCCCCGGATGGGTAGTAGGGGCGCAACATGCGTGTTGCGTAACGGGAGTTGCGCAACGCGCGCCCCTATGCCTGTCAACTTCAGACCACCGGTTTGCCTCAACCCGGCTTAAGACCCCCTTCGACGCGTTCGCTTCGCGAACGCCGCCACTTCCCCCTTTCAGGGGGCAGATGGTGATTCTTCGCAGGTCTGCCTGCCGCCGCAGCCAACGTCTTCGCCCCCTCGTAGGGGGAGATGGCGACGCGAAGCGTCGGCAGATGGGGTTGCTGGTTGGTTATCAGAGCAGCTTAACTTGACACGAATGGGCGCAGCATGCTGCGCCCCTACCTATTTCTGTCCGCGATCTGTGCCATGTGTGGACTCTCCCCTTGC
>CAZDLX010000231.1:0-4769 GCA_964506005.1 uncultured Anaerolineae bacterium | reverse complement strand
CACCCCCAGCCGGGGGGGGGGGGGGGGGGGGGGTGGGGCTTTCCGCCGGCGTGGGTGGGGGGGGGCGCGGGCGGCAGGTTGGTCATCAACTCATCCTACGTTGACGTGAATGAGGCAAAAGAAAGGCGGGGGCGAGCTGGTGGGGGAGCTGCGGTAACATAAGTAGGGGCGCGCGTTGCGCAACGCAAGTTGCGCAATACGCATGCTACGCCCCTACTCGCGAACAATCGTGTTCTGTGTAAAGTCAACTGCTAGTAAGAGTGGTTTGCTGGACCGGCAGTCTACGTCCCCACGCGCACCGGGCGGTGCTCCTGAATGAACTTTTTGGGGTCTACGTAGTGCCGGTATACCTCGTCGAGATTCAGGCCGGGCCAGTGACCGGGCCGCGACTCGAGAATATCCGTCTTGGCGATGTCAAAGTGCAGATGGTAGGCGAGCTGCCCACCCGCGTTGCCGACTGTGGCAACCTGCTGGCCGCGCTCCACGCGGTCACCCTCACGCACCGTCGCGTTGTGGACGTGTGCCAGCCGGCTCCAGACGACGGTGCCGTCGGGCAGCGGGTCATGCCGGATGATGATGAGGTAATACCAGGTGCCGCTGGCCGGGGCCGAGAACGTCACAATGCCATCGGAGGGCGAGTACACCGGCTGGTTGCGGTCGGAGTCCCAGCGCGGGCTGTTGTTGTTCAGATCGGCCCCGGTGTGGTACGACGGCCCGATAGCGGTGTAGTACGTGGCGTAGCCCGTCGCGTCGAACCAGGTGCCGGGCCATACCTGCTGGCCCATGCGCTCCTGCACCGTGCCGATGGGCGGGTCAAAGCCGGTCTGCTGGCCGGGCTGCCCCATCTCGACGACCTGCCGCCAGCGCATCGCCGTGAAGGCGATCTCCCTGTCCCCTTCGTACGTGAGGTCCGTCAGGTTGACCTGCGCGCCCTCGGGCAGGTTGTCGAACTCGTACACGACGAGGGGCACCCACTGGTCGCTGTAGCGCGACTGGTCGAGCTTGACGATGATCTCCTGGCCGGTGCCCGCCACGCCGTGAATGTGGTAGTGGGCCTGCCGGGTCGTCGCGTGCCGGCCTGGCACAAACACGGAAACCTCGTAAGTGCCGCGCTGGGGAATATTGGGACGCCACAGCGCCCAGATGCGGTCCCGGTCGGCGCTGGTCTTCTTCCACTTGATCGGGTGGCCGCGCACCCCGGTGAACTCGTCCAGGAGCTGGTTTGCCGGCACGCCGGCGTGGCTGCCATCCATGTAGCCCGTCTCGTAGGGCGCGATGATCTTCTCCCAGCCGTAGCGCCGCCAGACGTTATCCGGGCCGAGCTCGCTCTCGACCTTCTCCTCGTTGATAGCGGCGTACTCCAGCGGCCCGATCACGCCGATCCGCCAGTAGGAGAGCCCCGTCGCGCCGCGCACGCTGCGGGCGATGTTCTGCGCGGTGCGGATGCTGTCCGGCGAGACACCGTGCGCCTGCAGAATCGGGTAGATGGGCAGGCCGTAGTTGCCCCACGTCACGTACGTCTCGGTGAGGATGCTCTCCGGCGTGCGGCCCATCGTGCCCCAGTAAACCATCGGATGCACGCTGTTCACGTAGGGCCGCCATGCGTCGGGAAAGATGGCATTATACCAGTGGCTGCGCGGATCGATGCAGATACCGATGTGAAAGTCCGGCCCCAGGTTCTGCCGGACGCCCGTCATCAGCCGGATCACGTCCTGCCGGCTGCCCTGCCAGTAGTACTGGTAGGGCTCCACGTCGAGGATCATCGACCGTACGCCCGGCACCGAGCAGGCCTGCACGATGCGGGCGACCTCGTCCTCCACGTCAACGCCGCGCAGCACGCACCAGGCGTGGAACTCCAGCCCGTAATTGGCGAGCGTGTTCACCCACTTGGCGATATCCGCCGGGCCGCGGATCTTCATCGCCTCCTTGCTGTCGAAGTCACCCTGCCACGATCCCGCGTCACTCGTCTTAACCCAGATGGCGTCGGCGACCGGCACGTTAGTCTTAATCGCCTGGGCCAGCGCGTCGATGGTGGGGTAGCCGACCGCGTCGCCCTCCCAGTGCCAGAGAGAGACCTTACCCTGATACGGTGTCGCCATATGCCTGTGACTCCTTCGAAATGCCGTTCACGCTGTGCAAACAGACTCCCGGCTGTTATCGCATCACCTGCGCCAGATGTCAAGTCTCAGCCTTTGATCACCGCCACCGGCACAAGCCGCGCAACCTTGCGCGCGATCCCCGCGCCGTCGACGACCCGCACGACCTCGTCCACGTCCTTGTAGGCCTGCGGAGCTTCCTCCGCCAGCCCGGCGAGGCTGCCCGCGCGCACGCTGATGCCGCTGCGCTCCAGCTCGTCGCGCAGGCTGCCCCCATGCACCGAGCGCTTGGCTTCGCGGCGGCTCATGGTGCGGCCCGCGCCGTGGCAGGTGCTGCCGAAGGTCTGCGCCATGCTGCCCTCGGTGCCTGCCAGCACCCAGCTCGCCGTGCCCATCGAGCCGGGTACGAGCACCGGCTGCCCCACCTCGCGGTACTCATCAGGCAGGCCCATAAAGCCGGGTCCAAAGGCGCGCGTCGCGCCCTTGCGGTGCACGACGACCTCGACGGGCTCGCCCCCGACGCTATGCGTTTCGCGCTTGGCCATGTTGTGCGCGATGTCGTAGACCTGGTGCAGGTGCCAGTCGTCCAGCTTCCCCGCGAGCACCTGCTCGAAGCTGCGCCGGATGTTGTAGGCGAGTACCTGCCGGTTCACGAAGGCGTAGTTGGCGGCGGTGCACATCGCGCGGAAGTAGCGCTGCCCCTCCGGCGAGCCAAACGGCGCGCAGATGAGCTGCCTGTCTGGCAGGTCGATGCCGTACTTGGCCGCAGCGCCCTGGAACTCACGCACGTAGTCGGTGCAGATCTGGTGGCCGAACCCGCGCGAGCCGCAGTGGATCTGCACGGCGATGTTGCCGCGAGCCAGCCCCATCGCGTCCGCGGCGTCTGCGTCGTACACCTCCTCGATCACGTCCACCTCGATGAAGTGGTTGCCCGCGCCCAGGGTGCCGACCTGCTCGATGCCCCGCTTCATGGCGCGCGGGCTGACGGCGCTCCGGTCGGCCCATTCCAGACGGCCGTTCTCCTCCGTCCGCTCGACATCCTCCGGCAGGGCGTAGCCCTGCTTGAGCGCCCAGCGCGCGCCCTCGTGCAGCAGGTCGTTGAAGTCCTCCTCGTCGAGGCGCAGGTTGCCGCCCTGCCCGACGCCGCTGGGGCAGTTGCGGTACAGCGCAGTGGCGAGATCGGCAAGGTAGGGCTGGATGTCCTCGAAGTGCATGCGGCCCGCCAGCAGACGCACACCGCAGTTGATGTCGTAGCCCACACCGCCCGGCGAGATCACGCCGTCTGAGGTGCGCGATGCCACGACCCCGCCGATGGGGAAGCCGTATCCCTGGTGGATGTCGGGCATGGCCAGCACATAACCGGCCAGCCCCGGCAGAGTCGAGGTGTTGACAAGCTGCTCCAGCGACTGGTCATCTTCGGCGAGCACGTCTTCGAGCAGGCGCTCGCTGGCGTACAGCCGCGCCGGCACGCGCATGTCGCCGCGGTAGTCCGCCGGGATCTCCCACACGTACTCGTCGATGCGGTTAAAATCCTGCTTCTTCATGATACTGGCCTCCTCTCCCGGCCACCTGCCCTCACACGTCAAAGACGACGGTGGCCTCCCAGCCGTCCTCGCTCTGGCGGATGTTGAGGCCGTGGTAGGTGGCCGCCTTGATGTGCTTGGAGAACGCCGTCCCCGGGATGCCTTCTACCTCTGCCTCAAGCGCGAGGGCCTCGACCCGCTCGACGCGAATCCGGGTCAGAACGAGGTCGGCATCCTCCATCCAGTACAGCAGCTCCGTCAGCCAATCGACGAGCAGCGTTTCGTAGTCAGGCGCGTCGAGGTCGATGAGCTTGCGCACCGCCCCGGCGCCGGGCGTCGCTTCGCCGCCGGCCAGCCAGGCCATGCCGCGCGCGGCGTTCTCGAACAGCTCGCGCAGATCCTCGCCCCGCACGCGCAGTGCCCAGTCGGCGGTATGCTCGATCTCTTCCCAGGGTGGGTGCGTCATCGGTAGTTCCCGTCGAACCGGCTGGATGAGTCTGTTATCTACAGTATACAGTGTGGATGGGTTGCGATGAGGCTCTACGGCTCGTCGCGGTTGATCAGGAACGACCCGGACCGCTCGAAGTAGGCGACCAGCGCGGTGCGGTCCGGCTCCGGGATGCCGACCTCGTCGATGGCGGCGATCATGTGCCGCACCCAGGCGTCGCGGGCGGCCTGGTCGATGGCGAACGGGGCGTGGCGCAGCCTGAGGCGGGGGTGCCCGCGCTGCTCGTTGTAACGCGCTGGGCCGCCCCAGTACTGCGTGAGGAACAGGAACTGGTGCTCCTTGCCCGGTTCGAGGTCGTCCGGGAACAGCGGGCGCAGCAGCGGGTCGCGCTCGATGCGTGCGTAGAAGGCATCGACGAGGCGGCGGAACGTCTCGTCGCCGCCGATGCGCTTGTACAGCGTTTCCTGCTCGGGGTTGAACATCAGTGGCTGGCTCATAGCACGGGTGATGATAGCGTACGGGCGGATGGGATTCCAGAGCCCCTCATCCCGAGCCGAGCGAAGCTCGGCTCACCCTTCTCCCACCAGGGGAGAAGGGGACACTTGGGTGCACGGCGAGCGTGTCCCCCTCTCCCCGCCGTGGGAGAGGGGTGGGCTTGAGGCGATGCAATCGGCGATGCAATCGGCGATGCAATCGCCTCAA
>CAZDLX010000230.1:0-4933 GCA_964506005.1 uncultured Anaerolineae bacterium | reverse complement strand
TGCTTGAGGCGATGAAAATGGAGATGCGCGTCGTCGCGCCGGCGGCGGGCACGGTAACACGGCTGCTGGTGCAGGCCGGGCAGGCCGTCGAGCGCGGGCAGCAGCTCGCCGAGGTGGAGGTGGTGCCGCCCGGGGAGGTTCAAGGCTTGTCCGGAATCAAGCGATCAGCATAGCTAACACGTGGCGAACAGCCCGCCCTCGCCTGATGGTGAACCATCAGGCTATGTATGATGCGCCGGCTAAAGCCGGCCTGCTGATCGGCGCACCAGCCAGCGGTCGCCGTCAGGCGACGTATCTCCTCTAGCCTGAGAATTCTATTCTCAGGCGGACGCTGCCGAGCAGCCATCTTGCGTCGGGCACCAACGTGCTGTCGGGCATTTGCTACGACTCCGCCTCCGTCTGGGGCTCTTCTTCGCCGCCTTCCTCGTCGTCCACGTCGAGGCCCGCTCGGGCCAGCACGCGCTGGGCGGCGGTGACCATCGGCTGGTCGATCATCTTGCCCTCGAACTCGAACACGCCGGTGCCCGCCTGCTGGTGGCGGCGGAACGCGTCGATGAGCCGTTCGGCGTAGTCCACTTCCTCGTCGCCGGGGGTGAAGACCTGCATGATGGGCATGACCTGCGCCGGGTGCACGGCCAGCTTGCCGTCGAAGCCCATCTCCATGGCCTGCATCGCGGCGGCCCGCAGCCCGACGTCGTCGTTGAGCAGGAAGTAGGGCGTGTCGATGGCCTGCAGCCCGTACGCCGCCGCGTGGATCACGATGCTGCTCTTGGCGTAGAAAACCTCCTGCTCGCCGTCGGTGCGCTGCGCGCCGAGGCTGGCGGCGAGGTCCGCCGCGCCGAAACCCAGCGCCACCAGCCGCACGTCGCCCACTCCGGCGATCTCCCGCAGGTTGACGACGCCCATCGCCGTCTCGATGAGCGCCAGCAGCTTGATGCTCCCCGGCGTTATGCCGAGCTCGTATTCCTTCTCCAGCAGCAGCTCGGAGACACGCTGGATGTCGAGCGCGGACTCCACCTTGGGCAGCACGTAGCCGTCGGGGCGACCCTTTACCGTCGAGACGATGTCGCCTTCCTGCAGGCCGGTCCCCGCCGCGTTGACCCGCACCAGCCGTTCCGTCCACTCAAAGTCGATGTCGGAGGTCAGGGTCTTCAGGATCGTCTGGCGTGCGGCCTCTTTGCGCCCCGGCGCGACGCCGTCTTCGAGGTCCATGATGACGGAGTCTGCGCCAAGAGCGGCTCCCTTTGCGATCTTGTGCTCGTCGTCGCCGGGCATGAACAGAAGCGCCCGCCGGGGTCGCTGTTTAGGCTTCACGGTCATTCTCCACCTGCCGCTTCAGGAACAACACCGTCCGCTCGACTTCGCAGACGACGTCGCCGTGCTGATTTCTGCCCGTGTGCTTGAGCCGTACCACCCCGCGCGCCGGGTTCGATCGCGACTCGCGCTTGTCGAGCACTTCCGTCTCCACCCGGAGGGTATCGCCGTGAAACACCGGGTGCGGATGGCTGACGCGCTCGTAGCCCAGGTTGGCCACAATCGTGCCCTCCGTCAGCTCTGGCACGGTGATGCCGACTACCAGCCCCAGCGTGAGGATGCCGTTGACGATCCGCTGCCCGAACTCCGTCTGGCTGGCGAATGCCTCGTCGATGTGCAGCGGCTGGGTGTTCAGCGTCATCCCGCAGAACAGCACGTTGTCGGCCTCGGTGATCGTGCGGCCCAGCGCATGGCTCATCTTCTGGCCGATCTCCAGCTCCTCGTAATACTTGCCCGGCATGCGGTTTCGACTCCCGTGCGGTGTGGGAAGGCTCAAACACAAGGGACCTGCTCACACAGGCCCCTCTGAGAATATCGTGCTTAGGGTGCAGGTGGCTACCCCGCCCGCGCACTACTCACGCGGCAGTTCGCGCGGCGGCTCGCCCGCCGGGGTGCGCCCGTTGCGCTCGCGGAGCGTCTCGGTGACCTCACCCGCCAGGTCGGTGAAGATCGAGATCACGTCGACGGGCACCGGAAAGATGAGCGTGCTGTTCTTCTCGGCGGCGATCTCGGTCAGCGTCTGCAGGTAGCGGAGCTGGAGCGCGCTCGGCTCCTCGGCCATCAGCGTCGCGGCCTCGCGGAGCTGCTGCGCGGCCTGGAACTCACCCTCGGCGTGGATGATCTTGGCGCGCTTCTCACGCTCAGCCTCGGCCTGGCGTGCCATCGCGCGCTGCATCTGCGGCGGCAGCTCGACGTCCTTGACCTCGACCAGGCTCACCTTGACGCCCCAGGGCTCGGTGGCCTCATCGATGATCTGCGCCAGCCGGTTGTTGATGCGCTCGCGGTGGGCGAGCAGCTCGTCGAGCTCGGCCTGGCCGATGACGTTACGCAGGCTGGTCTGCGCGATCTGGTAGGTGGCGCGGCGGTAGTCCTCGACCTGCACGACCGCCCGCTCGGGGTCGATCACGCGGAAGTAGGCGACGGCATTGACCTTGACCGTCACGTTGTCGTTGGTGATGGCCTCCTGCGCCGGCACGTCGAGTGTAACGGTACGCAGGTCGATCTTCATCATGCGGTCGATGATGGGAACCAGGAAGAAAAGGCCGGGGCCCTTGGCGCCGACGAGGCGGCCCAGCCGGAAGATCACGCCGCGCTCGTACTCCTGTACAATACGTACCGCCGAGCCGAGCAGCGACAGGGCGACCACAATAACGCCGAGCACCACACACAGGAGGGGCGTAAGCGCTTCAAACATTGACATCTCTCCCTTGCTGAACGGGCCGCCAGGGATTCCTGCCGGGCCGGTGTCTATTATGGAAGTCGTCATGCCCATTATATAAGCGAATGGGTCGTTAGGCCAGACGCGGCGCCAGGGCACAAAAAGGGAGAGACTGGGCCCCCGCACCAGTCTCTCCAAATTAATGGGCGCATCTGCGCCCGGGGATTGCACTACGGGGTCACGACGCGCAGCGTCGAGATGTCGACGTTGATCTGCACGTGGCTTGAGCGGAGCCAGCCCTCGCTCGTGCCCGTGACGACGGCGAGCCATTTGCCGTCGAACGTGCGCCCGGTGACCGTCACCGGCTCGCCCCTGACCACCTGCGTAATGACCGGGGCCACCGACGAGGGGGTCTCGCGCAGGTTCAGCCGCTGGGCTGTGACCATGCCGATCGTGCCGGGCTTCACGTCATCCGCCTGCGCTGATCCGACCAGCGCGAGGCTGACTGCCGTCGAGATGACCGTAAGCGCAACCACGATGCTGATCGCCATAAGCAGTGGCTTCTTCATCGGTCCCCCTTTCTGGCCGTCAGGCTGATGATGGTTGTCCGATGCGGGTGGGACGCTCACGTCTTCTGCTTACCAATCACCCCTCACGGTGAGCGTCCACCCTTGGTATCAAGCTTACTTAATCCAGCCTATCGCCACATCGGGCCTGCGGACGACATGATCTCCGACTTTTGGCGGATGCCTCCGGAGCCCTGTCTCGCTACTCCGCCCCTGTGAAGGTAAAGGACTCCAGCACGGCGCTGTACAGACGCTCCATCTCGCCGAACTCGGGCACGGCCTCGTCGTCCGGGTAGAAGGTCAGCCGGTAAAGCCGGCCTTCGTGCTCCGCGAACACCTGCCGGTTGAGGTCCTGGCCTGGTATCGAGCGCAGCACGACGGCGCTCTCCCCGCCGAGCGTGGTGGTCTCTCGCACCACCTGCCAGTCCGGCAGCGCAGCCTGAATGTCCGCCTCTACAGCGCCGGCTGCGTCCTCGGCGCTCTGGCCTAGCTCGCCTAGCACATCGATGGAGGCGAACGGCGGCAGCGGGTGCGGCATGGCGGGCGGCTCTTGCTCGATGCGAACGCTGCTGCCCTCCTCAAACTCCGTGACCGTGTATTCCTCAGGGAAGTTCACGCAGAATCCGCCTACCTCGCTGGTATACTGCTCCATACCCTCGCCCGGCTCCGGGCAGGTCGCACTGGTCGCACCGCCGGCCCCACCCAGCGCGTCGCAGCCGGTGAGTGCCAGCGCACCCATTACCAACCCTGCCAACAACAGCTTTTTCATGGTCCTCATCTCATTGTAATAGATGTGAGGGCATGGCAAACACGCCCGGCCCGCGTTAACAACCATGGTAGGGGCAAGTGCTTCGCGGCACATCCAACTTTTGGCGGAAAAGTCAAAAAGAGCAGCGGGGCTTGAGCTCATGGCCCGAGCCCCGCTGTGCCCGCAGTCCAGGCTACTCGCCGATGATCTCGCCCTCGACGACCTCCGGCTCAGCCTGGCGCGGCCCACCGGGCGCCGGGTGAAACGCCAGTCCCTGCCTGTCGGGGCGCACGTCGATGACGAGATGCTGCCCCTCGCGGATCTCGCCGTCGAGGAAGGCCAGCGCCAGCCGGTCGACGAGCTCCTGCTGGATGGCCCGCTTCAGCGGTCGCGCCCCGTAGACTGGGTCATAGCCGACCTCCGTCAGGTAGTCGCGGGCCGCCTCTGTCATGTCGAAGGTGACGCGCCGGCCTGCCAGCAGCCTGGCGAAGCGCCCCAGCTGGATGTCGATGATGCGCTTGATGTCCTCCTTCGAGAGGCTGTGGAAGATAATGATCTCGTCCAGCCGGTTGAGAAATTCGGGCCGGAACTGGTGGTCGAGCTCCTGCATCACGGCATCACGCGCCGCCTCGACACCCAGCTCCTTGATGGCCTGGCTGCCGAGGTTGCTCGTCATGATGATCACGGTGTTGCGGAAGTCGACCGTGCGGCCCTGCCCGTCCGTCAGGCGGCCGTCGTCGAGTACCTGCAGCAGGATGTTGAAGACCTCAGGGTGCGCCTTCTCAATCTCGTCAAACAGCACCACTGAGTACGGGCGGCGCCGGACGGCCTCGGTTAACTGGCCGCCTTCCTCGTAGCCGACGTAGCCCGGCGGCGCGCCGACCAGAAGGCTGACGGTGTGGCGCTCCTGGTCCTCGCTCATGTCCA
>CAZDLX010000229.1:0-5008 GCA_964506005.1 uncultured Anaerolineae bacterium | reverse complement strand
ACCGGCGTGAAGATCTTCAACTGGATCTTCACCATGATGGGCGGCTCGCTGGTGTTCACCACGCCGATGCTGTTCGCCATCGGCTTTATCAGCATGTTCGTCATAGGGGGCATCAGCGGCGTGTTCCAGGGCATCCTGCCCATCGACCGCCAGGTACACGATACCTACTGGGTGGTGGCGCACCTGCACTACGTGCTGTTCGGCGGCACGGTATTCGGCATCTTCGCTGCGCTGCACTACTGGTTCCCGAAGGCGACGGGCTACATGCTCAACGAGCGGCTGGGGCAGATCACGTTCTGGATCATGTTCGTAGGCTTCAACCTGACTTTCTTCCCGATGCACATTCTCGGGCTGCTCGGCATGCCGCGCCGCTACTTCGACTACCCGGCCAGCCGTGGCTGGACGGAGTACAACTTCGCCGCGACAGTTGGCGCATTCCTGATCGCGCTCGCCGTGAGCGTCTTCTTCGTGAACGTCGCGGTGAGCCTGCGTCGCAAGGTTGCGGCAGGCGATGATCCGTGGGAGGCCAACACGCTGGAGTGGGCGACGACCTCGCCGCCGCCGGTATACAACTTCCCCCGCATTCCCGAGGTTGATAGCGACCGCCCATTGTGGGACGCCCGCGAACGTTTGCGCCGGTCTGGCGGGCAGGCGGACTGATATTCGCCCCGCTGCGCGCGGGAAATGATTTGTCGTCAGCACGGATTGAGGGAGATATGAACGACGAGGTCGTCGAAAACGTGGAAGAGACGGTGGAGATCCACCTGCCAGACCCCAGCATCGCCCCGATTATCGTCGCCGCAGGCATGTCGCTGGCGCTGACCGGTGTGCTGTGGCCCGCCATGCTGTTCTTCGGCCTGGCACTGCTGGCGGCGGGTGTCGGCATTTGGGCACTCGGCAAGTAGCAGGCAGCACAGGGAGGACAGCGTGATGGATCTGGAACCGACGGTTATCTTCTCTATCATCATCGGGCTGCCGCTGCTGCTCATCCTGGGGATGGGCGCGACGCTCGCGCTGGTGATGTGGCTGCTCGACCGCCTGCACAGGCAGGCGCAGCTCGAAGCAGCTGAGCGGGCCGCCGCGCCGGCAGCATCCGCCCGCGCCGAGGAGCCGGCGCGCGGCGGTGGCGGTGCGCCGGTGTTCTCGCCCATCAGCCGCATGGTAACGGCAGAGGGTGTCGTCGAAGCAGCGCCGTCGATGGGCCTCTCGATGAACAAGATGGGCATGTGGATCTTCCTCGTCTCCGAGGTGATGTTCTTCACCGCGCTGATCGGGGCATTCGTGGCCTTCCGGGCACGCGGCATGATGTCCATCCCCGAGGAGGCGCTGAACGTACCGCTCTCGGCGCTGAACACGTTCATCCTCATCGTCAGCAGCTTCACCGTCGTAATGGCGCTCGACTCCATCCAGCAGGACAGGATGAGCCGCTTCATCCTCTTCCTGCTGGCGACGCTGGCTCTGGGCGGCACCTTCCTCGCCATCCAGGGCTTCGAGTGGACCGAGCTGTTCAGCCACGGGGTAACGCCGTCTGGCGACCTGTTCGGTACGGCCTTCTTCGTGCTGACGGGCTTCCACGGGATGCACGTGCTCGTCGGCCTGCTGTGGCTGACGCTTGCGCTGCTGAAAGCGTTCCGGGGGGACTTCACGCGCGAGAACAACATGGGCATCGAGGTGTTCGGGCTGTACTGGCACTTCGTGGATATCGTGTGGATCATCCTCTTCACGATCATTTACCTGATCTAGTGCCGCGAGGAGAGAGAAGCGATGGAGCAGACTGAGGAGAAGCGCACCGTCACAGCGCACAAGCGGCCCAATTACCTGCTGATCTTCGCGGTGCTGGCCGCGCTAACGCTCGCCGAGGTGGGTGTTACATTCCTGCCCATTCCGCAGGTTCCCATCCTGCTCGGGTTGGCCGCCACCAAGATCGTGCTGGTCGCGATGTTCTACATGCACCTGAAGACGGACAGCCGGTGGTACACGTACCTCTTCCTGGTTCCGATACCGTTCGTCGTCATGATTCTGATCGCCATCATCATGGACGCGTTCTAGCCACACTGCATACGCGCAATGAGAAAGGCCGCCCAGATGGGCGGCCTTTTTGTATGCTTTAGAGCCTGCGCCTAGAACGGCAGCGCGGCGACCGTCGCACCGACCGAGCCTGCCTCGCCTTCGACGCTCACCCCGGTGCCCGGCTCGTGGTGCGGGCGGCGCAGCACGGCCAGGCCGATCCAGCCGTGCACCGGCGAGCGCACGGCAGAGGTCAGCGTGCCCGCGAGCCGGCCGCCAGCTCGGACCTGCGCGCCGGGCGCAGCCTCGCCCTGCAGGCGCAGCCCGGCGAGGTGCCGCGTCACCTTGTCATAGTTGACCTGCCGGGCGACGACCTCCTGCCCGGTGTAGCAGCCCTTCGACATGGACACGGCGTGCGTCAGGCCCGCTTCGAGCGGCGTGTAATCCTCGGTGAGCTCCACGCCGGCGGCAGGCAGCCCAGCCTCGACACGGAGGATCTCGTAGCTCTCGCCGGAGAGATGCACCGCGCCCGCCTCGTCGAGCGCCGCCGCCACGTCGCCGATCTGCGCTGCGGGCACCAGCAGCTTCGGCCCGAGCGCCAGCGCGGCTTCACGCTCGATCACTACGACGCCCCCTACCCCGGCTGTCGCGGCGAGGGCTTCCGCGCCGGGGCCAGCCAGCTCGACGTACACCCACTCCGCACTCGCATCTTCGACCGTCACGTTGTCCATAAAGAAGATCTTGCGCTTGAGCTGCGCGGCGAGCGCTGGCCCGCGCCCCGGCGGTGTGATCAGCCCGATGCTCTCGCCATCCCGGCGCATGGTGAACACCTCGGCAATGCGCGCGGTCGGCGAGGTCAGCACGTTGAGCAGCGCCTTTCCCGGCGCCAGTGCCCGCACGTCGTTCGTCGTCTGCCGCTGCAGGAAGTCCACGGCGTCCGGCCCGCCGACACGCACATAGCCCGCACCCTCAACGACGCGGTAAGCGGCAGCCTCCCGCGCTGCGCGGTAATCGTCTCGAACCAATGCCCCGTCAACCATTATTATTCTCCATACCGTTACAAATGGCGTGCATAGTGGACCGGATGAGTCCGATTTGTCAGCCAGATTATAGCACGCGCACGCCCAGGGGAGAGGGCCAGCTTGCGCGGCTCACGTTTTCACATACCATACACTCTCAGAGGGCCGAATTACCCCCGCTACTCTGTGAGGTTCCAACAATGGCGGAGTCCCCGCTCATCGACCGCCTGAGGTCGCGCGCCGAGAGCATCACCGACACGCGCATCATGCTGATCGTGCTGGCATTTATTGCGGGAGGGCTGTTCGTGTCGCTCGTCGCCGCTGCCTTAGCCGCCATTGGTGATGCCGCCCAGCGTTGGGAGTGGCTTGCTCCGGTAGATGCCGCATTCCGCTGGCTAGATGGCTTCGCGCAGAACTTCAGCACCGAGATGATCGGGGCGGCAATCACGTTTATTCTGCTCGAAATCCTGCTGGCAGGCCGCCGCGAGAAGGAGGCTGAGCAGCGTGAGAAGGAGCGGCTCATCCTGCAGATGGGTAGCCCGTTTCGTGAGTTTGCTGTCGAAGCAGCACGACAGCTCCATGCACGGGGCTGGCTGAAGGACGGTTCGCTGCGGAGAGCAAACCTGGTCGGGGCAAACCTACAAGGCTTAAATGTCGGCTTTGTTAACTTTCAGGAGGCAAGACTTTCCCGCGCGATCTTGGAAGAGGCGAGGCTAGCTGGCGCCAATTGTCGTCGTTCATTGCTCGACCGTGCCAACCTCAAAGGGACATACCTCGTGTCTGCCGATCTTCGAGGCGCAGACTTAAAGAGGGCAGACCTGCGAATGGCAAACATGCAGGCCGCCAAACTTGAGCGAGCGCGGCTTCAGGACGCCGATCTACGTGGGGCCTTGTGGGTCACTCCTGAGCAACTGCGCCAAGCTAAGTGGCTAGACGGAGCTTTTCTGCCGGACGGGACGAAGCTACTACAGAATGGCGACTGGCGTGCTGCCCTAAAGGCATGGTGTGAGACAGCAGAAATTGACGAGTTAGGTTGCATTGTGCCAGCGCCGCTCGACGAGGATGACGCGCAACCCGACCATGCCATCCCCTAAGCCCCGAAACTGGGAGCAACCCGCCTCATGAAACCGAACCTCCCACAACGCGCACGTCGCTGGCTTCGCTGGTTCTTCGCGTCCGGCACGCGCCTGATAGCCCTGTTCCTGCTCGCCATCGGGCTACCGGGCGTCATTCCCGGCCCGTTCGGCGGCCTGTTTCCGTCCGAACTAGTGCGCTTTCACACAGCGATCAGTGCAGAGCTTGTCGGTATGGCACTGGCAGTGCTGCTTATCGACACTGCAAACGAATTGCGCTCAGAACACGAACGCAAGGACGAGTTGATCCTGCAAATGGGAAGTGACAATAATGTTCTCGTTAAGGAAGCTGTCCGAATCCTTCGACTCAAGGGGTGGTTAGAGGACGGCACTTTGCGAGGCGCAAACCTCATGCACGCGAACTTGCAGGGAGCACATCTTAGAGATGCCGATTTACAGGAGGCGTGTTTGGACTTCGCCAAGCTAGAGGGAGCGAATCTCTATCGAGCAGACCTACGAAGCGCGACATTGGTGATAGCTAGTCTAGCTGGGGCCGCCCTGAAAGACGCCAAATTAGATGGGGCTATGCTGTTCCACACCAATCTTAAGGGAGCAAAATTGGTCACTCGCGATCAGCTGCGACAAGCCATGATTCTGTACGCCACTCTCCCGGATGGTAGACTTGTACCTGCTCATGACGCAAGAGTGCTGCCCTATACTGGGTTACAGGTACATATTGACGAGAGTACCGACGGTAGACCTCGATTTATGCCACAAGTGTTGGTACTTGCCGGTGGCGAACGAGTGCCCATAGAGGACTATGTTCGTCCCGGGTTCGATGAATGGTGTAGGACAGTCGCTATTGATAAGGACGGAAACGTGGCAATGGAATTTAATACTGCGGGAATG
>CAZDLX010000228.1:0-5143 GCA_964506005.1 uncultured Anaerolineae bacterium | reverse complement strand
GTGAATAAGCCATTATGCTTATGGAGTCCTTAGCAGCCGGTATCCGGGTGACCAGTCCTCCTGCACGTCTACGAGTCCTCTGAACTGCATGTCGCCTGAGTAGTCCGGGATTATACTGGTGGAGCTTTCCTGATCTTCGAAAAGAGGGGGCGTTGGTGATCCGGGGATGGGTGGAGGGACCGTTCTCGCTCCAGATCCGTCCAGCGGGCGACTTGATGCCGGTCCGAAATCTCGAATCAAACAGAGCGCCGGGGACAGCGCCCTTCTCGTCTCCCTTGCCCCTACTCCGCCAGCGGCAATGTGAACGACACGGTCGTGCCTGGCGGTGGCGTGTCCTGGATCCAGATCTCGCCACCATGCGCCTCCACAATGCCCTGGCAGATGGTCAGCCCGAGACCGGCGCCGCCGATCGTATCATCACGCTCCGGTTGCCAAAACGCCTCGAAGATGTGCTCCCGTGCTTCAGGTGGGATACCCTCGCCGTGGTCTGAGACGTCCACCTGCAGAACGCCATCTTTTTCGTGTGCTGCAATGACAATGAGACTGTCCGGTGCCGAATGCTGGGTAGAATTCTTAACCAGATTTGTCAGCACCTGCGCGATGCGGCGGACGTCGGCCAGGACATTCGGCACATCGTCTGGTGCGTCGACGGTGAGCTCATGCTGGCGGGTCAGCACCTCCAACTGGGCTCTGGCCACCGAAACGATCGTCGAGAAAGTCACCGGCTCGAGGTTGACATCGAACCGGCCCGCCTCAAGGCGCGAGGCCTCGAGCAGCTGATCCACCAATTCCTGCAGCTTCTCGCTCTCGTCCAGGATGGTTTCGAGGAAGTCGGTCTGGCTGTCTCTGTCCCAGGCCACGTCCGTGGCTAGCAGGGTGCTCGCAAAGCCCAGAATAGAGGTCAGCGGGGTCCGCAGTTCGTGGGAGATCATGCCCAGCAGCCGGGTCTTGAATGCGCTGGCTTCCTCCGCTTCAGTCCGCGCCTCGCGCTCACGCTCAAGCGACTCGGCCAGCGCCGCGGTGCGCTCCTCTACGCGCGCCTCGAGGGTGCGCCGGGCCTCCAGGGCCACCTGGGCGGCTGCCTCCTCAGCACGAACACGCTCGGTAACATCCGTGATGGCGATCCTCGCGTACCGCTCCCCCCCATGCTCCCCGGCGACCGTATCGAGATGGGCGTGTAACACGTCACCGTTGGCTCGCTTGAACCTGAGCTCGCAGCTGTGGATGACGGCCTCCTCAAACGCGTTGCGCCGGTGGTGATAGAAGACTTCGGCATCATCCTCATGCACCAGCCGCGCCAGCTCGCGGCCAGCCAGACTGTTCTCCTGGCGCAGCATACCGAGCGCCGTGTAGTTGGCACGCTGGATCACGCCGTACTCATCGATGATCACATAACCAATCGGTGCCAGGTGATAGAGATCGGCGAGACTGTCGCGCGCCTCTTCGAGCTCCTGCTGCGTGTGTCGCAGCTCCTCATTCTGCAGCTCGAGCTCGACCTGGTGGATCTGCAGCTCGTGGAGAAGGTGGCGGATGTCGTGGGGGATTGCCGTCATGTCCAGGTGAGCGGTACGCTCACGCAGGTCCTCCTCCGCTCGCCGGCGCAGTCGTTCGCGCTGCTCGGTTTCTGATTCCGGGTCTAAAAACATCCAGGTTGCCTCTTCAGGTGCAAACGGCCATCTCAGTGTCTAGGGAGAGTCTACTAGATCGAGTGACGGATGTCTGCTGCGTCGGCGCGGGCTGTCCCGCTGGTCGCACTCGAACAGGCTCACCGGGTCTCTCGGCCCTCCGACAACGTGGTGAAGATCATCATCACCCCGTTGATCGCGTTCTCTGCCGTCCGGGCGGGTTCGAGGCGCACCAGCACCGCCTCACCCTCGCGTGTCTCCGTCTCAATGCGCAGCGTTTCCAGCGTGCCGAGCACTCGCTCCGCATCCCCGACCAGCCCGTCGTAAACGAGGTTTGTCGTCAGGTCGGCAAGCGGCCGACCGATGTCACCTCTGATCACATTGACGTAGTGCTGAGCAATGTCATTGAAGCGCTGGATGCGGAGGTCAAGGCCGAGGAACAGCATGCCGAAGTTGATAGCACTCAGCACCTGGTGCAGTTCGTCGTTGAGCTTAACCAGCTGCTGGCTCTTCTCCTCGATGGCGGCGTTCTTCTCCATCAGCTCGTCATTGATGACCCGCAGCTCTTCCTTGGCGGTGGTCAATTCTTCGTTGGTGGCTTGCAGCTCCTCATTGTAAGACTGGAGCTCTTCGTAGGCGGCTTCCAGATCCTCCACTGTGCGGCGCAAGCCGGCTTGGGACTCCTGTTGCATGAGACCAGAAATAGGCTGCCCGGGGGCAAGGTCACCGTCCACCGCTGCCGCTTGCTTATCTTCGTCCACCACCGGCTCAAAGAACACGATGGCGACCTCGCCTTTGCGGGTCTCGCCAAGCGGCTGCGCGACGAGCCGCACCCGGCGACGCTCCTCGCCGCTCCCATACTCCACACTGCGGTACGCCACCATCTTCTGCTCCGACAGTGCTTGCTGGATCACACTGCGCAGTGGGATCCGCAGCCCCTCGCGGGCCAAGCGTCCGATGTCCAATGCGAGCTCGCCCTCCGGCAGCGCCAGGTATTGTTCCACCTCGCCCTGTACGTACAGGATCTGACCCGTCTGCGTACAAACCAGCAGGGGCGGAACGTAGCGCCGGTTGGCCTCGCGTCTCACGAGCTCGGCCATCGTCTGTCTGACAGGCGCTCCCGACGCGCGGTCGAGGTCCTGCCGCTGCCGGAAGACTTCGACTGATAGCGGAGGCCGGCTACTGCTGCCTGACCGCCGGTACAGCCTGGCCTGCCGGTCGATGGTGTGGAACAGGAATGCTGCCTTTCCCAGGCTCTCGGAGGTGCCCGTGAATAGGAAGCCACCGGGATTGAGCGCGTAGTGGAACAGAGTGAGCACCTGCTGCTGTAGCTCCTCGCCGAGGTAGATGAGCAGATTGCGGCAGCTGACGAGGTCGAGCTGCTGGAACGGGGGATCGGCAAACACGTTGTGGGGGGCGAAAACCATCATCTCGCGCAGCTTGCTCACCACCTGGTAGTGGTCATTCGAGCGGCTGAAGAAGCGCTCCAGCCGCTCGGGTGAGACATCGGCCGCGATGCTCGCCGGATAGACGCCCTGGCGGGCGATCTGGAGCGCGGCGGCGTCGAGGTCGGTGGCAAAGATCTTAACCGGATGCTCCACTCCTTGACGCTTCATCTGCTCCACGAGCAGGATGGCAACGGAGTACGCCTCTTCGCCGGTCGCGCAGCCCGGGACCCAGATGCGAATCTCAGGGGCAACGGCCGCATGTTCGAGCAATTGGGGAACTGCTTCGCGAGCCAGAATCTCGAAGGCTGCCGGGTCGCGGAAGAACGAGGAGACACTGATCAGCAGATCGCGGAACAGCTGCTCCACCTCTTCGGGATTGTGCTGCAGGTAGCGCACATACTCCTGGCCGTCGGTGGTATGGGCAAGTGCCATGCGGCGCGAGATCCGCCGCTGCAGGACACTCTCCTTATAGCCGGAGAAGTCGTGCGAGGCGTGGGTGCGCACCAACATGAGGACGCGCTGCAGCCAGTCGCTGCGTGCAGGGTAGAACGTGCGCACCTGCTCGCGCACGCTGGCCGCGTGCCGCACATAGCTCACGATCTGCTCGGGCATCGCAGCCGGCGGCAGCACGTAGTCCACCAGCCCGGTGGCGATGGCGCTCTGCGGCATGCCGTCATAATCGGCTGTCTCAGGAGCCTGAGACATCACCATGCCGCCTGCCTCTTTGATGGCTCTCACCCCCAGCGCGCCATCCGAACCGGTGCCGGACAGTACGATGCCGATCGCTCGCTCGCCCTGGTCCTGGGCCAGTGAGCGGAAGAAGTGGTCGACGGCCAGCCGTTGGCCGGGTGTCCGCGTAACCTCCAGCAGCCGTAGTGCTCCGTTGAAGAGTGCCATATTGCGGCCGGGTGGAATGACGTAGACGTGGTCCGGCTCGACCGTCGTGCCCTCCTCCTCGACAACCTGGATGGGCAAGGAGGTGTGAGAACGGAGCAGCTGCGCGAGGTGGCTCTCGTGCTCGGGGGCCATATGCTGCACCAGCACGAAGGCCATGCCGGGGTCAGCGGGTACGTGGCGCAGGAACGCTTCGAAGGCAGTCAGGCCGCCAGCCGAAGCGCCGAGGCCGACGACCGGGAACTGAGCCAGGGCGCGGCCGGCGAGCTGAGCAGGTCGCTCTCCCGGCGCAACTTCGCCGCCCTGGATTGCCGGTTGGAACGATTTTTCTGCCGGTCCAGGCTTCATGTCGTCTGGGCGATCATGCTCTTCGATCACGGCACCCGGCCTATCCTACCGTTTCGGCTGTGGACGTGCACTCAAGTAATTAGCTTGTTACCTGTTCGAGTATAGCACTAAGATCGGCGGCATGCGGCAGTGGAACTCAGTTTCGTGCTGCAGCTTGCCGCCATCTACGTGCCGTTTCTGGACGGGTTCCTCCAGGTAGTCCCGCTGGCGATTGAGGATTTGCTGGTCGCAGTGGAGTCAGGCCTCTGTCTTCGTTGTGAATGAAGTCGAGGAGCTTGGTCGGTCGGCGGCATTAGCAGACCGCTGCAGGGTGGCTGGCCATCGTCACCTTCATAGTCGTTGCAGCACTGGCGTTTGTCGCCCCATTGCCCGTGAGACACGTCACCTGCTCGTGTCGCTCCCGCTCTGGGTTGCGGTGGTTGCGCTGGGCTGGAAACACAGACGTCCGCAGAGCATGCCGTACTGGGCGTTTGTGTTGGGCGCCGTTCGCTCGGGCGATCTGGCGGTCAGCGTTGCAGCAGAACCGGGCGCCGGAGCTGCGCCCACGACGTATGCGAAGCGAACCATCAGGCAGGAGCCGGGCTAACCACGGTATGAGCCTTGCCCGAGAAACCAGACCCACGCGCCCTGCAGAGTGTGTCCCGTATCGGTGAACTGAGATGAATTCTGGAAGTATTCAGAGGCGACCGGGGAGCGGCGGCAGCCGCCGCCCCCCGTCGTGTTGGAGCGGTTACTGCAGGCGCAGTTCTACCAGGCCTTTGACCTGCGTGTTGCCCGGGAAGCCCGGCATCACACTGCTGAAGCCACCCTGGTTGCGGAAGGAGGCGA
>CAZDLX010000227.1:0-5161 GCA_964506005.1 uncultured Anaerolineae bacterium | reverse complement strand
GCCACGCCGACGACGAGGTAGACGGGCAGCCGCGCTCCGCAGCTCATGAACGGCACCAGCAGGCCGGTCAGCAGCCGGTCGCGCTCGTTCTCCAGCGTGCGGGTCGCATAGACGCCGGGCACCGAGCAGCCGATGCCGAGCAGCATCGGGATGAAGCTCTTGCCGTGCAGCCCCAGCACGTGCATGAAGCGGTCCATCAGGAAGGCCGCCCGCGCCATGTAGCCGCTGTCTTCGAGCAGGGCGATGAAGAAATACGTGAAAGCCAGCACGGGTACGAAGACCAGCACGCCGCCGACGCCTGCGATGACGCCCTCGGTGAGCAGCGACTCGAGCCACGTGCCGCCCAGCCCGACCGCGCCGAGGGCGGCTACGACCCAGCGGGTCAGCGGCCCGCCGATGACGCCGTCGATCCAGTCCACGAAGTGCGAGGAGACGTTGGCCGTCATCTGGAAGACCACCCACATCATCGCGAAGAAGATCGGCAGGCCGAACACAGGGTGCGTCACGATCTGGTCGATGTGGTCTGAGCGGGTGCGGCGGTCGAGCGGCGGGCGGGTCACGACCTTGCGCACCAGCCCGTTAATGTACCCGTAGCGCCGATCCGTAATCAGGATGTCGGCTTCGTCGCCGAGCATGTTCTCCAGGCGGCTCGCAGCTTCGCGCGCGGTGCTGATGAGCGGCGCGCCGCCGTTTGCGGCCAGCCGGGCCTCCACGGCGCTGTCGCCTTCGAGCAGCTTGACAGCCAGCCAGCGCGGATCGTAATGGGCCGCGACCGATGGCTCTGCCCCGGCGAGCGCTGCCAGCCGCGCGATCTCCCGCTCGACCTCGCGCCCGTAATCGACGACCCGCTCCGGGCGGCGGGGCTGGGTGCGCATCACCTCCGCGGCGAGCTGCGCCTTGAGTGCGTCCAGCCCGCGCTCGGAACGTGCGACGGTCGGCACGACCGGCACGCCGAGCAGCCGCGACAGCCGCTCCACATCGATGTGCAGACCGCGCGCCTGGGCGGCGTCCATCATGTTCAGCACGATGATCACCGGCAGGCCGGTTTCTAGTATCTGGGTGGCGAGGTAGAGGTTGCGCTCCAGGTTGCCGGCGTCGAGCACGACCAGCACGGCATCCGGCTGCGCGTCGAGCAGGTAGTCCATCGCCACGATCTCCTCGGTGGAGAACGCGGACAGGCTGTACGTACCCGGCAGGTCGACGAGCGTGATGTGGCTGCCGCCGATCTCGACGTGACCCTCTTTGCGCTCGACGGTCTTGCCCGGCCAGTTGCCGACGTGCTGGTGAGAGCCGGTCAGTGCGTTGAAGAGCGTGGTCTTGCCGCAGTTAGGGTTGCCGGCGAGGGCCACATGAAAACCCACGCGGACGTGGGTTTCGGCGGTCGGGGCAGGGGGCGCTGCGACGTCGCAGCAGGCTCGGCTCAACGGGCTGCTTCCTCGTCTTCCATGACCATGATCTTGTGTGCCATTCCGCGGCCAATCGCCATGCGGGCGTCGTCTTTGACGGCGAGGATCAGCGGGCAGCCGCCGAAGCTCTGCAGCACGCGCACCGTGCAGCCGGGGTTCAGGCCCAGCTCGGCGAGGCGCTTGCGCAGCCGCCGGCCGCCATGCACGCCGACGAGACGCACGCAGGTGTCGCAGGGGGCCATGCTGAGCGGGATCGCGGCGGGGCAGTCAGAGCAGGGAGCGAGGGCAGGAGTTTCATCACCGGCCGGCTGGATCGGGTCTTCAAGTTCAGAAAGGGAAGAATGGCGTTGAAGTTGGAACACCAGTGGCTCCTGCTCTCGCTGTGTCTCAGCCCATTTATAAGGGCACCCTTATAATAGCGCATTAGGACCGCCTTATAAGTGTCGGCTGTCACCACCCGGCATAGATGAATGTCATACTCATCGATAAAGGCGACAGGATTTATCGCCTATACGGGCGGGGTAGAGGGTCAGTCCAGCAGGGCCGCGCCGAGGAAATCCATCATCGTCTCGCGGAAGGTGGGGTAGTTCAGCGCACCGGCATAGGGCGTCTTCTGCGAGAAATGCACCTTGCCGGCGTCCAGGTCAACGACGACGAGGTGCTCGTAGCTCGCCATGTGGAACGGGTGCGCGGCGGCTTCGATGGCCTGCGCGAGGAGCGGATCGAGGCCGTGCACCAGCACAACCGGGTAAACGATCATCGGCAGCAGGCCTGAGCTGCGGTACTGGTCCGCAAAGTCGAAGGCTGTCTTGCCGTAGCCGTACAGCCGGTCGAGCGTGATCGACTCGAACTCGGCTACGATGAAGAACGTGTCCAGGCTCAGATACAGCGGCACCCGCGACTTCCCCTTCGCCGCGAGCAGCACGCTGCGCCCCGCGACGGTCAGGTCACGGCGCATCTCGTAGCCCCGGGCCTTGAGCAGACGCGCCAGCCGGTCGACGAAGCCCTCCGCCGTGGTAGGTGCGCTGCGGTGGTCGTCGTCAGGGATGCTCGCGACGAACACGCACTCGCCGATCTGGAACTCGTCGCCGTCGCGCAGGCGTACCGGCTCCGTAACCAGCTCGCCCCTGACGAGCGTGCCGTTGGTACTGCCGAGGTCGGAGAGCCACAGGCCACCGTCGCGGCGCTCGAGCTGCGCGTGGCGGCGCGAGGCGCGCTTCTCGCGGATTGTGAAGGTCGAGTCCGGGCTGCGCCCGATGGTGCTGACGTCCTCCGTGACCTCGAAGACCGTGCCTTCCATCGGGCCGCCGGTGCACACGATGCGGATCGGCTCGGCGGCGACCGCCGGCTCGGGTGCGGGCTCGGCTGGCGGCGCGGGCTGTCTGGTGCGCGCAGCAGCCCTGCGCTGGGGCTTGGGCGGGGTTATCTCCAGGCTGGCCGCGGGCCGGGCAGGGCCCGGCGGCGCGGCGGCAATGTCGAACAGGCGGCCATCCTGCACGCGCATGAACAGCACGGGCGTGGCCCACTCCACCCAGTTGGGCAGGAAGAAGACCGAACGCCGCGCCTCGATCAGCGCCGCGTCAACCGGCAGACCGTCGACCAGCGCGGTGTAGAACTCCCCCGCGAACGCGATGGCGGCATCGTCGCTGATCTCGAACTGCATCCCGATCACAGCCGGGATGCCGCGCTCGACGAGCGCCGCCGACACCCCCGCGAACGGATCGTCCTCGCTGGCACGCGCGCCTTCGCACGCGTTGAGCACGCCGAGCCGCATCTCCGGGTAGCTGTTGAACAGCGTGCCAAGCTGGAAACCCCCGACCAGGTACGACATGCGGTTGCGGTCGCAGAAGGCCAGCACACTGGCGTTGGCGTTGGGGTCAAAGGTGCCATGCCCGATGTAGTGCCACACGTGGAACGGCTTCCCGGCGACGCGGGCGCGCCGCAGCGTGCGCTGGAGGTTGTGCAGCGTGGCGTCGTCGGTGAACTGGACCTCCACCAGACCGCGCTCGACGAGCCCCGCCAGCGACTGCTCGATCTTGGCGCGCTCCGCGTCGACGTCGAGCGGCGCGAGGTCGTGCGGGGAGCTGATCGTCACGAGGATGCGCATCGGCAGCTCGACGCTGGTGGGGCGCGGCGGGTTGGGCAGCTCGAGGTAGCGGACCACCGGTGTCTCGTAGGACAGGGCGAGGAAGTCCCGCCCATCGTAGAGGAACTCCCATGGCAGGCTGGCCAGCTCGGGGCAGTCGGCCAGCCGGAGCTGAAGCCGCAGGCCCTCGCCGTTCTGCTCGGTGACCTGCCTCGCCCGCGTGAACACGTCGCGCACCGGCCCGCTGAGCACCGCGTTGTACAGCTTGCCGCCGAAATCGACGGTCTGGCGCATGGGTTCGGGCACGCGCCCGCGGCTCACCGCCTGGCGCGGGCGGCCAACTTCGAGCAGGAAGATCTTCAGGTCCTTCTCGTCGAAGGGCAGGGTGGTGACGGTTTCCGCCTCGCCGCCCGGCCCCTCCGCCTCGATACGGTACTGCCCTGGCCCGGCGGACTCGATCCGCAAGACGAAATCCCGGTACTTGACCCAACCCTGCCCGCTCATCGAATTTTCTCCCCTGTAAGTCCTGGGCTCATTATATGCGACAAAGGCGGTGGGAAAAAGAGGGTGAACCTGACCGGTTGCGCAGGGGCGCAGCATGCTGCGCCCCTACGTATGCATTGTCATTCGTGACGTTCGTGGATGAAAGACGCTCTCATGCCGCGCCGCGTCGGGTGCGCCACAGCAGGCCCCGGCCCGGCGCGAACAGGAACGCCAGCAGGAAGATCCCCGTCAGGGTCAGCACGATAGCCGCGCCCGAGGCGACGTTCCCGTAGTACGAGGCGTACAGCCCGACCAGCGCCGAGACCACCGCGAACAGCGCGCCGAGCGCCATGATCCGCGGAAGCTGCCGGGCCAGCAGCGAGGCAGCGGCAGCAGGGGTCACGAGCAGTGCGATGACCATCACCACGCCGACCGCCTGAATGGCCGCGACGACGGTCAGCGCCAGCAGGATCAGCAGGCCGTAGCGTACCAGCTCGGGAGAGAGCCCGATGGCGACCGCATGGCCGGGGTCGAACGAGGTAAGCAGCAGCTCCTTGTAAAACAGGGCCACGGCAGCCATCACCAGCACTGTCACCCCGCCGATGATCCACAGGTCGGCTGCCGAGACGCCCAGAATGTCGCCGAACAGGATGTGTGTCAGGTCGCGGTAGCTGCTGACGCGCGAGAGTAAAAGAATGCCGAGCGCGAAGAAGCCCGAGAACATCACGCCGATGGCGGTGTCTTCGCGCACCTCGCGGTCGCGGCTGAACCAGCCGATGCCCAGCGCGGTGATGATGGCGGCGATCAGCGCGCCGACGAACAGGTTAGCCCCGCGCAGAAAGGCGATCACCACGCCGGGCAGAATGGTGTGCGCCATCGCGTCGCCGACGAAAGCCATACGCCGCCACACGACGAAGGCGCTCAGCACGGCGCAGGCGATGCCGGCGAGCACGCCCGCCGCCAGCCCGCGCTGCATAAAGCCGAACGTGAAGGGTTCGAGAAGCCAGTCCATCTGTTGTGCCCCGCTCCGCTCCAGTATGCTTGCGCTCAGCCCTGCGGCCTGACCCCGTCACGCGGCGGCCCGGCGAGCCGTGCGAGGGTGGCCTCGTCTTCGCAGTCCGTGCATAGCCGGAAGCCGTAGGCCTGCGCAATAGTCTCCGGCGTCAGCACATCGTCGACCGGGCCG
>CAZDLX010000226.1:0-5163 GCA_964506005.1 uncultured Anaerolineae bacterium | reverse complement strand
GATCATGCTCGTCACGCCGCTGGCGCTGGCGACGATCATCGGGCTGGCGCTCGGCAGGTTCATCAACGACACCGGCAACGACGTCCCCGTGCGGGATATCCCGGTGGCGCTCGTCAATCAGGATGAGGGCGACAGCCAGTCGGGCACCGTCCTGGGCGATATTTACGTCAGCGCGCTCGTGGAGGGCGTGGACCCCGCCTCGCTGAGTACGGGCGGCAGCGAGATGGCCTGCGAGGCAGTCGAAGAGGGCACCGGCAGTGCGTCCGGTGACGGCGGGGCGACGCTCTACGACCTGACCGACACCGTGCAGCTCACCAACGCCGGTGTCGCGCGGGCGGGGGTGGACGCGGGCGACTATGCCGCCGCGATCATCATCCCTGCCGACTTCACGGCCCGCGCCACGCCGGACTTCACGACTGGCGAGGGCAGCATCCAGCCGGTGAGTATCGAGGTGTACGCCAGCCCCGCCGCGCCGATCCAGGCGAACATCGTGCGCAGCATCGTCGAGGCCATCACCAACCAGATCGCCACCGGGGAGATCGCTGTCGCGGCCAGCATCGGCACGCTGATCGAGGTGGCCGCAGACGACCCGGCGGTTGGGGCGCGGCTCCAGGCGCTGAGTGCCAACCCTGACTCCGCGCCGGCAGCCTTCGCCTGCGCATTCTCGCCTGCCTACGCGCCCGTGGCAGTGCAGCAGGAGATGTTCAGCGGGGAGGCAGCCGGGGAGGGCGGCAGCTTCAACCCGCTGATCTACTTCGGCGCGACGAACGCCGTGTTCTTCATGATGTTCACCGCGCAGGGCGGCTCGTCCAGCCTGCTCACCGAGCGCCGGTTGTGGACGCTCCAGCGGCTGATCGCCTCGCCGACGCCGCGGCCAGCCATCCTGCTCGGCAAGACGCTCGGTACGCTGGTCAACTGCATCGTGCAGCTCATCGCACTGTTCATCGCGCTGACGCTGATCGGCAGCCTGATCGCCGGCGAGTTCCAGTTCATCTGGGGGCGCAGCATCCCGGCCATCCTGCTGATGGTCGTTTCGGCGGCCATCGCCGCCGCCGGGCTCGGCACGCTGATCACCGGGCTCGTGAAGTCGGAGGAACAGGCCAACGTGATCGGCAGCGCAGTTGTCATCGTGATGGGGCTGCTCAGCGGCACTTTCTTCCCGGTGCAGGCGCTCGAAGCCATGCCCTTCGTGAAGTTTCTACCCTACCTGACCCTCAACTACTGGGCGGTTGACGGCTTCCTGACGCTGGCAGTGGGGCAAACCGGTATCCTGCTGAACGTCGCGCTGCTGCTGTTGCTCGGCGCGGTGATGTTTATCATCGGCTGGTGGGCGTTCAACCGGCAGCTTGACATCTAGAGGCGAGGCATCATGCAGAAGCTACTGACGATTACATGGAACGACCTGCGGCAGATCCTCGCCCAGCGCTCGACGCTGGTTAACCTGTTCTTCATCGCGCCGGTGATCATGGTGGTGGTGGGGCTGGCGAGCGGCGCGCTCGGCGGCGGTGGCGGCACGCCCGCGCTGCTGCTCGACGTGCTCGACCGGGACGACAGCGCGCTCTCGCAAAGGCTGCTCGACAACATCCGGGCGGCCAACGCGAACATCGTGCTGTGCCCCTACGACAACGACGACGCAGACGTGTGCGAGCTGGGCCGCGCGGCGCTCGACGAGTCCACGGCACAGGCGCGTCTGGAAGATGAAACCTCGCTGGGGCTGCTCGTCATCCCCGAGGGGTTCGACGCCGGCCTGCGAGCAGGCGAGAACGTCACCGTGACCTACCGCGCCAATGCAAACATCTCCGCGCCGACCTACGTGGTGCAGGCGGTGCAGGCTGCCGCGCAGCACATCGGCGGGGCGTTTGTCGCCGAGCGGGTGGGCGCGAGCCTGGTAGCAGACCTGCCCGCCGCCGAAGATGAGCTGCGCGAGCGCGTGTTCGAGCGCGCCGACGCCATCTGGGCGGAGCGCCCGATCGACGTCCGGATGGTCACTGGCGACGCCAGCGAGGCTGAGGACGAGGAGTCCGCTGGGACGGGCTTCGGGCAGTCGGCGCCCGGCATCGGCAGCATGTACGTGATGTTCACCGTGTTCCCGCTGCTCTCGGCGCTGATCCGCGAGCGGGAGAACTGGACGCTGCAGCGGCTGCTGGTCGCGCCAATCCGGAAGGCGCATATTCTCGGCGGCAAGATGCTGGCCCGTTTCGCCATCGGCATGGCGCAGTACGGCGTGCTCTTTGGCATCGCCGCGCTGCTCGACACCAACTTCGGCGGAAGCCTGCCCGCGGTCGTGCTGACGATGATCGCGTATGTGCTGTGCATCACCGGGCTGGCGCTCGCGCTCTCGACGCTGGTCGAGAACGAGTCGCAGGCGGGTGGGATTGGGCTGTTCCTCACGCTGACGCTGGCCCCTCTGGGCGGGGCGTGGTGGCCGCTGGAGATCGTGCCGCCGTTCATGCAGACGCTGGGGCGCATCTCACCGGTCGCCTGGGCAATGGACGCTTACGGCGAGCTGATCTGGTTCGGCGGCACGCTCGCCGACGTGCTGCTGCCTGTGGGGGTGCTGCTGGCGATGGCGGCGGTGTTCTTCACGTTCGGGGCGCTGCGCTTCAAGTACGAGGGCTAGTGTAAAACGCGGGCGGTCCTGCCCGCCATATGTCGCAGTCGTTCTCCGTCTGATGACGGATGTCATGCTCGCAGACGAGGCGTACGATGGATGCACGTCATTCTTCGTACAGCCTCGTCGCAGCCACCTACCTCGACTCCATTCGTCGATTGCCCAACGAACGTATCGATGAAAGGCAGTTGAGCATGAAGAGCGTCGCACCCCAGGGTGCAGTCGATCAGCCTGAGTTCTACGCCGGCGCTTCAGCATCGCGACCGGTTACCACGATCTCAGCCCAAACCACACAGTACTCCCTGGCCCAGATCCTCGGCGTGTGGCTCCTGGCAGCCGCCCCGATGGGTCTGCTGGCGTGGGTGGTCTTCCCTGCCCTTGTGAACCGCGTCAGCATGCACCCGGGCCTGCTGCTCTGGGCACTCATGATTGCCGGCCTGATGTGGCAGGTGGCACTCGCATTGATCATCCTGTACCGTGAGACAGGTACGTTGAGCCTGCCTGCCATCCGGCACAGGACGTGGCGCCAGCAGACCCGTGACCCGCGCACAGGCTAACCCCGAGCCCTGCTGTGGCTCTGGATGCTGCCATTCGGCTTGCTGGTGGCTGGCTTTGAGTTTGTGGTCAGCCCGCGGCTCATGGAGGCGTGGACAACGGCTCTTCCCTTCCTGGCTGAGCCACCCGGCTACAGCATGGAGAGCCTCCTCCAGACCCCGGCTCGATGGGTCGGGGCATGGTACCTGCTCGCTTTCTGGGTGTTTCAGTTCATTGGCAACTACCTTCTGGGCGAAGAGTTCCTGTTCCGCAGCGTGCTCCTGCCGAAGATGGAAGGCGTCTTCGGAAAGTGGGACTGGCTGGCGAATGGTGTGCTGTTCGGGCTGTACCACTTGCACAAGCCCTGGCACATTCCATCGTCGATAGTTTCGGGCATTCTCTACACGTTCCCCAGCCGGCGGCTTCGCAGCACCTGGTTCGGCGTGATCCTGCACGGCGCAGACGGCGTTTTCTTCCTGGTCATGGTGCTGGGCCTTGTGCTGGGCCTGACCTAGGCAGCCAGACTCGGGTGATCCGGCCCGTACATCCCCGAATCGTCCAGACCGAAGAGCCAGGCACACAGCCTGGCTCCTGCTGTTTCCCGCGCGTCGAGACTCTGCGCTGTGGCCTCAGCCGGCGACTATTTGGCCTCCCCGCGTGTAGATCCGCCGGATGCGCGGCAGCAGGCCGGTTGTGATCTCGTAGTTGATGGTTTCCGCGTGTTGCGCAAGCTCCTCGGCGGTGATGCGCTCGCCGCCCTGCTCGCCGAGGAGCACGACGAGATCGTCCTGCGCGACGCCGTCAACGCCCGTCACGTCCACGACCGTGTGATCCATGCACACGCGGCCCACGACCGGCGCACGCTGCCCCCGGATCAGCACGCTGGCCCGGTTGGAGAGCAGCCGGGGGTAGCCGTCGCCGTAGCCCGCCGCGATGAGCACAACCGGGGTGTCCCGCTCGCAGACGAACGTGCGCCCGTAGCTGATTGAGGACCCGGGCGGCAGCGTTCGCACCCGCTCGACGTGTGTGTAGAGTGACAGCGCAGGCAGCAGCTCGATGGGCGGCTCGACATCCGGGTTGGGGCGCAGCCCGTACAGCGCAATGCCGGGGCGCACGGCGTCGAGGTGCATCTCGGGCAGGTCAAGTGTCGCGGCGGAGTTCGCGACGTGCCGCAGCGGGATTCTTACCCCGGCGGCTTCGAGATCGCCCAGCACGCGGCAGAACGCGTCGAACTGCTGCCATGTATAGGACTTGTCGGGGAGGTCGGCAACGGCGAAGTGCGTGCCGAGCCCTTCGAGGCGCAGATGCGCGAAGCGGCTCAGCTCCTGCACGAACGGGGGCGCCTCGTGGGGGAGCAGGCCGAAGCGGCCCATGCCGGTGTCAACCTTCACATGGACCGGGACGGTGCGGCCCTGCCGCCCGGCTTCCCGGTCGAGCGCGGCGGCGAACGTCAGCGTGTTAGCCGTTGCGGTGAGGTCGTTCGCGACGATGGCCTCCGCCTCGCCCGGCGGCGAGTAGCCGAGAATCAGCGTCGGGGCGTCTATCCCGGCGGCGCGCAGCGCGACCCCCTCGCTGGCCCGGGCGACGGCGAGCCGCGTCGCGCCGTTCTCCAGTGCCGTTCGGGCTACGGGCAGCGCCCCGTGCCCGTACGCGTTGGCCTTGACGACAGCCATCACTTCGACACCCGCGCCAACGTGCGCTTTCAGCGCGCGGACGTTGTGCGCGATCGCGTCGAGGTTGACGACGGCATACGTGAGATACTCGGTCTCGTTCACCATGCGTGCCGTGCCGTCACTAACGACCGTGGACAGTACCCGCACCCACGGCGAGCCCTGACCCCGGTGTAAGGTTAAGGCTTCTTTACCCGCCCAGGTACGCCTGCCGGACTCGCTGCTCCCGGGCAAGCTCTTTCGCAGGGCCAGAGAGCACCACACTGCCGGTTTCCAGCACGTAGGCGCGGTCGGCGAGCTTGAGCGCCTGGTTCGCGTTCTGCTCGACAAGCAGGATGGTCGTCCCCC
>CAZDLX010000225.1:0-5195 GCA_964506005.1 uncultured Anaerolineae bacterium | reverse complement strand
ACGAGCCCTGCATGGCTGATGGTGTGGTGCGGCGCGCGGAAGGGCCGGTGCTGCACCAGCGGCACGCCCTCCGGCAGCATGTCGGCGACGGAGTAGATGCGCGTGACCTCCAGCGCCTCCCCGACAGTCATCCTCGGCAAAATGCCCGGCACCGCCCGCGCCAGCAGCGTCTTGCCCGCTCCGGGCGGCCCCGTGAGAAAAACGTTATGCCCGCCCGCCGCTGCCACTTCCAGCGCGCGCTTGACGTGCTCCTGACCCTTCACGTCGGCGAAGTCGGTCAGGTAGCCGGGCGTGTACTCGGGCCAGGTGGCGCTCTCGCGGTCGAAGGGCGGGATCACGTCCAGTCCCAGCAGGTGCTCGACCAGCGCGATCAAGTGGTTGACGGGGATCACCTCGACGCCGGGCACGAGCGCCGCCTCCGCCGCGTCGTCGGCGGGCACGAACACCCGTTCGATGCCGAGCTCCTGCGCCAGCAGCGCCGCCGAGAGCACGCCGCGCACGTGTCGCACGCTGCCGTCCAGCGAGAGCTCGCCGAGCACCAGCGAGTCGCCGGGCGCGTCGGGCGGCACCTGGCCGCTCGCCGCCAGCAGTCCGAGCGCGATGGCGAGGTCGTAGGCGGGACCGTCTTTGCGCAGGTCGGCGGGGGCGAGGTTGATGGTGAGGCGGCGCGCGCCGGGGAACGTCAGCCCGCTGTTGCGGATGGCCGACCACACGCGCTCCTTGGACTCCTTGACGGCGATGCTGGGCAGCCCGACGAGCGTCAGGCTGGGCATGCCTTTCGCGGCGTCCACCTCCACCTCGACGAGTGTGCCATCCAGCCCCACGAGCGCGCAGCTATTGACTTTGGCGAGCACGGCGATGACCTCCGTGGTGGTGATGCAGGGGATATGTGAGGTGGGCACATCCTAGCATGGAGCGGAGGCACGGGCAAGCGGGGCGGGACTCCCTACGGCCCCCTGCCTTTGCGTCGGGCGGGCTGGATGTCGTCTTCCTCCTCCTGGAAGGTGTCCGCCACGCGGGTGAAGCTGCTCACCAGCCGGTTTGCGGCGATGGCCATCGCCTCCAGCACGTCGGGCAGGTACTCGATGATGTTCTCCAGCGAGGCGACGAGCAGGAACTCGCTGCCGAGCGTGAACAGGATGATGCTCTGCAGCAGCGCGGTAACGTAGACCCCGAACGCCGTCGCATCGCCCACGCGGAAGACCATGTCGGTGCCGATGTCGGTCAGGAAGGCGGCGCCGGCCAGCCCCGCAAACAGCCAGCTCCGGCGCTCCAGCGCCATGAAGCCGAACGCCACCTGCACGAGCTGCGGCAGCGCGCCCACGAACCACGCCTCCGCCTCGGAGACGCGCTCGGTGCCGAGCTGGTGGTAGCCGTACACGCTGGTGATGTAGTCTGTCACGAACAGGAAGACGGACACGGCCAGCAGCGCGACGAGCACCAGGAACACCAGCAGCATCGACGCGGGCTTCTGCCGCCAGGAAGCGCCTAACGGGATGACGAGACGACGGGCCATGAGTGCTCTCCCTCTGCGATTGACGGCCGCACAGCCTCACCACTATCCCTGTAATTATACGCCAGCGGCCCGAATTGCGCGCCGTTCCCCCTCACCCCGTCTCGAACGCGGCATCCTTCGGATGCTTGCGTTCGAGCCACCCCTCTCCCACGCGGCGGCTGGCTGGCGCCGCCTGGGGCGAGGGGAAGCCCTATTCCCGAACCCAACTGTTCCCTTCTCCCCTTGTGGGAGAAGGGTGCGGCGATGCGGCGACGCTGTGCGTCGCGCATCGCCGTGGGATGAGGGGGAAGCATTAGGGGTGGGATCCGGCCCCGAATTGCGCGCCGTTCCCCGGTACCGTTTCTATCGCCGTTCTAAGGCCGGGCGGCCCCTCGATTCTTGACAATCCACCCCCAAATCGCTAGAATGACCACGCAATCGAGCGCGGGCCTGTAGCTCAGTTGGGAGAGCGCTACAATCGCACTGTAGAGGTCAGGAGTTCGAGTCTCCTCAGGTCCACTACGATCCCGAACCATCACCGGTTCGGGATTTTTGATTCTGATCTTGAGTCCACAGATGTCACAGATGGACACAGATGAAAAGACAGAAGTGATCCACGAATGTCACGAATAACACGAATGGGTCTTTCGTGTTCTTTTGATATTTGTGTCATTCGTGTCATTAGTGGACAGCTTTTCCTTTTCTTCTCTGTAAAATCTGTGCCATCTGTGGACACTCATTCCCTTTCGGACTGGCCGCTTTCTGCTATCATGTGGGGCACAGCCCGCAGATTCCGGCCAGGAGGCCCGCCGCTTTGAGCCACACGCCGCTCGCTGAGGTATACGATTACGTCGTCGTCGGCTCCGGCTTCGGCGGCAGCGTCTCCGCGATGCGCCTCGCC
Source organism: uncultured Anaerolineae bacterium (assembly GCA_964506005.1). GTDB lineage: Bacteria > Chloroflexota > Anaerolineae > Aggregatilineales > UBA3940 > UBA3940. The sequence continues at coordinate 2,799 of CAZDLX010000225.1, read as the reverse complement.
GAGAAGGGCTACCGCGTGCTCGTGCTGGAGCGCGGCAAGCGCTTCCGCGACGAGGACTTCGCTCGCACCAACTGGGACCTGCCCCGCTACCTGTGGCTGCCCGCCTTGCGCTGCTTCGGCATCCAGAACCTCACGCTGCTGAACGGCCTGCTGGTGCTGCACGGCACGGGGGTTGGCGGCGGCAGCCTGGTCTACGCCAATGTGCTCATGGAGCCAGACGACGCTGCCTTCGACGCGCCCGCCTGGCGGCAGGGCCTCGACTGGCGCGCCGTGCTGCGCCCCCACTACGCCACCGCCCGCCGGATGCTCGGCGTGATGACGAACCCCCGCCTGTGGCCCGCCGACGAGACGCTGCGCGAGGTCGCCGGGGAGCTGGGCCGCGCCGCTACGTTCCGCCCGGCGGAGGTCGGCATCTACTTCGGCGAGCCGGGCCGCGAGGGCGAAGCCGCGCCCGACCCGTACTTCGGCGGCGAGGGGCCGCCCCGCGCGGCCTGCACCCACTGCGGCGGCTGCATGGTCGGCTGCCGCGAGAACGCCAAGAACACGCTCGTCAAGAACTACCTGTACTTTGCGGAGAAGTGGGGCGCGCAGATCCGCGCCGAGACGGAGGTGGTGGACATCCGCCCGCTGCCCGAGGGCGAGCCGGACGGCGCGCGCTACGAGGTCGTGACGCGGCGCTCGACGGCGCTGCTGCCGGGCCGCCGCCAGACCAATCGGGCGCGAAACGTAGTGCTCTCCGGCGGGGTGCTCGGCACGCTCCGGCTGCTGTTCCACTGCCGCGACGTGAGCGGCACACTGCCCGCACTCTCCCCCTGCCTCGGCGAGCGCGTCCGCACCAACAGCGAGGCGCTGCTCGGCTCCACCGCGCGCGAGCCCGGTATCGACTACTCGCAGGGCGCGGCGATCACCTCGCTGTTCCACGCCGACGACGTGACCGCCGTCGAGCCCGTGCGCTTCCCGGCGGGCTCGTCGTTCATGCGCAACCTCGCTGCGCCGCTGATCGACGCCGGGGACAGCGGTTTGGGGCGGAGGCTGCTCAGGGTGCTCGGGCTGGCGCTGCGCCACCCGCGCGACTTCCTGCACGCGCGGTTCTTCTCCCGCTGGCCGGAGCGCACGACCATTCTGCTCATCATGCAGACGGAGGACACGCTGATGCGGCTGCGGCCCGGGCGCAGCCTGTTCACGCTGGGGCGGCGCGGGCTCGTCACCGAGCCAGACGCCGAGCACCCCGTCCAGGCGGAGATCCCCGTCGGCCATGCCGTGACGCGGGCCTTCGCCGCGCGGACGAACGGCGTCGCGCAGAGCTCGCTGCACGAGAGCGTGCTCAACATCCCCACGACCGCGCACATCCTCGGCGGGGTGCCGGTGGGCCGCGACGCGTCGGAAGGGGTGGTCGGCTACGACTTCCAGGTGCATAATTACCCCGGACTCTACGTCGTGGACGGGTCGATCATGCCGGCGAACCCCGGCATCAACCCGAGCCTGACGATCACCGCGCTGGCCGAGTACGCCATGAGCCGCGTGCCGCCCCGGTGATACCCAGCCGGAGGGCACCAACATGACCGCCGACCTCATCGCGCTGTGCAGGCGCGCCTTCCCCGACTGCGAGAACGTCGCCATCGACGGTGTGACCGCCATCTCCAGCCGCCAGCACGAGATGACGGGCTTCGAGATGGAGGCGACCTGCGCCGGGTACGCCGTGACGCGGCGGCTGGTGCTGCGTCGCTATGTCAGCACGCTGAGCTGGTGGCGGCCCGACGACCACGGCAAGGCCCAGCGCGAGGCGTCCATCTGCCGCTGGCTGCGCGAGCAGGGCTTCCCGGTGCCGGAGGTGTACCTGCGGGAGTTCGGGCCGGACGGTGACGCCGTGCTGTTCGAGTGGCTGCCGGGCGAGGCGTTGGCGGTCGGCGGGCGGCCTCTTGGCGAGGCGGTGCAGCCGTACATCGAGAGCTTCGCCGCGCTGCTGGCCTGGCTGCACCAACTGGAGCCGCCACTCGACGTGCAGCGCGTGGTGCCGCGCGTCTCGCTGCCCGGCGCCCTGGCGAACCTCGCCGCCGTCGCCGCGCTGATCGGGCAGGCTGAGCTGGCCGGGGCCGTCGAGCAGGCGATGGAGCTGGCCTACGACATGCCGGAGGTCGGGCCGGTGCTGGTCCACGGCGACTTCCACCTGTTGAACGCCCGGCTCGTGGGCGGCGAGATCGCCGGGCTGGTGGACTGGGAGTATGCCGCGCTGGGCGACCCGCGCTGGGACGTGGCGAACGCCTACATGCAGCTCGTGGACTTCGGCGCGGCGGAAGCCGCCGACCGCTTCCTCTCGGCGTACCTCGCCGGGACGGGCTGGCAGTTCGAGGGGCCGCCGCTGTACAACGTCGTCGTGCCGCTGCAGCAGTGGGCGATCTCCGAGTGGCTGGTACAGCGCCAGCAGGCGGGGGAGCTGGCCGACTTCGCGCTGGCGCAGGACCTCATCGCGCGGCGCGACACGCACCGTCACCGCGCCGAGATGGCGCTCGGCTGGCTGGGGCGGTAAACCTCGCCCCCGACGCTCCGATGGCCGCCTGTGTCGTTGGGGCGCTCATCAAACCTGCACAATAGCCCCAAAGACCTAGAGGCTAGACTTGATTCACACTTGTGAAGTATCCTACAATGTGAATGAATGACCCTTGGCCGGGTACCCGAACTACTTTCTCACTTCGCAGCTTCACCTCGAATACCACTTGATGGGTTCAACTTACCCGTTTGTTCTTCTTGAGTATGCACACAAAGAGATGTATACGGCTGCATCAAAGGATAAGCGTCTTC
>CAZDLX010000224.1:0-5212 GCA_964506005.1 uncultured Anaerolineae bacterium | reverse complement strand
GTAGGGGCGGGTCTGAGACCCGCCCCTACCAGAAGCAATTACAGGTAGGGGCGCAGCATGCTGCGCCCCTACGTATGGATTGAACTGGCCCGATAGCTCGCGGGCAGCCGGCCCGCGTTGCGGGCCGGGGTGAGGCCGCCCCGCTAGATACGTACAATTCCCATTCGCCCCTCCTGCAGAATTCCCGTACAATAGCTGCGAGCGTACTGCGCCGAGTACCAGACTGAGGCCTGTCGATGCGTCACATTACCATCCAGCGGTCACGGCATGTAGATCCGTTCAACGAACCTGCCAGCCGCCTGAGCGTGCTCAACCAGCCGCTCGGCGCGTGGCAGCAGAGCCTGCTCGCGCCGCACTGCGACGGCGTGGGCGTCGTCGAGAGCTTCGACGAGCTCCCCACCTCGGGCGAGATGATCGTCACGAGCGACAACCTGTGGTTTGACCGGGCGTTCCTCGACGCCTTCCTGAGCGGCGTGCGTCGGCGGCGGCGGTCCGCGCGAGCCGCGTTCCCCGCCGACGACCCGGCATTTCTGCAGCAGGGGCTTCGCCAGCTTACCCGCTCGTACCAACCCCACGACGACCTGTACCTCGTGGATTTGTGGTACTTCCCCAACGGCGTGACACGGGAAGTCGAGCCCGTGATCGTGCACAGCGGCGCGCAGCCGGTCGGTTATCACCAGCTTCCCGCTCACCTATCGAATGAGGGCGGCGGGTTGGTGTGGTGGCTGCCGGAGCGCGCCGTCTGCGCGCTCGACACGTGGGTGCACCTGCTGTTTGCCAACGTGGTCTTTGGCGTGTTTCAGGAGGCGCTGTGGGCGGAGCGCCATTCGTCGCGCAGCCGCCTGTTCCGCATGCGAGCGCGCTGGCGGGCCTACCTCGAAGAGAAGCCTGTGCTGGCCTCCTCCGCCTACGTGAAGCAGGGCCGCAACTGCAGCATCCACCCGAGCACGGTTTTCCACGGACCGGTCACCATCGGCGACAACGTCACGATCGGGCCGGGCTGCGTCATCGCGCAGTCGACTATCGGTAACGATGTGACGCTGAACGGGGCCAACTACTTCCACCTCTCGGTGGTCGGCGACCGGTGTTTCTTCCCCGTGGGGGCGGGGGCGACGCAGTCGGTCTTCCTGGAGGGCGCTTCCGTCGGGCCGGGCGCGGCAGTCGAGATGACGCTGATAGGCCGCGACTCGTCCGTCGGCGGGGCGACGGCGTTCACGCCCTACCCCGTCCTTGACACGCCGATTGAGGTGACGGCTGGCTCGGTGAGCGTGCCCGTCGACATGCAGATGCTGGGCGGGTGTGTGGGGCACAACTGCCGCATCGGGCCGGGCATGGTCATCATGCCGGGCCGCGCGATCGAGTCCGACGTGGTGCTGATGCCTGCGCCGGAGCGCCGGGTGATCATGCAGGACATCCGCTACGAGGAGAGCGACCACCACGCGACGCCGGACGCGCAGCGCCATGTGCGGCTGTACCCGCGCGCCTACGAGCAGGTGCCGGCGCCCGGCTACGAAGAAGAGGATGAGAGCCTGGAGCCGCTGTGGTAGCCGATACGTTTGGCTTTATTATTCACCCTATCGACCCCAAGGGTGACGTCGCGCGGAAGTACCCGCTGCTGGGCCGGCTGCTGCCTGAGCCGCTGATTCACTTCCTGTGCACGTACTGGCCGCCGGTCACGATCTCCGAGATCGAGGGGGTGCGCTCGGCGGCGACGGGGCGCGAGGCGCGCGGCTGGTTCGTCGCCGCGCCGTACACGCCGCGCCGCATGCTGGAGATCCCGGCGGAGCAGGTGTACCGCAAGATCGTGGAGACCGGGCGGCTCGCCGAGCGGCTCGGCGCGAAGATCCTCGGCCTGGGGGCGTTCACGTCTGTCGTGGGCGACGCTGGCGTGACGATTGCCAGCCGCCTCGACATACCGGTGACGACCGGCGACGCCTACACCGTGGCGATTGCGTCCCGGGCGCTCGTCGAGGCGGGCCGCCAGATGGGTATCGAGCCGGGGCAGGCCCGCGCGGCGGTCGTCGGCGCGACAGGAGCGATCGGCTCGGCCTGCGCCATGCTGCTCGCAGACGAGGTCGGCGAGCTGGTCCTCATCGGGCGGCGGGCCGGCGCGCTCGACGCGGCGCGCGAGCGCTGCGCGGGCGGCCGGGCGAGCGTGCGGACGAGCACGCGCCTGGCCGATATGCACAGCGCCGACCTGATCCTCGCCGTGACCAGCAGCATTGGGGCCATCGTCGAGCCGGAGCACCTGAAGCCCGGCGCGGTCGTGCTCGACGTCGCCCGCCCGCGCGATGTGTCGCGCGCCGTCGCCGCCGCCCGGCAGGACGTGCTCGTCGTCGAGGGCGGCATGGTCGAGGTTCCGGGCGAGGTGGACTTCCACTTCAATTTCGGCTTCCCGCGCGGGCGCGCCTACGCCTGCATGGCGGAGACGATGGCGCTGGCGCTCGAGGGCCGCTACGAGGACTACACGCTGGGCCGCGACATCGAGCTGGCCCGCATCCGGGAGATTGATACGATCGCCGCGCGGCACGGCTTCCGGCTCAGCGGCCTGCGCAGCTTCGAGCGGGAAGTCACGCCGGAGCATATTCACTGGGTTCGCGAGCAGGCGGCGACCAGACGCCACATGCGCCGGGCGAGGCGCGCCGCGCAGGCCACGGCAGCAGCCGGGCTGGCCAACGCCCACCCCGAGTGGCGGGTGGCAGACCCCGGCTAGAGGGAGTCAGGAATGTCTAAGGGCAGGATTCTGCTCGTCGAAGACGATCAGGACATCGCCACCATGCTGAGGATCTACTTCACCGGGCAGGGCTACGACATTGAGATCGCCCGCCGGGGTGGTGATGCGCTGCAGCGCACCCAGAAGCAGGTCCCGCAGATCATCCTGCTGGATATCAACCTGCCCGACACCGACGGCTACACGGTCTGCAAGACGCTGCGCTCGAACTCGCGCACGCGCCACATCCCGATCATCTTCCTGACTGAGAAGGACGAACGCAGTGACCGCATCGCAGGCTTAGAGCTCGGCGCGGACGATTACATTACCAAGCCGTTCGACATCGACGAGCTGCGGCTGCGCGTCGCCAACGCCATCCGCGCCGCCGAGCGCATGGGCCTCACCGACCCGCGCTCGGGCCTGCCGAGCGGGCGGCTGATCGAGGACGCGCTGCGCGAGCTGCTCCGCAGGGACAACTGGGCCGTCGTGGACATGCGGATCAACGCCTTCGAGCCGTTCAAGGACAAGTACGGTTTTGTGGCGGGCGACGAGGTGCTGCGTTTCGCGGCGATGATGATCAGCGACACGGTTGACAAGCAGGGCTCGCCCGACGACTTCATCGGCCACGCGGGCGGCGACAATTTCGTGCTGATTACGGCGGGGGCAAACGTGCACAAGGTGGTCGGCGTCCTCCGCAAGCGGTTTGATGAGGAAGTGCAGGCCTTCTACGCTTACACCGACCGCGAGCAGGGCGGCATCAAGCTCGACGACCGGCTCGCGCCGCTTATGACGCTCGCCTGCGGCGTGGTCACCTCCGAGCGCAAGTTCTCCGACATTCGCGAGATTACCGAGGCAGCCACCGAGGCGCGCCGCCAGGCTCAGCCACCGCAGCGCAAACCCTCGGTCTAACGGCACGACGGCCCGCCGGGCCGGGCCACCAGGATCGGCATCACATCATGGACACAATCATCTTGATCGGGCTGGTCATCACCGTTACGGGCGCGCTCGTCGTCGCGGCTGTGCTGCTCATGGCGCGCAGTACCGCGCGCCAGCGCGAGCAGATGCCCGACGAGCTGGCTCCGCCGGCCAACCTCGCCACTGTGGACAACGCCGTGATCGCCGCACGGCTCGGCGGGCAGGTCGTCTTCGTCAACCCGACCGCCCGGCGATGGTTCGAGCTGGACGGCACCGAGCCGGAGATGTGGCAACTTGCCCAGCGGATAGAGCAGCCCGAGGCGTTCCTCCAGCTATTCGCCGCGGAGGGCAAGGCCGCGTTTACCCTCGCAGGCCGGCAGGTTGAAGCGACCTCGCACCGCGTCGTGGCAGACGGCGCGCCGCACTTCGTCGTCGTGCTGAAGGAGAAGGCCCCACTGCCCACGCTGAGCCGCGAAGAACGCGGCTCGGGGCAGGCCGTCAAAGTCACCGCCGAGGTCCTGCGCGACGTCAACGCCAGCCTGGAGCTTGAGCCGACGCTCCGGGCGATCCTGGAGGGCGCGCGGCGTCTCGTCACGTGTGAGGCGGCCCAGGTCTACCTGTGGCACGCCGGCGACGAGGTGCTGAAGCCGGCGGCGCGCATCGACGCGGCGGGCTACGAGGCCATCGCGCCCGATGAAGCCCCCTACTACCGGCGCGACCAGGGCTACCCCGGCTGGATCGCGCGCAAGTGCCAGCCGCTGCTGCTCGAAGATACCTCGCGCTCCGACCCGCTCTCGCGCACCGGGCCGCTGATCGACCCGCGTGTGGGCAGCTACCTCGGCGTGCCGCTGGTCGTGCAGAGCCGCCTCGTTGGCACGCTGGAGGTCACCTCCAGCGCCACGCACGCCTTCAATACCGACGACCAGGCGGTGCTCGTCATGCTGGCAGAGCACGCCGCCGTCGCCCTGGATAACGCGCGCGCCTACCAGGTGCAGGCCGGGCGCGTCGAGGAGCTGGCCGGCCTGCAGCGCGTCGCCGAGTCGATCAGCGTCTTGCAGGACCCAGAACGGCTGTACGCGCGGCTGGGCCAGCGGCTGGCGGAAGTCATGGGCACAGAGATGGCCGGCGTGCTGCTCTACGACCGGGACGGGCAGCGGCTCGTCGCCCAGAAGCCGGTACACGGCATGGTCGACGCCGTGGCAGCGCGCTTCATCATCCCCCTGCACCGGGGCAGCCCGGCGCGCGGCGTGTGGGAGGACGTGAGCTACTGGTTCACCAACAGCGCGGCAACCGATCACCTGATTGCCGAGCTGAATCTGGGTGAGCTCGTCGAGCTGGCGGGGACGCGCAGCATCGCGCTGGCGGTGATGTCCAGCGGCGACGAGCGCAGCGGCGTGCTGTACGTCGCCAACCGCGCCGATGGGCGGCCGTTCGGAATGGACGACATCCGCCTGCTGCAGACCTACGCCACCCAGGCGGCCATCGTCGTGGAGAGCGCGCGGCTGTACGCGCAGGAGCAGACGCGCGTCGCCGAGCTGCAGGGCCTCCAGCAGATCGTGCAGGCGATGAGCGCCTTCACCAACCCCG
>CAZDLX010000223.1:0-5283 GCA_964506005.1 uncultured Anaerolineae bacterium | reverse complement strand
CGACCAAGATCCAAAGAACCATCTCTTGCCCCCTTGAGGGGGAAATGGCGACGCTTCGCGTCGCCAAAGGGGGTGGAATCCTGGTCCGCACGACCCGGCAGGCCCACCCGCCCCCGGTCTATCCCTCCTCCCCGTCGTACAGCACCTCGGGTGTGTACTGCTGCTCGGGCAGGGTGGCGGTGTGGAACCACGTCGTACCGGGCTTGAACGGCAGCGGCTCGCCATCCGGGCCGAGGAAGTGCAGCAGCTCGTCCTCGGCGGTGCGCTGCCACGTCGCCTCGTAGCGCATGCCGTCGCGCAGCAGCACGGCATCGCCGTCGCCGTCCAGCGTCACGTCGAGCGTATCGACCTCGACGAAGTCCTCGCGCCAGTCGTGCTCGGCCCAGATAATCACGACGTTGTCGAAAGCGATCTGCTCGCCGGTCAGATAATCGATGTCGGGCAGAAGCTCGTGCGGCGGCAGGTCGATCTGCATCTCCGTCGAGCTCAGCCAGCGCCCGCTGGCCTCGTCGTAGCGCCATACCTGCTTCGGGCCGTAGTCCGGGTAGTCGATGCTCATCTCTTCGATGGGCTCACCGCCTTCAGGCGGCTCGTCCGAGAACGCCAGGCCGCGCAGCTCCGGTGTTCCGTTGACCCCGCGCTCGTCGGCATGCTCCCAGGCGACGTCAGGCACGGCAAACAGGCTGTGGTAGTAGCCGACGCCCTCGCGCGGCACGTCCTCCAGCCGGACGAGATGCCCCGTCCCGTCGTCACGGAAAACGCGGTCCCACCAGGGCGCTTCCATCAGCAGGCGATACATGTCCTTGCTGGCCCCGGCGATCACCAGCAACGCATCGTACATCTCGACGAGGTGTATGTCGATAGGCCGGGCGCTGCGGGCCGAGCCCGCGTACTCCGGCGACTGGCTGTAGTAGATCGCGATGAAGCGCGTCTGCCGCCAGCCTTCCGTCTGGTAGGCCCACACGTGGTCGGCAAACGACAGGCCGCTCTGCGGGCGGATCTCGTCGGACTGGTTGCTCACCTTGACGATCACCGGGCGGCGCTCCAGCACGGCGGGGTCGTCCACCGGCAGGCCGGTAAGCGGGTTAACGCCCTCGGGGAAGTCGTCAGGCCCGACGACGGTTGGCGCAACTGCGCCAGCGGTGGGCGTGGGCTCGTCTGCCGCCTCGGGAGCGGTGGCCGGCGACGGCTCAGCCGTAGGCTCGGCGGTCGGCTCGACGGTGGCTGCGGGCGGCTCAGGCGCGCTCTGCTCCGCGCTCTCGGTAGCTGGCGGCGCGCCGCCGGGCTGACAGGCCGCCAGCAGCAGCGGCAGCAGTACAACGGCGAGCAGCAGGCGCAGCGGGAATCGATCAGCAGGCATGGGGTAGCTCCTGGGTAAAGCCTACGTCAGGGATGGGACCGGGGCGGCGTCTGCCGGCTACGGGGAGAACGCCACCTCGGGCGGGAAGATGTTGGTCGAGACGACGTTGAAGAACGTCGTGCCCGGCTTGAGCGGTACGGCCGCCCCGCCGGCGTCGGTGAGCTGGATCATCTGGTCGGGCGCGGCGCGCCGCCACGTCACCTCGAAGCGCTGCCCATCGCGCAGCAGCACGGCACGCCCCTCGCCCATCAGGTCTATGCCGACGGAGAGAAGCTGGGCGGGCTCATCCTCGATGAAGTCTGACTCATAGTGAATGGCGTACAGCACCACGATGTTGTCGAAGGCCAGCGGTGTGCCCTCGGGCAGCAGCGTATCGCCATCCGGCACGTCGTTGGTCAGGCTGTCCCAGCGGCCCGTGCCGGCGTTGTAGCGCCAGGTGTGCTTGGGCCCCGAGCCGGGATAGTCCACCACCGCCTCGACGGTCTCAGCGCCGCCTGCAGGCACCGCCTGGCTGAAGGCCAGCCCGCCGAGCGCCGGGCGCTCGTTGAGGCCCTCTGCATCCGCGTACTGCCAGATGGCCGAGGGCACGGCGAACATGGTGTGCCACGAGGCGATGCCGGGCCGCGGGATGTCCGCAATACGGACGAGATAGGGCGGCCCAAAGCCGTAGTCGCCGCTGATGACACGTGGGAACCACGGTGCGGCGAGCAGCAGCTCGCGGATGCGGGGCGGCCCGCCCGCGTGCATGTTGCTGCTGCCGCCGGAGGTTGCAAGCAGCCCGCCGTACATGTCCATCAGGTGCTCGACGTCGATCAGGCGGGTGCTGCGCACCGAACCGACGCGCTCCGGCGTCTGCGAGTAGATTACGGCGGTAAAGCGGGTCTGGGCAAAGCCCTCCATCTGGTATTCCCAGACATGATCGGCGAAGGCCAGGCCGCTCCAGGGCCGGACCTGGTCGGACTCGTTGCTGACTTTGACCAGGATCGGGCGGCGGTTCAGCACCGCCGGGTCGGCGACGGGCAGGCCGGTCAGCGGATTGACGTTCTCCGGGTACACCTCCGGGCCGGTGACCTCAGGAGCCTGGGTGGCCGGGGCGTCTGTCGGCGCGGCGGGCTGCTCGGCGGTTGGCGCGGCGGTGGCAGGGACAGCCGCCCCGCCAGCCGGAGTAGGCAGCAGCGGCGTGAGCGTCGGCGGCGCAAGCGGGTCTACCTGCGGCCCGCATCCGGCCAGCGCCAGGGCAAACAGCGCGGCGATGACGATAAAACGAACGGTCTTCATGAGAAAATACAGCCTCAAAACGGCTTGATCTGCGTTTTCGCGACGAACGGTGCGCCAGACGAACAGACGCCGGCTCGGCGGGCATGGCCCACCTCTACCAGCGTCCGATTATACCCTTACCCGGCGACGGGGACACTACCCGCCGCCCATGCGGTGTGGGGTTCGCTGCTCAGCGCGACCGGCTTAATGGTCCTCGCTCGTCACGCGGCGCGCATCGCGCAGGTCCTGCGGCGTGCTGATGCTGCCTCGCTCGTAGATCTCGACCGTGTGCCCGGCGGGGTCTTTGAGACGCAGCACCCGCGCGCCGAATGCGGATTCCGGCTTGCCCTTGAACCCCCGGCGGCGGATCTCCTCGAACATGGCGTCGGCATCGTCGGTGAAATAGGCGAGCACCACGCGCTCGGGGTTGCCAACCGGCCTGCCCTTACGGAACTCGACGGCAAAGCCGTTGGCCCCGGCCATGAGTACGGCGTCGTCATCCCTTGAGACGTTGTACAGGTCGAGCTGCGTCTCGTACCAGCGCTGTATCTCGCTGAGCTGGTCGCCCCTGACAGGCAGCACGATGTAACCCAGGTCCAGCTTAATCATTTTCTCTCCGCTTCGCTGTGGGAATCACTCAACTGGATGATACCAGAGGCGGGTGCCTCTTTCCCGGCGAGGCCAACTATTCCCCCTCGCCGGCCTCGCGCCGTACCAGCAGCGCGCCCATCGGGCCGCCGCTCAGCGTCTCAACGATGTGCTTCATCTCGGCGGGCGTGCAGCCGAGCAGGATCTTGAGCTCGGCGTCCTTCTTGATCATGTCCACCGTGCAGGCCACCCCGTCGATGCGCGCCTGGCCCGACGACCCCACGAACACGTCGATGCCGCCGCCATCCGCCGACACCGTGCCGTCGAGGTAGCCGTAGTCAACCGGGTAAGTCATGTCGGGGTAGTTCGGGTGCTTTGTGCCGGCGGGCCGGTCGATGACGATGCTGTGCGCCGCGACGACCTCCTCGAGCTTCTCCCAGAAATGCAACCCCACTTCGATCATCGTGTGCTCCTTATGCGGCAGCTTGCGCCGAGGCTCGGTTCAAGTATCCAGCGCCTCGCACGGGAACCCCCTCCTCACCTTGCAGCGACCTCCAGTCGCCGCTCGGCTCTTCCTCCCCCTTGCAAGGGGGAGGTGGCGGGATTCGCGCAGCGAACGTCGTCGGAGGGGGTTCGGACGCAAGCGTCCAGATTTTTGGAACGCGCCCTAGTCCTCGTTGAAGGTACGCAGCGTCTCCAGGTACGAGTCGGGCAGGCCGATGTCAAAACGCCGCCCGCTGATCGTCAGCCCCAGGAAGCCATCCTCCTGGCGCAGCCGGTCGAGCGCGCTGGTGAGCTGGAATTCGCCCCGCTCGCGGACGTTGTGGCAGATGTGCTCCTCGATGTAATCAAAGATCTTTGGCTTGATGATGTACTGCCCGAACACCGTCAGATACTGGTCATCCGGCAGGCCGGAGACGCGCAGGTTGGTGCGAGCGTAGTCGAGGGTGGGCTTCTCGGCGAATTCGGTGATGTTCAGCAGCGTGCTGTTGTCGATCCAGACGCCTGTCACCGTGCCGAAGTTGGCGATTTGGTCCTCCGGCGTGCGCCGCAGGCCGATCACGCTCGTACCGTGCCGCTGGTAGGCTTCCATGAGCTGCGCGGCGCAGGATTGCCCCGTGTGCGAGCGATACAGGTGGTCGCCCAGCATCAGCAGGAACGGCTCGTCGCCGACCGCGTCCCGCGCAGTGTAAACGGCATGCCCGAAGCCCTCCTGGTTGGGCTGGACGACGAACCGCACGCGCCGCCCGACCTCCAGCAGACGCCGGGCATACTCCTGGAATGGCGGCGAGAGCTTGTTGTAGTTCTCGATGGAAACCTGCGTGTTGAAGAAGCCCTCGAAGTCGTCCAGGTCTTCCGCCTGCACGATGATGATGACTTCCTCGATGCCCGCCTGCAGCGCCTCCTCGACGATGAGCAGGATAGCGGGTTTGGCGATGCCGTCCCGGTCGATGATCGGGAACAGCTCCTTTTTCGTCGCCTTCGTCGCGGGGAACAACCGCGTGCCGAAGCCCGCCGCCGGGATGACGGCTTTGCGCACGCGCGGCAGGGGCTCCAGCGTCAGCTCCAGCGCCGACATACCGAGCTCCTCCTCCACGATCCGCATCACGGCCTGCTGGTCGGCCCGGCTGCGAGTGATGAACTGCGCGGTGCCATCGCCCTGGGAGCCCACGCCCTTGCCGCCCAGGATATGCGGCTTGAGCGGCTCGTAGCTCAGCGCGCGGTGAAGCACCGGCGCGGTGAGCTCTTCGGGGCAGGCGGGCGTCGCGTAGCGGTCGAAATTCTCCTGCGCCTCGACCATCAGCGCGCCGAGTTGCTCGACGTCACCCGCGGTCAGCGCGTCAACCGCCTCGTGGACGATACGCTTGTTGATCGGGCCGAGCAGCTTCTGCACGCCATGCTCGATGTCGGTGTCGGCGAAGGGGAAGGCGCGGTTCAGCCGTGCGAGGATCTCGTGGGTGTCCTTCTCGGCTTCGAGATCGACGATGACGCAGTACAGCGGCTCGGTGAGCAAGAGCTCCTGCGTGTCGAGCCGGTCACCGTCGACCGTCATCAGCACGGGGCGGGTGCCGAACGCG
>CAZDLX010000222.1:0-5445 GCA_964506005.1 uncultured Anaerolineae bacterium | reverse complement strand
CGTTCCACATGTGGACGCCCGACGTCTACCAGGGCGCGCCCACGCCGGTCACGGCATTTATGTCGGTCGGCACGAAGGTGGGCGCGTTCGCCGCGCTGATGCGCGTGCTGCTGCTAGGCATGCCCGCCGTCGCCGAGGAGTGGGGGCTGCTCACCGCCATCATCGCGATCCTGACGATGATCGTCGGCAACTTCCTCGCCATCTCGCAGCGCAACGTCAAGCGGATGCTGGCCTACTCCAGCATCGCGCACGCCGGGTACATCCTGGTGGCAGTCGGCGCGGCACAGGATCCGGAGATCGCGCCGCTGGCTGCCAGCGCGGCGATCTTCTACCTGCTGACCTACGCCTTTACCAACCTCGGCGCGTTCGGGGTGGTGATCGCCGTGGAGAACGAACAGGGCCGCGACGTCGAGATCGACGACTTCGCGGGGCTTGGCCGGAGCCGCCCGCTGCTCGGCGCGATGATGACGCTGTTCATGCTCTCGCTGACGGGCATGCCGATCAGCGCGGGGCTTGTCGGCAAGTTCTTCGTTTTCCAGGCGGCGGTGCAGGCGTCGGTCGGCAACGGCTGGATGCTGGCGGCGGTGCTCGTCGGCGTTATCACCAGCGTGATCAGCGCGTTCTACTACCTGCGCATCCCGATGGTGATGTACATGGTCGAGGGTGAAAGCCAGGCGCGGCTGAAGCCCGCCCTAGGCTTCGCGCTGGTGGTCACGGCGCTGGGCACGCTGCTGCTGGGCATCATCCCGACGCCGCTGTTCGAGCTGGCGCAGAACGCCCTGCTGGCGCTGGCGGGGTAGCCCGCAGCACACCGAACAACCGCAGGGGTAGGTCTCTCACGACCTACCCTTTTTGTTTTTGGCACCCACGTGACAAATTTCACGTAGTAGATCGCAGATGATCCGGGAACTCAGGAAGTAGGATGATGGCACAGGAAAAGACGTTCGGCTGCGAGACGTGCGAGATGCGTAAGAAGGCCGAGGCGAACCCGAAATCGTTCATGGCACGGCTGTGGAAGTGGCACACGGGCTAGTGCCCCGGCTGGAAGGCTTACCAGGCCCACCTCGTCGAGCAGGAGCGAGCGAGGCGCGCCCAGGGCTGAAGCAACCGCCCGAAAATGGGTCAGCAGTCGAAGACGTACCAGCAGATTTCGTTGCGTAACTTCTGGTCGTCGAGCACGAGATCCCGAATTTCGCGGGGAAGCTGCGCGCGCTGCCACTCGCATTCAGCCCGCCCGGCTTCTTCGGCCTGACCATCAGGCGCCGCGGCGCGTACGGCTTTGATCGCATAGGCAGCCGCCCCAAGCTCGTGCGCGGCGACGTGTGCGACGGCTGCGGCCTGGGCGGCGGCGTACGCCGCATACCGGGCTGCCCCGGTCAGGTCTCTGGCCGCGGCGTTTGCATGGCCCGCCGCCGTGCGGGCCTCGGTCATCGTGATCTCGCCCCGCGCCCAGGCGCGCGCCAGGTCGATAGCCCGGCGGGGCCGCTCATCGTCGGGCCGCACCGCCTCGAATAAGTGCAGCACGTGCTCGGCGCAGGCAGCCGCCCATATCGCAAGCAGGTGGTGGTCGGCGTCCCGGAGGGTGCCGCCGCGACGCACCGTGATGAATCTCGGGTCTCGCTTCTTCGGCAGGATCATGCGTTCGTTCCTGAACGTGTCTTTCCACGCGAGAAACTACCTGCGTATCTTTTGCACGCTCAGGCGGCTGGAGGCGAACGGCAACTGCCCCGAGAATGAAAGGCGTGTCGGAATTAGGCCGTCGGCATGGCCAGCCTCGCCTGACGTTGAAACGTCAGGCTACAGGGCAGCTTCGCTGCCGCCAAGTCCCCTACCGGGGACTCCCGGAGCGCAGCTCCGGCCCGCCTGCGGCGGGCTAGCCCCAGCGGGGCTTCGCGGACGCGCAGCGTCCCGTAGCCCGGCAATTCATTGCCGGGCGAGTCTTCGCCTGAGAATTCCATTCTCAGGCGGTGTCCAGCGACCGGGGTGGAGCCTACCCGCCCCGCCGCTGCTGGGCCATCATCGCCTCGTGCTCGGCGGCACTGAGCGCCACCGGCTCCTCGCCGGCGTCGTCCGCGCGGCTGCCAAGCGCCTGGAACTCGATCTCGCGCTGCAGCCGCTTCTCGCGGCGGCGGCCCGCCACGCCGAGAACCACCGCTGCCGCCAGGAAGCACCCCACCGCCATGCCGAGCGCCGGGTGCAGCCAGCCCTCCACCATCATGTGGAGGAACAGCGTCGCGAGCGCGCCAACCCACCACAGGGCGGCGAGCCAGCGCCAGCCGCGCCCGCCCTCGCGCAGGTAGAACAGGTAGGCCGCGCCGCCGAGTGTCATGAACAGGAAAGCCGCGGCCAGGCCAGTGCGCAAGATGTACTCAACTGCGAGGAATAGGGACAGCGCGGTGAGCCCACCGCCGATGAACAGGTAGGCCAGTACGGACACCCAGTTAATCTGGTTTGCAGGTCGCTGCACAGAGATTCTCCTTAACTTGGGGAACGGGCCGATCTGCTCGCTTCTACGCACCCACCGGGCGGAAGTTGCAGGCTCGTCCTGCGTTGATCTCTGCCCATCCATACGCTACAATGACGATGCCAAATGGTTGTATTCCTCTTAGCGATGAGCAAACGGAGAAGAAGGCTATGGACCTCGGCCTAAAGCGGGTGCTGCTCGTGGTGCTCTCACTTGCGGGGGGCGTCGCGGGCGTCTTCCTGGTGCTCGGCTTCCTGAACCTCGCCTACGGCGCAAACGTCAACCTGGAGCGCTACGGCATGACATTCGCCGTGCTGACCGCCGTCCCGGTGGCGCTGCTGGTTGCGGTGTGGCTCGATTACTTCATGGGGACCGGCATTCTCAAGGAATGAGCTGCACCCTCTAGCAGGGAAACGAAACCGCTCCGGCAGCCGGAGCGGTTTTTTTCTGCTGTTCTGATGGCGACAGGTTCAGGAGGCGCGCAGCCCCGACTGCTTGCGGCAGGATAGAATGGCATCGACAAGCGCCTGCGAGTCGATCTCTTTCAGCATGTAGCAGCCGATCCCCAGCTCGGTCGTGACCAGCTCTTCGTCCTCGTCGTGGTAACTTGTCAGGACGATGACCAGCGGCGGCTTCGGCGTTGAAGTAAGCTCCTGGATCAGCTCAATACCGGCCCCGCTGAGCCGCTTGGGCTCGATCAGCACGACATCGGGTGTGGCCTCGTGGAGAGCCGTCTCGGCTTCAGCCACGCTGCCGACACTGCCCATGATCTGGATCTGCGGAATCATGCCGAGGCGGGCCTCAAGAGCCGTCCGCACCTTTGGATTTTCGTCGATAATGAGCAAGCTGACGTGGTCTACCATGACTTCACTACCGTTGTCTACGACGACAAACGCGCCACTTACCAAAATCACGCAGACATCCAGCCCGCGTGCTGTGCAATCAGTATAACGGGGCGTCTCAGGCGGTCCGTAGTGTCATTTGTCCCCACGGCATCTGCTGAGTGTCACGGTGAAAAGGCCCTTCGTCGGGCGATCCTTGTGAGCGGATCAGGCGGGGAATATGACAGGATCCCTGCCGGGTTGGGAGCGTTTGGGCAGCGGGAGTCCACAGGTTACACAGATTAGCCCTCACCCCCGGCCCCTCTCCCATCGGGAGAGGGGAGAGAGCTACAGAGGGCTGTGGGCTTTACGAACGGTCTCCGTCTTTTTGCTTCGTGGCATTCGTAGATCAGAGTTGTTGTTCTTCTATGAAATCTGTGTCATCCGTGGACTCGATCCCGGCTCAGTTCAGCGCAGACGGGCGCTCAACCACCGCATCCACGGACCGGATCGGCGTGACGTGCAGGTAAGGGCCATCTCGCCCGACGATGCGGACCAGTGTCCCGGCCTCGATGAGCTCCTCCGCCACCGCCGACCACGCCTCGCCTTCGACGCGCACGGTGCCCACCGGATCGATGGTGGATTCGACGAGGACGTTCTGCCCGATGAACGTGTTGGGGTCGAGCGGGCTGGCCGTACCCTGGATGTTCAGGCCCGGATGCAGGATAAGCTGGTGGTAGATGATCGCTGCCGCGTTGACGACGAGGACGGCGATGATAGACGGGCCCGCACCCTGGCGGAACAGGAAGATCGAGCCCAGCAGGTGCAGGGCAAAACCCACGACGATGAACAACCAGTAGCGGCGGAAGTAGATTAACGCGAGGAAGCAGGCCAGCGCGCCCAGAAGCAGCAGTACGCCGAACAGGTTGCTCGGCAGCACGAGCAGGCCGATACCCCCGGCGAGCAGCGCCAGCACCGCGCCGAGCTCCGGCAGCCCCAGGCCGGGGACGTACAGAGTGGTCACCGTCAGCCAGAAGCCGGCGATCACCAGCAGATACACGACTGTCGTACCCAGTGTCTCATATATCGCTGTCAATGCGCTCATGACAACCTCATTCTGCTGTAACCCTCTATCCTCAGTGTATCACAGATGGCGTGCTCTCAGCGCCCTCATAGGGTGGGCGCTCGCCGGGCCGCACAATGCCCGGCCTGTGTGATACAATCATCCATACGCACGAGCCGCCGGCTCTGTTTTACCTGATCCACAACAGCGAGAGACAGCCAATACCATGCCTGATCACATGTGGTCGCCATGGCGGATGCGATACATCAAGGGTGATGCCCGGACGCCGGGTGACGGTTGCATCTTCTGCGAGAAAATCAACGCCAGCGACGATGCCGCCGCCCACGTACTGGCACGCGGCCAGTACTGCTTCGTGACCCTAAACCTGTACCCGTACAACAACGGCCACCTGATGATCGTGCCGTACCAGCACACCGGCGACCTGCTGGCATTCGAACAGCCGGTTCTCGACGAGCTGATGGCGCTCACCCGGCAGGCCGTGGCAGTGCTGCGTGACGCGTACAAGCCGGAGGGCTTCAATATCGGCATCAACCAGGGAGCCGCCGCGGGTGCGGGCATCGCCGAGCACCTGCACCAGCACGTCGTGCCGCGCTGGGGCGGCGACACCAACTTCATGACGACCGTCGGGCAGACGCGCGTCATCCCGGAGTGGATCGACGACACATATAAGGACCTGAAACGAATCTGGGACGAGCAGGCCGGGGAGGGCGCAGATGGCGAACGAAGCTAACGGTAGAGAAGCGGTCATCCTGAGCGGCGCGCGCACGCCGATTGGCCGCATGCTGGGCGGGCTGGCCTCACACAGCGCGCCGGGCCTCGGCGCGGTGGCGGTGCGGGCCGCCGTCGAGCGGGCGGGTATCGACACCGCCAGCGTGGACGAGGTGCTCATGGGGCAGGTGGTGCAGGCGGGGGCGGGCCAGGCGCCGGCCCGGCAGGCGGCGCTCGGCGCCGGGCTGCCGACAACCGTCAGCGCCACGACGATCAACAAGGTGTGCGGGTCGGGCCTCAAAGCGGTCATGATGGCGGCAGCCTGGCGAGCGCCTCCATCGACGTGTCGGGGCGCGGGCCTTCGTCCT
>CAZDLX010000221.1:0-5456 GCA_964506005.1 uncultured Anaerolineae bacterium | reverse complement strand
CGGTATGACAATAGTCGATCAATCTGCCGTCGAAGCGGTGGAATTCAGCGATGCGGAGATCCGGCGCTACAGCCGCCACCTGATCATGCCGGAGGTCGGCATGAGCGGCCAGCGGCGGTTGAAGGCGAGCAGTGTGCTTATCGTCGGCGCGGGCGGGCTCGGCTCGCCGCTGGGTATGTACCTCGCCGCGGCGGGCGTGGGGCGCATCGGGCTCGTGGACTACGATGTCGTCGACGAGTCGAACCTGCAGCGGCAGGTGATGCACGGCACGTCGGACATCGGCCGCCCGAAGCTCGACAGTGCCCGTGAGCGGCTGCTCGACATCAACCCGCATATCCAGGTCGATGCTTATGCTGCTCCACTGACCTCTGCCAATGCGCTGGAGATCATCGGGCCGTACGACGTCGTGATCGACGGCACCGACAACTTCCCGACGCGTTATCTCACCAACGACGCCTGCGTGCTGCTCGGCAAGCCGAACGTCTACGGCAGCATCTTCCGCTTCGAGGGGCAGGCCAGCGTGTTCTACGCCAGAGAGGGGCCGTGCTACCGCTGCCTCGTCCCGACCCCGCCGCCGCCCGGCTCCGTGCCGAGCTGCGCCGAGGCCGGCGTCCTCGGCGTGCTGCCGGGCGTGATCGGCACCATCCAGGCGACAGAAGCGATCAAGCTGCTGCTCGGTGCCGGCGAGACGCTGGTAGGCCGCCTGCTGCTGTACGACGCGCTGAGCATGGATTTCCACTTCGTGAAGCTGCGCAAGAACCCGCGCTGCCCCGTTTGCGGCGACACGCCCACCATTACCGAGTTGATCGATTATGAGGCGTTCTGCGGCATGCCCGCCCACGACCGCAGCCTGTATCAGGGCCAGGCCGAAGCGGAGACGCTTGCGCCGGGCGTGACGGTTCAGGAGGTGCAGGCGCGGCTGGCGCGCGGCGAAGACTTCATCCTGCTCGACGTGCGCGACCCGCACGAGTGGCAGATCTCCGACATTGCACAGGCGACGCATCACATCCCACAGGCGCAGGTGCTGGAACGGCTCGGCGAGCTGGACACCACGCGCGATATCGTGGTGTACTGCCGGACGGGCGTGCGCAGCGCCAGCGTGACGCTGCTGCTGCGCGAGCACGGCTTCGAGCGGGCGAGGAACATGCAGGGCGGCATCAACGCCTGGGCGCGGGAGGTCGATAAGAGCCTGCCGGAGTATTAGGCTAGAGCTGCTATCTTCCTGTGAAGACGCCGATACCGAAGGTGCGCTGGTAGGGGCGGGTCTGAGACCCGCCCCTACAGTTCCGCCTCCCACACCGGCGCGCGATGCCCGAAAACTCGAAGCTGAGCGTGCGTAAATACGTCGGTAGGGGCGCAGCATGCTGCGCCCCTACGAGGATTGGCCGGTTGTCCTGTGAGGACCCCACATGGCAGGCGTTTCTACAGCTCCGCCTCCCACACCGGCGCGCGGTGCCCGGTGAACTCGAAACCGAGCCGCCTGTAGAGCCGCTGGGAGCGGATGTTATCTTCCTGCGTATTGACCGTGATCAGGTGAATGCCGCGCGCCTCGAAGAAGCGCAGCATGTGGCCCACAAGCAGCCCGCCGAGGCCCTGTCCCTGCTCGCCGGGCAGTACGGCGAGCCGCGCCAGGTGAGCGCTGCCCACGTGGCGGGTGCTCAGCTCATAGCCAAGAAGCTGGCCGTCACGTTCAAGGCGGGTGAACGTCGCCGCCTCGCGCCGGGCGGCGGCCAGCGTATCGCGGTCGTACTGCCACAGCGGGCCAAACGCCCGGGCGTCGAGCCACGCGATCTCGGCCAGCTCCCCTGCCGAGCGCACCTCGCGCAGCACGAGCGGCGGCTCGGGGGCGGGTGGAATCTCGCCGCTGCGCCGCTGCATCGTTACCACGGCGTTTCGCTCCCGGAAGCCCCAGCGCGCGATCACGTTCGTCACCCACGTGTTGATCACGATCAGCGCGACCTGCTTGATTTCGATGGCGATAAGGTGCTCGCGCAGCGCCTCCCACAGCGCGTCGAGCGTGCGCTCTTGCCCGGCAAGGGCCCCCGGCAGCATGAAGCGCAGCCAGGCGACGCCGCTGCGCGACGGCGGGAGCTGCGTCGTGGCGGCCATCACTGCATCAATCCGCCCGCTGCTGCGAACCACCCAGCCGTGGAAGGCCGGGTCCGGCAGCCACTCCTCCAGGCTGCGCCAGTCGATGTGGGCGTGCTGCTGGGTGGTGCGCCGGAACAGCCGTGCAACTTCGCGGAAATCTTTCGCCTGAAGCGGCTCAGGCGTCCCAATGGAGGGCTGTACCGTGATCACTGCCTCTCACCATCCATCTCCTGCCGGCGCAGCCGCCGCGTGGCGAACCGCCACACGCCCGGCTCCAGCGGCCAGGACTTGAGCGCGCGCAGCCACATCTGCCTGGCGTGCGGCGCAGCGGTATCGCCCCAGGCCTCGAATGTCTCCGCCCAGCGCATGTAGTTCGCGGCACGCTCCGCCCGCTGGGCGAAGTACCCGAGCTGCTCCTCGCGCGAGTCGATGAGCTTCACCGCCTCCTCGAAATTCGTGCGCTCGGCGTCATACCGCTCGCGCTCCTCGGCGAGCTGGAGTGCCAGCGCCGCGTAAATGCGCCCCTCCAGGTAGTCGTCGAAGAACGGATCGTCGGGGTGGTAGGTCGCGGTATAGAGCACTTCCTTCAGGTTGGCAAGCTTGTAGTCCCGGGCAAGCCGCCGCAGCAGGTCCACCACCGCCGCCGTACGGAGCCCCTCACGCAGCCCGCCGACGTCGGTGACGGCGTCGGCGCGGAACATCAACGTGCCCTGCACTGCGGCGACGGGTACGCCGAGGATGGTGAAGGCCTCGCCCTCCATTTCAAGCTGCACCATGATGGACTTGTGGCCTGTGGCGGGCTCCCAGTGGCGCAGCAGCGCGCCGTCGCGGTCTACCCAGTCGGCGTAGCAGCCGACCGCGCCGAGCGTCGCCCCGCGGCGCATGCGCTCAAGCTGCTTGGCGAAGCGCTTGGGGTGCGAAACATCGCCTGCGCGGTGCAGCGCGAAGTATTCGCCCTCGGCCCACTCGAAGGCCTGGTTGATGGCAGCCGCCTCGCCGAGCGGAGTCTCGTTGTAGTGCGCGCGGAGCCGCTTCCAGTCCAGCGCGTGGATCTGGTCCCAGGTGTCGTCCGTCGAGCCGTCGTCGACGACGAGCAGCTCGAAGTCCTGGAACGTCTGCGCCCGCAGGCTTTCAAACGTCTCCTGGAGCTTGTCTCCGTTGTTCCGCGTGATCACGATCACGCTGAGCACAGGTGGTTTGGCCACGTTCGCCGTCCTCTAAACCCTAATTGGCCGGCGCGGCGAGCCCCAGCCCGAGCTGGCCCGCACCGCCGCGCAGCACCTCAATGATCTTGCGATCGGTGTTTGCGAAAGCATACCGGTCAAGCTCGTCGAGCGTCGCCCAGGCCCAGTCTGCCACGTCGATGGCCTGCGGCTCCCCGCCGGTATGCCAGCACTCGAAGGCGTGCAGCGTGATGCGGAAGTGCGTGTAGCCGTGCTTGATCACCGCCAGCGGCGCGCCGACCTCGACCTCGATGCCTAGCTCCTCGCGCAGCTCGCGGCGCAGGCAGCCGGGCAGCGTCTCGCCCGGCTCGCACTTGCCGCCAGGGAACTCCCACAGTCCGCCGAGCAGGGCGTCAGGCTTGCGCTGCGCGATGAGCAGGTGCCCGTCGCCGTCGCGGATCACGCCCGCCGTCACGTCGTAATGCGGCGTCGGCGGTTTCGGCGAGCGGACCGGGCGGGACTCCTGCACGCCGAGCGCCCGCGCCTCGCAGAACTCGCGCACCGGGCAAACGTCGCAGCGCGGGCTGCGCGGGCTGCAGATCCGCTGCCCCAGCTCCATCAACCCCTCATTCCAGGCCGCCGCCCGCCCCGGCGGCAGGATGGCTTCCGCCAGCGCCCAGAGCGCATTCCGCGTGGCGGTCTGCCGTACATCATCTGTGATATCGAACAGCCGCGCCAGCACGCGGATTACGTTGCCGTCAAGCACCGGCGCGTCGAGCCCGAAGGCCAGGCTGCCGACCGCGCCGGCGGTGTACGGGCCGACGCCCGGCAGCGCGCGCAGCCCCTCGACGGTGCGCGGGAACTCCCCGCCGAACTCCTCCACGACCATCCGCGCCGCGCGGTGCAGGTTGCGGGCCCGGCTGTAGTAACCCAGCCCCTCCCACAGCTTGAGCACGTCGTCGAGCGGAGCCGCCGCCAGCGCCTCGACCGTCGGGAAGCGCTCGACGAAGCGGGCGTAGTAGGGCAGCACCGCGGCGATCTGCGTCTGCTGGAGCATGATCTCGGAGAGCCAGATGCGGTACAGGTCACGCGTGTGTCGCCAGGGCAGGTCCTCGGCGTGCGCCTCGAACCAGCCGATCAGCGCGTCGTGCATGGGAGTAAAGTCCTTCATACCGGCAATGATACCGCAGCCGCGCGGGCTGAAACAATTACGCCGCGCCTGCGTAGAAGTTGGTGAGCGAGCCAACCGCGCGGCCCGCCGTCCACGCACAGCGCCTGCCTGGCAAGAGGTGAGGTTGACCCATGCAGCAGCAATCGATTGAACGCCAGCACCAGTGTTTGCCGCGCGCCGCCGCGCCCTGCCCGCACTGCGGGGAGATGCTCAGCGCGCCGGCCTACTGCGAGACGTGCGGCGAGGACATCACACCCCGGCACGTCTGCCAGCCGCGCCCGCTGCCCCACGTATGCGGCGAGAAGCCGGCAGTAGGCCGCTGCCTGGCCTGCGGCGAGGCGCTGCCCGCCGCGCACTTCTGCCGGACCTGCGGTGCGGACATCACGCCGTCGCACCGCTGCCCGGCGGCCCCGCCGACGCACGTCCACCGCGCCGACCCCGTCCACGTGTGCCCGTCGCTGAAGCTGAGCCGCTGCCCGGACTGCGGGGAGTACCTGCCCGCATTGGCGTACTGCGAGGACTGCGGCGTGGACATCACACCGCCGCACGTGTGCGCCCCGCCGGTCGAGGCGCACGTCTGCCCGCCCTACCTCACCATGCCGCGCCGCTGCTCGCACTGCGGGGAGCTGCTGCCGGCGCCGCGCCACTGCGCCCACTGCGGCGCGGATATCACGCGGGGGCATGTCTGCGCGGCGTAGCGGCATGAGCTTCACAAGCTCTGGAACTCCGGTGCCCGGACATGCGTTAATATAGCAAGTGAAGTGAGCCCTCCTGGCTGCGCAGTTCATGCCAGCGACCACTCCCGCATACGCACTACCCTTTAACCTCGAATATCCGTACACGATGAGGGTTATAACGATGTGGCAACAGATGAAGCCTTACACGGCTTTGATCGCCGTCATGGTTGCTGCTGTGGCGCTTGCCGGGTGTGCCGGCATGGCGCAGCCAGATGTTACCGAAGCGCCGGAAGTCGAAGCGACTGCCGAGCCGCCCGTGCCGACGAGCGAGCCGGAACCTACAACCGAGCCCGA
>CAZDLX010000220.1:0-5541 GCA_964506005.1 uncultured Anaerolineae bacterium | reverse complement strand
GTTTTGACCTCGGCGAGCGCGCGGAGCTGGTCCTGCGTCTCGACGTAGGGGACCGACGCTTCGAGCTCGTGCTGCCACGGCGTATCGGCACTGAAGGCGTGCCCCTCGACGGTCTCGCGGGCAGCGTACAGCTCCAGCAGATCCCGCGCGACCTGCTCGACAGCCTCGCGGGTGCGCTCCTTAACGCGTGACCACTCCGGCGTGCCGAGCCGCGAGAGCTCCGGCGGCGTGTCGTCCACGCCGACGTAACGCGTCAGCCGGTCCGCCTGGTGGATGGGCACGTAGAGCAGGTTGCCGCCCGCGAACGTGATCAGCAGGTACTCGCGGTTGGACTCGGCGAGGGTGCGCTTCTCAAGGCCCTCGAAGCGCCCGATGCCGTACTCGGCATGGACGACGTAATCGCCCGGCGAGAGGTCGGCGAAGAAGTCCTCAGGCGCGACGGCGCGCGGCTGACGGCGGCGGCGGGGCTCGGGCCTGCGCCAGCCGAAGATCTCCGCGTCGCTGAACAGGTACGTCGCCACGCCGTTCGCGGTAAGCTGCCAGCCCTCGGTCAGCGCGCCGTGCACGAAACGCGGCGGGCCGGGCTCCGGCACCTCCGAGATGGTGTCAACCGGCACCGGCGGCAGGCCGGTGGTGCGCTCGCCCCACAGCTCGGCGAGCCGCTCCGCCTGCCGCGAGACGACCAGCACGCGCTCGTGCTCGGCGCGGGTCAGCTCGCGCAGGTGGTCGAGGAAGCGGCGCAGCTCCCCGGCGAAGCGCGGCCCCGGCGTGAACGCGTCGCCGAGCGGCTGCTGCCCGTCCGCCGGCTCTTCGAGCACGAAGCCGCCCAGCTCAATGGCCGCCGCGCGGGAGAGCTCGTCGCCGAGCTGGCCCCACGTGATCAGCGGCAGGGGCATGTCGCGGGGCAGCGCGCCGAGCCCCGCCTGCCGCTCGCGCAGCTCCAGCGCGCGGGCCTCCAGCTCGGCGACGGTGCTGCGCAGCTCGTCCAGGTCATCGACGAGCACAATCGCGTCGTCGGGCAGGTAGTCGAACAGGCTGGTGTGCTCGTCGTACATCCAGGGCAGGTAGAACTCCAGCGTGTCGAACGAGCGCCGCTGGAGCAGTGCCTCGTGGTCTGCGGCGGGGTCGGCGGCAAGCTCGCCGTTGTCTTCGGCGGGCTTCAGCGAGGCAAACCAGTCCTTGAGCCGGGCGGCGGCGACGAGCCCGTAGCCGGGCATCGCCTCGCGGGCGGGGGTGATGGCAACTTCGGTGCGCGTGTCGAGGCTGCGCTGCGTGGCGGGGTCGAAGACGCGCAGCGACTCCACTTCGTCACCCCACAGCTCGATACGCGTGGGGCGGTCGTCGGCGACCGGGAACACGTCGATGATGCCGCCGCGCCGGGAGAACGTCCCCGGCTCGGTTACGACGGTCACCGGCTCGTAGCCGGCGTTCAGCAGGTCGCGCAGCAGCGCCTCGGGCTGGCCACCGGGCAGCCGCCTGCCGCGCTGGATGGCGACGCGGTGCTCCTGCATGTAGGCGCGCGGTATCGTGCGCTGCATCAGCGCGCGGGCGGAGGTCACGATCACGGTGTTGTGGTGCGGGCCGGTCTGCGGCTCCCCCGCCAGCCCCGCGAGGACCTGCAGGCGGGTGCGCGAGGTCTGCGGGCCCCAGGGCGTGTACTCGTAGAACAGCGCGTGCGGCTCGGGGAAGGTCAGCACGAGCAGGTCGCCGCACCAGGCGACGAGCTGCTCGGCGAGGTTGTGGACGCGGTCGGCGCGCGCGGTGACGATGAGCACCGGGCGAACATGGCCCCCGCCGGGTGCGACGTCACGCGCAAGGGCGGCGGAGACGAACGGGCGCGCGGAGCGGATCAGCCCGAGCGGGGGCCGGACGCCGAGGCTGCCCTGCCGGGCATCCTCAAGCAGCGCCTGGTAGCCGGGCAGTGTATGTAGAATGTCGAGCAGGCCAGATAAGTCCATCAAGCGTTCCAATGCCACACTCATTTCGCCAGAATCTGCGGGGAAACCGACACACGAGTATACCCAACCCCGCGCGATTCATCACGTGGAACGCGTGTATGTCAACCTTCGGGCGGGCCGTTGAAGCGGCTCATCGCGAGGTCAAGCCCATCGCGCAGCCACGTTTCGAGCGCGTCGGCGGCCCGGTCGACAGCCTCGCGGATCACCGGCAGCTCATCCGCGCCGAAGTCCTGCAGCACGTAGGCGGCGGCGTCCATGCGCCCGGGCGGCCGCCCGATGCCAACGCGCAGCCGGGGGAACTCCTCGCCGAGCCGCCGGATGATGTCCTTCATGCCCTTCTGCCCGCCGGGCCCGCCCGCCGGGCGCAGGCGGATCGTGCCGGGCGGCAGGTCCAGGTCGTCGAACACGACGATAAGCTGCTCGTTGGGGATCTTGTAGAAGCGGGCCAGCGCGCCGACCGGCCCGCCGCTGAGGTTCATGTACTTCTGCGGCTTGGCGAGCACGACGCTCCGCCCGGCGATGTGGCCCGACGCCACCGCCGCGCCGTCCTGCATCCGCGTGAACGCGATGCCGTGGCGCGCGGCCAGGTGATCGACGACGTGAAAGCCGACGTTGTGCCGGTTGTTGGCGTACTCGCGGCCCGGGTTGCCCAGGCCGACGATGAGGTATTTCTGACTCATGGCGGGTGGCTTATGGATGATATCTTAAGGCTAATGGCTAATGAACGAGTCCACAGATTAACACAGATGTTAGCGCGTTTCTATGTGTGCCGTCTGTGGGCTCACTTCTTGCGGCGGCGGGGGGCGTCGAACAGCGGGTTGATGACCTCCCGGCGCAGCCGCCAGAAGCGGTCGCCGAGCTCGCCGCGGGCTGTGGCTCGCAGCAGGGCGTACAGCCCCAGCAGCCCGAAGACGGCGGCGGCCATCAGCGCGCCGGTGCGAGCCGCCCCTGCGAGCCGGTCTGGCTGCAGCGGTGAGCTGCCCGCAACGGGCAGGGCAGGCGTCACAGTCGGGGGGAGGGCGGCCGCCGGGCGCGGCGTGCGCGTGGGCGGCTGCTCGATGAGCGGCGTGGGCGAAGAGCCGGGCGTCGGGGTGTTAGGGACGGCAGTCGGCGTGCGGGTGACGGGCTCAAAGGTGGGCGTCGGCGTGGCGTTGATCACCTCGACGTGCACCGTGTAGTCGATGGACACGCCGCCGACGCGGTTCATACGTAGGCGCAGCACGTAGCGGCCATCGGGCACGGTCGTCGTGTCCCACGCGCCGAGTATGCCGCCGCGCACCTGCTGGGTGACGGCGCCCTGCACCGGCGTCCACGGTACGGAGGAGAGCGTCGGGTCCGGCGCATACTCCAGCTCGTAGCTGCGCAGGTTAGGGTCGATGACGGTGCCGGTGATCGTCACCACGCCGGAGAGCGTATCGTTGCCGGCGGGGTAGTTGATGGCTGCCTCGCTGGCCGCGTCTGGCGGGGGCGGCGTCTCCTGCAGGGGCCCCGCGCCCGCCATCAGGAGCATCAGGAGTATGAGGATAGCTGGCGTGAGCAGGCGTTGCATGGCGGGTCTGGCGGGCTCAGCCGCCGCTGTTATCTCCGGGCTTGGCCTTTGAGCGGCGCTTGCGGGCCTGGCTGGCAGGCTTCTGCGACGGAAGCAGCGCGGCGTCCAGCACGTCGTCCATCCGGCTCACGGTGATGATGTTGAGCTCGCGGCGCGCCCGGCGGGGCAGCTCTTCGATGTCTTTGACGTTCTCCGCCGGAATGATCACGTCTTTGATGCTGCACCGCCGCGCGGCGAGGATCTTCTCCTTGATGCCGCCGACGGGCAGCACGCGCCCGCGCAGCGTGATCTCGCCGGTCATCACGATATCGTGGCGCACCGGGCGCTCGGTAAAAGCCGAGACGAGCGCGGTAGCGAGCGTCACGCCTGCCGAGGGCCCATCCTTGGGCACGGCGCCCTCGGGCAGATGGATGTGGATATCCGTGTCCTCGAAGACGTCCGGGTTGATGTCGAAGTCCCGGGCGCGGGCCCGCGTGTAGCTCAGCGCCGCTTGCGCGCTCTCCTGCATCACATCGCCGAGCTGGCCCGTCAGCGTGAGCGTGCCCTTGCCCGGCATCAGCGTGACTTCGACGGGCAGTACATCGCCGCCGACCTCCGTCCATGCGACGCCCAGCGCCAGCCCGATCTCGTCCTCGTCGCTGACGAGCGGGCCGGGGATGCGCGGCGGGCCGAGGTACTTATCCAGCCCCTTGGCCGTGATGTGTTTGGCGTGCGCACGCCCCTCTGCGACCTTGCGTGCGATCTTACGGCAGATGTTGGCGATCTCGCGCTCCAGGTTCCGGACCCCCGCCTCGTACGTGTACTCGCGGATGATCTGCGTGAGAGCGGTCTTCTCGAAAACGATGCCTTCGTCCTTCAGACCGTGCGCCTCAAGCTGCCGGGGAACGAGGAACTGCTGCGCGATCTCAAGCTTCTCTTCCTCGATGTAGCCGGGGAACTCAATGATCTCCAGCCGGTCCTTGAGCGCGGGCGGGATCGGGTCGCTGTAGTTAGCCGTCGTGACGAACATCACCTTGCTGAGGTCGTAGTCGACCTCCAGATAATGGTCGGAGAAGGCGTAGTTCTGCTCGGGGTCGAGCACTTCCAGCAGGGCGGCGGAGGGATCGCCCCGAAAGTCCACGCCGAGCTTGTCGATCTCGTCCAGCATGAACAGCGGGTTGACCGTGCCCGCGCGGCGCATCGTCTGGATGATGCGGCCCGGCAGCGCGCCGATGTAGGTGCGCCGGTGCCCGCGGATCTCCGCCTCGTCGTGGACGCCGCCCAGCGACACGCGAACGAACTCGCGGCCCAGCGCACTGGCGATGGAGCGCCCGAGCGAGGTCTTGCCGGTGCCCGGCGGGCCGACGAAGCACAGAATGGGCTGCTTCATCTTGTCGGGCGCGAGGCGGCGCACGGCAATGTACTCGAGGATGCGATCTTTCGCCTTCTCTAGCCCGTAATGCTCGGCGTCGAGCACCTTCGCGACGTGCCGTACGTCGAGATTGTCCTCCGTCGCCTTGCTCCAGGGCAGGTCGGTGAGCCACTCGAGGTACGAGCGGATGATGCCGACCTCCGGAGCCATCGACGGCATCCCGGCGAGGCGGCTCATCTCGCGCGCGGCCTTCTCGCGAACGTCGTCGGGCAGATCTGCCTGTTCGAGGCGCTCGTGCAGGTCGCCAAGCTCCTGCTGGAACAGGTCGGTTTCGCCCAGCTCGGACTGGATGACGCGCATCTGCTCGCGCAGGAACAGCTCACGCTGGGTCTTATCGACCTCCTCCTGCACGCGCAGGTGGATCTGGTCCTCAATCTCGAGGACTTCGAGCTCCTTGCCGAGCAGGATGATGACCTCCATCAACCGCTCGGCGGGGTCGGTCACTTCGAGCAGGTGCTGCCGCTGCCCGGTATCCAGATCGAGCGTGGTGGTGACGAGATCGGCCAGCCAGCCGGGGTCCTCGATGTTCATGGCGAACATGTAGGCGTCTTCCGGCAGCGCCCGGTTTAGCTGCACGCACTTCTCGAACAGCGTGAGCACGGTCCGCATGCGGGCCTTGATCT
>CAZDLX010000219.1:0-5564 GCA_964506005.1 uncultured Anaerolineae bacterium | reverse complement strand
CGCTCCAAGCACGCTCGCCGCCCTGCCCGATGCTCTCGCAGCGCGCCAGCCCCGGGTACTCCGCCACCCAGCCCTGCAACAACTCCGTCAGCAGGTCATAGGTGTAGTACCGGTCCGTCCGCCACTCCGCCCCCGTCGCCAGATAATGCAGCTCCGTGAAATCCGGTTGCGCCATCTCTCCCAACCCGATCCGACCATCCGCCAACACTGCGCGATGTTAGCCAAAGTCGGGGCTCTCGCCGCTCAGGGCAAGGAGGAGTTCGCCGTATACTTCGATGAATCTTCCGTATTCCACAGGCGCGCCCGGGGAAGAAATAGTCGCTCCAGTGGCTGACACACCAAAGGTCTATTCGCCTGACAGCGATGTCGCAGAGCTCGTCTCGACGCTGGTCGCGGAGGGCAAGCCCATCGAGATCCAGATCGACGGTGAGAGCTATACGCTTGCGCTGACTTCCAGCGAACGCAAGCAGCCGACCCCTGAGGAGGTCGAGCGCTCGATCGCCGCTATCAAAGCCACAGCCGGTGGCTGGAAGGACTTCGACGCCGAGTCCTTCCTCGACTACGTCTACCGTCGCCGCGCCGCCATCTCGACGCGCCCGCCTGTCAATCTATGACCCGCTACCTGATCGACACGGACTAGATCGTCGATTCGCTGCATGGCCGACGTCAGGCGACGCAAACGCTCATCGACTTAGCTCCGGAGGGCCTGGCAGCCAGTTACATCACCTACGGCGAACTGTACCAGGGCGCGCACTATGCCACCGACCCGGTCCATCAGCTCCGCGTGCTCGAAACCTTCCTGGAGGGCGTGGAACTCGTTCCTCTCAGCCTCGAAACCATGCGGCAGTTCACCATCATTCGCGGTTACCTCCAACAGCAAGGTACGCCGATCGGCGCGATGGATCTCTTTGATCGCGGCCACGGCGCTGCATCATGCCCCCACCATCGTCACGCGCAACCGCCGCCACTTTGAACGGGTGCCGGGCCCCAAGCTCTATCAAGAAGCTTGATCCTGGGCGTTCCCGAGAACCAGCGCCGGCGTTAATCCCAAACACCCGCTATGCCCATGAACATCAATTAGTCGGAGGTGTCCGCGTCATACGCTTCACGGTTATCGAGGATCTGGTCCATGTGGGTTTCGGCCCAGGTCTTGAGGGTGGCCATGACCTGCTGGAGGGAGTGGCCGAGGTCGGTGAGCTCGTAGGTGACGGTGAGCGGGACGGTCGGGGTCACCGTGCGGGTGAGCAGGCCGTCGCGCTCCAGCGAGCGCAGCGTCTGGGTGAGCATCTTCTGGCTGACCCCGGCCAGGCGGCGGGATAGCTCGGAGTAGCGCATCGCCCGCGGCTCGCCGGTCGATTCCACGCCGGGCTGGTCCGGGCCGTCGCTGCCCAGCGCGGCCAGCACCAGCGCGACCCACTTGTTCGAGATCTGGTCGAGCAGCTGGCGGCTGGGGCAACCCGCCAGGAAGGCGTCGTACTCGATCTTCGCCTGCGCCCGCTTCTCGGCCGCCGTCATCGTTCGCATCTCGCGCTCCTCACGTCCACGCACAGCGGCGCTACTTACTCTCCGGGAGAGAGTTAGGCACTTTCGGGTGCCTACTTCTCATTGGGAACTCACTTCTCCATACTGGCACAGGTCGGTATCAGACACAAGCAAGAAGGAGCTCAACGATGCGCACTTCCACTTACCGTACCGCCGTCATCCGCGCCCCGGGCGAGCCGATCGAGATCATCGACGTTCCGGTCGTCGCGCCCGGTCCCGGCGAGGTGCGGGTCGCCGTCGCCGGCGCGGCGGTCAACCCGGTCGACCTGGGCGTCGCGCGCGGCGTCTTCCACGCGATGGGGCTGATCAACCAGCCGGCGCACACCGGCCTGGGCTGGGACTTCGCTGGCGTGGTCGTCGCCAGCGGCCCCGGCGTGGAGCTGCCGCGCGGCACGCGCGTCGCCGGCTTCGTGCCCGGCTTCGACCGCGACTACGGGACCTACGCCGAACAGCTCGTCGTGCCGGCCGCCGACGTCGCCGTCGTGCCGGCCGGGCTGGACCTGATCGACGCGGCAACGGTGCCACTCAACGCGCTGGCCGCGGCCCAGATCCTCGATCTGCTCGGCGACCCGGCGCCGGGCGACGACAGGCTGCTGGTGACCGGCGCGGCCGGCGCGGTCGGGGCGAACGTCGCCACACTCGCCCCGGAGCGCGGCTGGCAGGTGACCGGGCTCGCCAGATCGAGCGATGCGGAGTTCGTGCGCGGCCTCGGCGTCGAGTTCCGGGACTACGCGGAGCTGCCCGCCTGGGACGCGGTCGCCGACGGCGCGGCCATGCAGGAGCGGGCGCTGGCGCTCGTCCGCGACGGCGGGCGCTTCGTCGGCGTCCAGCCGGCCGCCCGGCTCACGCCCGAGCGTGGCATCAGCGTCGACGTCGTCGTGACCCAGCCCGACGGCGCCCGACTGGCCGGCCTCCTGGCCCGCGCCGCCTCCGGCCAGCTGCCGGTCCGGGTGCGGGAGGTCCTGCCGCTCGAGCGCGCCGCCGACGCCCACCGCGCCATGGCGGACGGCGGCATCCGCGGCCGCATCGTCATCGCGCCGGACCCCATCCTCGACTGAGGAGCCCGAGAACCGGCTCGCACGTACACTAAAACCGCATCTGCCCATGATCGTAGGGGTGGAGCTTGTCTCCACCCTTGTTCAATCTACGGATCTGTTGCCGGGTGAAGGCAGGCTTCACCCCTACGACGGGTGATCACGCCGACCACCTCAATGCAATCCGGTATCGGGACGGATCGGCATCCGAAACGCGGCTGCGGCAGGTGCGCCCGGGCATCGGGTGGATCAGGAGGCGGCGTCGGCGGTGGCGCCGTCAGGCTCGCTCAGGGCCGCTTCGTAGGCGGCGCGCAGCAGCTCGCTGGGGCGCGGGGCGTCGGGATCAGGGCGGGGCACGCCGAGGTGGATCTCGCGCAGCTCGTCCATCATGGCCTCGACCAGCTCCGGGCCGCCATCGCGGAGCAGTTCGGCGCGGATCCGCAGGCGACGCTCGCCCTCGCGGTGGGCCAGACCCCAGTTGCCGAGCGCCACCATGATCGGCAGCACCTGGATACCGGCCTCGGTCAGCGAGTAGGTCGCGCGCTGCCCGCGGCGGGCGTCGTCGCGCGTCAGCAGCCCGGCCGCCACCAGCTGCTTGAGGCGGCTGGCGAGGATATTGCTGGCGATGCCCTCCTCGTTGCCAGCCAGCAGCTCGCGGAAGTGCCGCCGGTTGCCGAACATAATGTCACGCAGCACGATGATCGACCACGGATCGCCAAGCACCTCGACGGCGGCGTTGATCGCGCATCCCGAGCGCGGGGCGGAGCTCATACTCACCTCCGGAAGTGCTTGCAATCTGCAATCGCTCGTGCTAGTGTACGGCAATGCGGTTGCAAGGTGCAACCACTCAGCGACAAGGAGGTCGCATGTCACAGGTTCGCGTACACAACTTCTCAATCTCGCTCGACGGCTTCGGCACCGGCGAGGGACTCACGCGTGAGGCCCCGTTCGGACACGCCGGCGAACGCCTGCACGAGTGGATGATCGCCACCCGCTTCTGGACCGACATGGTGGGCGAGAGCGGCGGCAGCGTCGGCGTCGACCACGCCTTCGCGGAGCGGCACGAGCCCGGCATCGGCGCAGAGATCATGGGCCGCGGCAAGTTCGGTCCCCCGGAGGGCGGTCCGTGGACCGACGTCGGCACGGATGAGGAGTGGCGCGGCTGGTGGGGACCGAACCCGCCGTTCCACACGCCGGTGTTCGTCATGACGCACTACCCGCGCCCGCCGATTGAGATGGAGGGCGGCACCACCTTCCACTTCATCGACGCCAGCCCGGAGGAGGTACTGGAGCTGGCGAAGGAGGCGGCCGGTGGTCTCGACGTGCGCATCGGTGGCGGCCCGTCGACGGTCCGCCAGTTTCTGGCCGCCGACCTGATCGACTTCCTCCACGTCGTGCAGGTACCGATCCTGCTGGGGCGCGGCGTGCGCCTGTGGGACGGCCTGGAGGGCATCGAGGAGCGCTTCGACATCGAAGCCATCTCGTCTCCCAGCGGCGTCACGCACCTGACATTCACGCGCCGCCCCCGCTAGCCCAGCGGGCAGGCAAACCCCGGAGAACAGCAATCGCTGCAGAGAAGCCGGCCGGACACAGCCAGGAAAGAGAGTCACCCTTTGAAGCGCTATCTGATCTCGTTCGATAGTGGCGCGATGGTCATCCCAGAGGAGGACATGCCCGCCGTGGTAGAGGCCTCGCACCAGGTGGTCGCGGAGGCTAAACAGGCCGGCGTGTGGATCTTCGGGGGCGGGTTGCTAGACCAGCCAGCCAGCATCGTCGTCGCCGACGGCACGGTCACCGCCGGCCCCTACCCGGAGACCAAGCCGGTCATCGGCGGGTTCTCCATCATCGAAGTGCCCTCACACGACGAAGCGCTGAAGTGGGCGGCCAGGCTCGCCGCCGCCTGCCGATGCGCCCAGGAGGTGCGGGAGATCATGTACAACCCGGAATCCTGAGCGCCTCCGCGTCACCCGGCTCGCTGCACGACCAGCCAATGACCAACGACACTGCCTGGCCGGTGCGCCGGGCAGTGCTCTCAGCCACCCTACGCCAGTAACCGGTAAAGGAGATCGACTTGATTCACATTTCAATCGCCACCACGGCCGGTGATACACGATGAACTCCCCCACCTCGATCACGATCACCCCAATCCTCGTCGCCGACCTGACCGCCGCTGGCGAGCCGATGCCGCTCTACGTGCACGTCATCGACCATCCCGACGCGCGCGTGCTGGTCGACACCGGCATGACCGAGCTGCACCCGTTCGCCGCCGAGCTGGAGCCCCGCCTCCATCCACTGAACGAGCAGGACTTCGACCTCGCCAGCGTCGACATCGTCGTCAACACCCACCTGCACGCCGACCACTGCGGCGGCAACCACCTCTTCGCCGGCAAGCCGATCTACGTCCAGCGCCGGGAGCTTGAGGACGCGCGCAACCAGGAGGGCTACACCCTGCGCGAGTGGGTCGACGCGCCCGGCGTGCAGTACGTGCCGGTCGACGGCGAGCACGAGCTGCTGCCCGGGCTCCGGCTCGTTCCGGCGCCGGGCCACACGGACGGCATGCAGATGGCCGTCATCGAAACCGGCGGGCGTCCGGTGATCGTCGCGGGCGACGTGGCGGTGTGGTTCGGCGAGCTCGACGAGCCATACAGCGAAGGCCAACTGCGGCTGCTCTCGCTCGACCCCGAACTGGTCTGGCTCGCCCACGAGCACCAGCCCTGGCGGCCGCCCACCGCCTGAAGCAGCGCGCCAGGGCTGCCCGAGCCGTCGAGTGGCCTGGAACGGCGGGTTCGCGTCCGATCCGGAAACGCTGCGCGCCCCCTCTCTCCTGACGAGGGAGGGGGCGCGCACGCGCGGACGCTGTTCCTGCGGGTCTAGTCCTCCTGGTAGTACTCCAGGCCCAGGTGCGTGATCTGCTCTTCTCCCAACATCCAGCGCAGGGTGTTCTTGAGCTTGGTCTGCTGGATGAAGATGTCGTGCTCGGGGTAGACG
>CAZDLX010000218.1:0-5575 GCA_964506005.1 uncultured Anaerolineae bacterium | reverse complement strand
GATGCCGGGGCGGATGCAGCACCCGGCCCGTACCTCGACGAGCGGCTGGCCGGTGCCATGGGCCTCGACGAGGCGGCGAACACCTGGCTCGGACACGCCGTCGAGGCGGCTCCCCTCGCAGACACCGGCGGAACGGTCCCCGTGCTGATCTTCAGCCAGGGCTTTATGGCGATGCCAACCGTCTACGCGGCGCTGGCGCAGGACCTCGCCAGCCACGGCTATGCGGTTGCCGCGGTGAGCCATCCCTACGCCGACGAGGTTGCGCTGGTGGCCGAGGGTGAGGAGGTCGCTCCATTTCCCGGCGATGCGGCCTTCCTCGCCGCGCTGGACCCGCGCGACCCCTACGGCGCGGAGCTGTATCTGAACTGGCTGCCCGACGCCACGTTCGCGATCCAGCAGCTCAATCGTCTGAACGACGAGGACTTCGGGGGGCGGCTCGACCTCGACCGGCTGGGGTTCTTCGGGCATTCGTTTGGAGGCGGTGCGTCGGCAGAGCTGTGCCGCATCCTGGCGGAGCGCTGTGCCGGGGCGATCAACTTCGACGGCAGCCACCCGCCGCGCCTGCAGGAGCTGGGCATGCCAGCGCCCTATCTGTACGTCGCCGCCTCACGCGCGGGTACGGCGGAGAGCCCCGAGGTGCGCCGCGTCTACGAGGGCGTGCAGGCGGATGCCTTCCTCGCGGAGATCGACGGCGCGACGCACCAGGCCTTTGGCGACGGCTACTTTCTGCGGGCTGCTCAGGGCAGTCTGGACGACGACGCGGCACAGGCCCGCTACGGCTCCGTCGAGCCCGAGCGCATGGTCGAGATCGTGCGCGGCCTCAGCCGGGCCTTCTTCGACGCCTACCTGCGTGGAGAAGCCGGGCGCTCCGTCGAGGAGGAAGCCGCTCGGTACGAGGAAGTAGAGCTGGAAATGAAGCAGCCCGCCGGGTGAGGCGGGCTGCGGAAGATGCAGCAGTTCAACCCCCTTCCCCTCCCTGCTGGCGGGGAGGAGGTGGGCGGCAACGGCCAAAGGCCGTTGCCGGTCGGGGGTGGGGTTCTGGATTATGCCTCGTCTTCGCGGGTCCGCAGGTGCGGGAACAGCAGGACCTCGCGGATGTTGGGCCGGTCGGCGAGCAGCATGATCAGCCGGTCGATGCCCATGCCGAAGCCGCCATTGGGCGGCATGCCGTAGCGCATGGCGCGCAGGTAGTCCTCGTCAACCGGGTGCGCCTCTTCATCTTCGGCCCCATAGAGCCGCCCCATGTCAACGAAGCGCTGCTCCTGATCCAGCGGGTCGTTGATCTCGGTGAAGGCGTTGCCCATCTCCAGCCCGCCGATGAAGAACTCGAACCGCTCCACGTGGTCCGGGTCGCCGGGCTTCATCTTCGCCAGCGGGCTGATGTCGCGCGGGTAGTCGATGATGAACGCCGGCTGGATGAGATGCGGCTCGACGTCCGTCCCCAGCAGCGAGTCGACCAGCTTGCCCCACGTGCTGTCGGGGTCGGGGCGCTTGCCCTTCTCCCGCATGGCCGCCGCCAGCGAGGCGGCGTCGGGGTGCTGCATGTAGTCGATGCCGGTGCGCTGCAGGATGGCGTCGCGCAGGGTGATGCGCTCCCAGGGCGGCGCGAGGTCGATCTCGTGGCCCTGGAAAGTGATCGTCGTGCTGCCGCACACCGCCTCCGCGACGTACGCCAGCATCCGCTCGGTGAGGTCCATCACGCCGTTGTAGTCGATGTAGGCCTTGTACCACTCGACCTGCGTGAACTCGGGGTTGTGCTTGCGGGAGACACCCTCGTTGCGGAAGTCACGCCCGATCTCGTACACGGCGTCGTACATGCCGACCATCAGCCGCTTCAGGTACAGCTCGAAGCTGATGCGCAGGTACAGATCCTGCCGGAGCTGGTTGTGGTGCGTGACGAAAGGTCGCGCCGCCGCCCCGCCGTAGATCGGCTGCAGGATCGGTGTCTCGACCTCGATAAAGCCCTGCTCGTCGAGGAAGCGGCGCACGGCGCTGATGGCCTTCGCCCGGATGCGGAACACCTCGCGCACGTCGGGGTTTACGGCGAGGTCCGCGTAGCGCTGCCGGTAGCGCTCCTCGGGGTCGGTAAAGCCGCCGTAGCGCTCGACGGTGCCGTCTTCGAGCCGGCGCTCCTTGACGACGGGCAGCGGGCTCAGAGACTTGGCGATGAGCCGGAAGCCCGTCGCCAGCACGGTCACTTCGCCGCGGCGCGTGCGCATCATCGTGCCCTCGACCTCGACGAAGTCGAACAGGTCGATGTCGTCGTTGTAGAGCGCTTGCGTCTCCTCGCCGACCTCGTTGACGCGCAGCCAGATCTGCACGCGGCCCGTGCCATCCTCGATCTGCCCCCACGACGACTTGCCCTGCGGGCGGTGGGCAATCACGCGCCCGGTGACCGCTACCGGGATGGCCGGTGGCTCCTCACCCTCGGGTGTGCTGGCCTCCGCCCCGGTAAAGGCGCGGACAGCCTCGTCGATGGTGTGGGTGCGCCGCACCCGGAGAGGATATGGATCGATGCCGCGCTCGCGCAGGCGGTTCAGCTTGTCAACACGCTGCCGTTCGAGGTCGTTGGGTTCCCACACTGTTCGGGTTTACCATCCTGCTAAGGGATAACGCTTACTTTACAGAGAGTACCACAACCTCAAAATTGCCGTCAGGGGCCTTCACGGTGACTTTGTCGCCGGGGCGCTTGCCCATCAGCGCGCGCCCGAGCGGGGAGGCGTCGCTGATCCGGCCCTCGTGGGGATCGGCTTCTGCCGGGCCGACGACGTGGTAAGTCTCGGGTTCGTAGCCGTCTTCCTGAATCGTGACGAAGCTGTTGAGGCGCACGGCATCCGCCGGGCCATCGTGCGCCTGCTCCTCGATGATACGGGCGCGGCTGAGCAGGTTCTCAAGGTGCTGGATGCGCCCCTCGACGAACGCCTGCTGGTTCTTGGCGTCGTCGTACTCGGCATTCTCGACGAGGTCCCCGCCCTCCTCGAGCGCCAGGCGCAGCCGCTCCGCGACCTCGTGACGGCGCACCGTCCGCAGCTCGTTGAGCTCCTGCTCCAGCTTCTCATAACCTTCCTGCGTGAGATAGACTGCTTCGTTTACCATACTAGATTCAACCTCCTACTTGCCTACATGTGAAAAAGACCGCCCGAGCAGGGCGATCGCAAGGCCATAATTTGTTTACTGCCCTATTTATTGATGGTTGAGCGCTCCCCCGCAACCGGTGCTCCCGAATGAGCGCTGGCTGTACGGTGGTAATCGGCAGCCCGACGCTCGCCGGCCCACGAGCGGGTATATGCGTCGAGTCTGGCGAACAAAAAAGCAAACAGCCGAGCTTACCCTGTGGGTTCGCATGCGCGCCTGTTCGCGCGATAGTGTACCATACTTCCCGGTGCATGTAAAGCCCACTACCTGGCCACACCTGCCGGGTGGCGGCTAACCACCCGGCCCGGCGATGTGGACAGGTTGTGGGCTGCAAGGAGCGAGGCTTATACGCCTGCGATGATGGCGACCATCGAGCCCAGCATGTACAGCGAGGCGAACTTGAATACGCCGAAGTTCAGGCGCGACGACGGACGGGCGAGGCTGGTGAGCGTCAGCGCGACGAGCACCGCGCCCAGTGCCAGCGAGGCGTGCAGCGACTTCACGTGCAGGCCGATCTGCCAGCAGGTGAACAGCATCACGACCACCGCAGCCACTGTCGAGAGCGTCACCATGACGCGGGTGATCTGCTGGCCATGCGTGTTGGCGAACACTGGCACACCGCTCCGGGCATAGTCGTGGGCATGTTTGGCCCCAAACGTCATGATGTGCGTTGGGATCCAGAACAGCACCGCCAGCGCAAGCAGCAGCCCGACTTCGTCGATGCGCCCCACGCCGAAGGCGCGACCGGCCAGCGCGGGCATCCCCCCGGCGACGCCGCCCCACACGATGGACCACGGCGTGCGCCGCTTGAGCCACATCGTGTAGACGACGACGTCGAAGAACAGCCCCGCGAAGACCACCGCACCGTACAGCGGGGCCAGGCTGAGCGCCCAGCCGACGCCCGCGCCGGACATCACCAGCCCGACGGCGAGCGCCTCACGCGCGCTTAGCTTGCCCGAGGGCAGCGGGCGCTGCATGGTGCGCGCCATCTTCGCGTCGATGTCGCGGTCGTAGACCATGTTCAGCAGCGTGCTCCCGCTGATGGCGAGCAGCAGGCTGCCGCTCAGGCCGAGCAGTGCGCCCCATGACGCCCAGGGGCAGCGGGCGCTCATGAAACCCGCCACCCCGGTGACGAGCAGCAGGCCGGTCTGCAGGCTCTTGACGAGCTGCCAGTACAGCCGCAGCCGGGTGGTGATGGCGAAGCCGGTCCGGGTCAGGGCGTGCGTGATTGCCGTCATTGCGCGTTCATCACTCCGGTGTCGCGGGCGCAGCGAAAGCCAACGCTGGCGCTGTAGTAGTCGGGCCCGGCGCTGTTGCGCGACCACACGCGCAGCATGTAGCTGTAGTCGCCCTTGCTCCCGCCCCGCATGAAGCGGTAATGCTGATTCTCGTAGACGTTGCTCGTCCACTGCCAGACGTTGCCGGCCATGTCGTACAGCCCGTACGGGCTCGGCGAGTCGACCGTCTCGAAGCCGCCGTACGTCTGCCCGTTGTAGAAGCCGACCGGAGTCGTATCGCCCTGCTTGCCGAAGTCGGCCTCGAACGGGTCGCGGCTGGCGTAGTAGTTGGCGTTGCTCGCGGCGATGTCCTCGCCCCACGGGTACGGGCGGGCGTCGTCGCCGCGGGCCGCCTTCTCCCACTCGTCCTCGCCGGGCAGCCGCCAGTCGTAGAATTCACAGTAGGCCTGCGCCCCGAACCACGTCACGTAGGTTGCGGGGTGGTCCTCGTAGCCGGGCACGGCGGCAAATGCCTCACCATCCCAGCGCACGCGCTGGTTCGGCTCGTCGAGCGGCATGTGCAGCCAGTCCCCGGCGGCGATCTCCTCCTCATGCTTGTAGCCGCGGAAGGTGTCGCCGGGATAGTAGCCGAGTACGCCGTCTTCACCAACGCTGATCGCGCCCGCGGCCAGCGCCTCGTTTAGATAGGCGGCGTACTGGGCGTTCGTCACCGGCGTGACCATGATCTCGTAGTCGTACGCCAGCAGGGTTTCTTCCTCGAACTGGCCCTTGAGAAACTCGCCTGCCGGGATGAGCGCCCACGTTTCGGGGTTGGCGCCTGCTTCCACGGCCAGCGGCGGCGCAGGCGGCATCTCGATTTCGGCGGCGCAGCCCGCCAGCAGGAGCACGGCGAGGCCTGCGAAGAGCAGTGTGCGGGCTCTCATTTCGTCATCCCTCCGGCAGGTTTCAGGGTTTCCACTGGTTCGGCGGGCGGTGCGGCGCTCTCGGCCAGCTCGGGAAGTTCCTCGGCGAGCTCGTCGTGCCAGCGTCCGCGCCGGGCGAACAGGTCAGCCAGCCGCCAGATCATCACTGCGGCCAGCGCGACGAGCACCGCCGCCAGCCCGAAGTCGGCCAGGATCATCGTCGTGTTGACCAGCGGTTGCTGGACCTCCTCGGCCATGAACAGGCGCTTCATCGAGAAGATCGTCACCGCGCCGAAGGCG
>CAZDLX010000217.1:0-5616 GCA_964506005.1 uncultured Anaerolineae bacterium | reverse complement strand
CTCGCTTGCTCAAGTCGTTTCCGGTCCGGCGGCTCTCCTCCTCGATTTTCAAGCTTCCTGTTGGGGATGATCCCCTGAAGCGTTGGTAAGTATATCGTATGGTCCCAGTTAGCGCAAGAACTTTCTTGAGCAGCTTCCCGGTTCTTGCATATTGCTAACATCTGGCACTCTTGCTGAAGACATGCAGAGCGCATTGGCGATATACTAAAGGGAAGGTGCAGGTCGGAAGTA
The DNA here is from genome assembly GCA_964506005.1 of uncultured Anaerolineae bacterium. Lineage (GTDB taxonomy): Bacteria > Chloroflexota > Anaerolineae > Aggregatilineales > UBA3940 > UBA3940. The sequence continues at coordinate 5,385 of CAZDLX010000217.1, read as the reverse complement.
TACCGCATCGAACGGACCTGTCAAGGATTTCACAAAAACTCAGTAGGAGAGTGTCACATGCCCCCGGAGATAGTCCAGGACGACGTTGTTGTCGAACTACAGTACAAGCTGTGGTCGGATGGGGAGCTGGTTGAAGAGTCGGAGGAAGACGACCCGCTCGTCTACCTGCACGGGTATGACAACATTATCCCCGGCTTGGAACGCGCGCTGCATGGCCTCCGGGTTGGCGATGAGAAGGACATCACCGTCACGCCGGATGAGGCTTATGGCCCCCGTGACCCCGAGAACGTCGAAGAAGTGAGCCTCACAGACCTCCCGCTCGACTTCACGCCGGAGGAGGGCATGGTGCTTGAGGTGCAGGATGAAGACGGCAACGTCTACGTCGCTCAGGTGCAGCAGGTCACCGACGAAACTGTAACGCTGGACTTCAACCATCCGATGGCAGGCAAGACGCTCCGCTTCCAGGTGCGGATTACCAACCTCCGGGAGCCGACCGAGGAAGAGCTGGATCACGGCCACGTGCACGACGGGCACGAACACGAGCACTAACGCCGCGTGGACCTCGTTCTCGCCTCTCGCTCCCCGCGCCGGCACGATCTACTCTCGCTGACGGGCCTCCAGTTCCGGGTCGTCACCCCCGAGATGGATGAAACCCAGCAGCCGGGCGAGACACCAGAGACCTATGCCCGCCGCCTCAGCCAGCAGAAGGCCGAGGCGGCGGCATCCTTGCTCGATGAGCCCGCTCTGGTGCTGGCCGCTGATACCATCGTCGTGGATGGGGAAGACGTGCTCGGCAAACCCGCCGATGCCACCGAGGCCCGTGTTACGCTGCGCCGCCTGCGCGGTCGCACACACCACGTCATGACGGGCGTGACGCTGCTCGACACGTCGAGCGGGCGGCGGCTCACCGGGCTGGTCACCAGCCCGGTGCCGATGCGCCGGTACACCGACGAGGAGATCGAGGCCTACATTGCTAGCGGTGACCCGTTCGACAAGGCGGGGGCGTACGGCATCCAGAATGAAGCCTTCCATCCCGTCGAGAACTTCGAGCACTGCTACTCGAATGTGATGGGCCTGCCGCTGTGCCACGTCACCCGGATGCTGCGGAGCTTCGGCGTCGAGCCGCCGGTGGACGTTGCCGGGGCGTGCGCGGAAGCGCTGGGCTACGTGTGCCCCATCTTCGACGACGTGCTCGCCAGTCGAGATGAGCCGCCCGACCGCCGGGTGTGAAGTGCCCGTGAAAAAGATGCGCCGACCAATCAGGAGAGCGACATGCCGGACCGCCTGGAAACCGAGATTAAGCTGCCACTTGAGGATGCTGTCGCGGTTCGCGAAGCACTTATCCAGGCCGGCGCGATTTCGCAGGGCAGGTACGACGAGCTTAACATCCGCTTCGACGACGCACGCCGCACGCTCACCCGGCAGGGTATGATCCTGCGACTGCGCCGGACGGAGGGCGGCGGCGATCTCTTCTACACGCTGACGGTGAAGACCCGACCCGAGGACGCCGACTCAGCTATCCTCTCCCGGCGCGAGATCGAGCTGACGATTGCCGACGCCGAAGCGATGTCGGCCATCCTCGAAGTGCTGGGCTACCGGCCCTACTGGCGCTACGAGAAACGCCGCGAAGTCTTCACCTGGCGGCGGGCTGAAGCAGTGCTGGACGAGATGCCCTACGGCTGGTTCCTGGAGATCGAAGGCGGTGAGGATGATATCCGGGACCTGATCGCGGCGGTCGGCTTGAGTCTGGAGGACGGCCTGCCGTACAGCTACGCCGAGATCTTCGAGAATATCCGCCGGAACCTGAACCTCGACGCGATGGACCTGACGTTCGAGGCGTTTCAGGGCATCGAAGTCACATTTGAGGCCTATCTACCTCCCAACCCGTGACGTAAACTCGCCTACCCGGCCTACCGCCCGGCGTCATGGCCCCGCCGATAAATCGTGTCTGTTTACTCGAATTACAGCCGCTGACGGCGTATACTCAGGGTCGGTGTATTCAATCCACTCTAAAACTTGTAAAAGCATCATTCTAACGTGAGGGGAACAGATGCAATCGACAGGCACCCAGGTGCAGAGGGAGCGCCGCACGCTCCCCGAATTGTGGGAGAACTGGAAGGCGGCGGTGCTCGGCTGCAACCTGCCGGCAGAGCGCGCCTACGACGCCGTCTCCAAGTGGCTGGTGATGACCCGCGCCTGCGTCTTCTCGATGACGCTCACGGCGGGCATCATCGGCGGGCTGCTGGCCATCGGCGCGCCGGGCTTCAACTGGCTGACGTTCATTCTGGCGGTCGTCGGGCTGACGGCGGCCCACGCGGCCAACAACCTCGTCAACGATTACTTCGACCTGGCGGTTGGGCTGGACTCGACGGCGGGTTACGTGCGGGCGCAGTACGCGCCGCACCCGCTGCTCTCCGGCCTGACGAGCAAGCGGGAGATGATCGCCGCCATCGTGCTGCTAAACCTGCTCGATCTCGGCATCATGCTCTACCTGACGGCGGTGCGCGGCCCGCTGATCGTCGGCTTTGCGCTGGCGGGGCTGTTCATCAGCGTGTTCTACACCGCGCCACCCGTCCGCCTGAAGCGTATTGGCCTGGGCGAGCTCGGCGTGTTTCTGGTCTGGGGGCCGCTGATGACCGGCGGCACGTACTACGCCGCCGCGGGCGAGCTGCCGGGCTGGGCGCTGCTGGCAACGATCCCGTACGCCCTGCTGGTGACGACGGTGCTCATCGGCAAGCACATCGACAAGATCCCGCAGGACCGCGCCGAGCGCATCCACACGCTGCCGGTGATCATCGGCGAGAAGGCGGCCAAGCGTCTGAACCAGGCGCTGTTTGTGCTGTTCTACGTCGTCGTGTTTGTGCTGGTGCTCGCCGGCGACCTGAGTGTGTGGCTGCTGCTGGTGCTGCTGTCCGTGCCTATGCTGGTTGAGACGCTGGCAGCGTACTCGAAGCCCAGGCCGGACGAGCCTCCGGCGGGCTACACCGTCTGGCCGCTGTGGTTTGTGTCGCTGGCGTTCCGCTTCACGCGGCTGGCAGGCGGCACGTTCATCCTCGGGCTGATCATGCACGCGATCTTCCCGCTGACCATCGACCTGTTTTAGTACAGTCCACAGATTTCACAGAGAGCACAGACAAAGCAGGGGCAAGGCCCGAGCCTTGCCCCTGCTCGATTCTCGCGGCGGTGATGCGTCAGGAGTTAGCGGCGATGCGCTGCTCAAGCGCGGCGGCGATGCGCGCCGCGACCCGCGCGTTCTGCTCGAGCAGGGCGATGTTCACGGCGAGGCTGCGCCCGGCGGTGAGCGCGCTCACCCGGTCGAGCAGGTACGGGGTCAGCGCCCTGCCCGTTACGCCCTCCGATTCCGCTTCGACCAGGGCTTCGCGCACCGCGGCGTCCATCTGGTCGGAGGGCAGGGCGAGGTCGGCGGGCGGCGGTACCGTCACGAGCATCCCGCCCTCCAGGCCCATGTCCCACTTGGCGTAGATGATCGCCGCAGCTTCGTCGGGCGAGTCCACCCGCGCATCAACGGGCAGGCCGCTGCTCGTCGCGTAGAACGCCGGGAAAGTGTCCGTCCCGTAGCCGAGCACGGGCACGCCCGCCGTTTCGAGATACTCGAGCGTGCGCGGCAGGTCGAGGATCGACTTGGCCCCGGCGCACACCACCGCAACAGAGGTCATCGCAAGCTCGGGCAGATCGGCGGAGACGTCGCCCGCGTCTCCACGGTGCACCCCGCCGATGCCGCCGGTCGCGAATACCCGGATGCCCGCGAGGTAGGCGGCCATCATCGTGCCGCCGACGGTCGTCGCGCCGTGCTCGCCCCGAGCGACGGCAATGGGGTAATCGCGCCTTGAAACCTTGCGCACGCCATCCTCGAAGGCCAGCGTGCGGAGCTGGTCGTCGTTCAGCCCGACGACGATCCGCCCGCCGATAATGCCGATGGTCGCCGGGACAGCGCCCTCCTCGCGGATCACCCACTCGCAGCGCCGGGCGGTCTCAAGGTTCTGGGGGCGGGGAAGGCCATGTGAAATGACAGTCGATTCGAGCGCGACGACCGGGCGGCCCGCGTCGAGCGCGTCCTGCACGGTTGGCGCAATGGTCAGGTAATCGCTGATGGGCATGGCAGAGCACCTCCCCGGGTGTGGTTACGTGGCGAGCTCGTCGTACAGCAGATCGACGCTTAGATCGGGGCGGACGGAGTCGCGGCTGCGGAGCGTCAGCGAGGCCGCCGTCACGCCCAGCCGCACGCACTCGTCGAGTGGAATCTCCTCCAGCAGCCCGAAGATGATCGCGGCGGTCAGCGCATCGCCCGCGCCGGTCGGGTCCACGACCTCCGTTATGATTGCGGGGACGTGCCCGCTCGTGTCGCCGTCAGCGTAGATGGCGCCGAACTCGCCCATCGTAATCACCGCGAGGTCCACGCCCATTGAGACGAGCCGGGCGGCGGCTTCCAGCGCCGCATCGCGGTCGTTGGGGTCGAAGTCCATGCCGCACAGGGCGCTTGCCTCCTGTACGTCGGGCGAGGCCATGTAGAGATGGGCGAGGTGCGGTCGCAGCCGCCCGGCCAGCAGCGTCGAGGTGGGGTCGGCACACAGCGGCACGCCGTACTCGTCGCACAGCTCGACGACCTTCGCGATGGTTGGTGGGGTGAGGTTGGCGTCGATCACCACGAGGCAGGCGTCTTCGAACAGCGGGCGGCGCTCGTCGAGGTACGCCGGTGTGATCTCCTCGATGATGCCCATATCGTGGAGCGCTACGTCCCGCGTGCCTTCCGCCGTGAGCAGCGCCATGTAAGAGCCGGTGCGCCGCCCCTCGACGATCAGCACCTCGCTGATGTCGATGCCGCGCCCGGCTGCCCGCCCGAGCAGGCGCTCGCCGGTCTGGTCGTCGCCTACGGCCGTAATGAGCACGGTGGGCACGTCCAGCCGGACAAGGTTCTCCGCGATGTTGCGCGCGACGCCGCCGAGGCTGCTGCGGATGATGCCGGGCGCCGAGCTGCCGCGGATCAGCGCGCTCTCGGGGCGGCCTTTCACGTCGAGGTTGGCGGCGCCTATCACCAGGACATGATGACACTGCTCGTCCACGAGGTCTCCTCCTGCGTGCGGTCGCACGGCTGCCTGATCAATGCCTGGCCACAGTGGCGGGGATTTGCATAAGCGTAACACACGCCCCCGGTTCAATCAATGACTTGATGTGGGCAAGAACCGCGCTTCACTGGTCTGCATGCGTCTGCATCCCGCGCTATGATCAGTACCGCAGTGTAATAGCTTTACCGGCAACAATCTGTAAGGAGACCAACAGATGGAGAAGCAGTACAGCAGCCCACCCGAGATGGTGATTGACCCCGAGAAGAAATACAGGGCCATCTTCAAGACCCAGCACGGCGAC
>CAZDLX010000216.1:1382-5643 GCA_964506005.1 uncultured Anaerolineae bacterium | reverse complement strand
AGGCGACATTGGCGGCTTCCTGCACCTGTACATCGGGCAGGAGGCGATTGCCGTCGCAGCGGATTACGCCCTGCGCGAGGATGATAACATCATCACCGCCTACCGCGACCACGGCATCGCCCTGGCGCGCGGGCTGGACCCGAACCGCGTCATGGCCGAGATGTTCGGCAAGATCGACGGTGTGAGCAAGGGTAAGGGCGGCTCGATGCACCTCGCCGACGCCGATAAGCGCTTCTGGGGCGGCTGGGCGATTGTCGGCGGGCACCTGCCGCTCGCGACGGGCATTGCCCTCGCCGACCAGTATCGCGGGGAAGACCGCGTCACCATGGCGCTGATGGGCGACGGCGCGACGAACATCGGCTACTTCCACGAGGCGCTCAACATGGCTGCCGTGTGGGATCTGCCCGTCGTGTGGGTCGTCGAGAACAACCAGTACGGAATGGGCACTGCCGTTACGGCGGCATCCGCCGTTGCCGACATCGCCAAGAAGGCCGAGGCCTACGGCATGCCGTGCTGCATCCAGGTCGACGGTATGGACCTGACCGCGCTGTACGAGGTGTTCGAAGAGGGCATCGCGTATGCCCGTGAGGGGAACGGCTCGTACTTCATCGAGGCCATCACCTACCGCTACAAGGGCCACTCGATGGGCGACCCCGAGCGCTACCGTCCGGCCCAGGAGGTCCAGGAGAAGCAGTCCCTCGATCCGATCGAGCGCTGGGGCCAGCAGATTCTGGAAGAAGGGCTGGTAACGGAGGAGGACCTCGCCCGGATGCGCGAGGAAGGTGAGCAGGCGGTCGAGGAGGCAGTTGAATTCGCGCGGCAGAGCCCGTGGCCCGAGCAGGAGGAGCTGTTCACCGATGTCTATGTTGACTGACCTCTCATTCAAAGATAACAACGTGAAGACGCTCGAAGAGGCGCTCAAGGGCGAGACGAAGCGGATGTCGTTCCGCGAGGCCATCTCCGAGGCGCTGTGGGAGGAGATGGAGCGCGACGAGCGCGTGTTCATTCTCGGCGAGGAAGTCGGCGTGTGGGGCGGCACTTACGCCGTGACACGCGGCTTCTACGACGAGTTCGGCCCGCGCCGCGTGCGAGACACCCCCATCGCCGAGATGGGCATCGTCGGTACGGCGGTCGGCGCGGCGATGAACGGGCTGCGGCCCATCGCCGAGATCATGACCATTAACTTCGCCTTCCTGGCTCTCGACGCCATCGTCAACAGCGGGGCCAAGGCTCGCTACATGTTTGGCGGCCAGTTCTCGGTGCCGATGGTGGTGCGGACGACCAGCGGCGGCGGGCGGCAGCTCGGCGCGTCGCACTCGCACGCGCCCGAGCCGCTCTTCGCGCACTTCCCGGGCCTGCTCACCGTGATGCCGAGCACCCCCGCCGACGCGAAGGGGCTGCTCAAGGCGGCCATTCGCAACGACAACCCGGTGCTGTTCGTCGAGCACAGCACGCTCTACCAGAACCGCGACGAAGTGCCGGTTGACGAGTACCTCGTGCCGCTTGGCAAGTCGGACGTGAAGCGCCACGGCGAGGACGTGACCATCGTCTCCTACGGCAAGATGATGGAGATCTCGCTGAACGCCGCCGCCGAGCTGGAGAAGGACGGCATCAGCGCCGAGGTTATCGACCTGCGCTCGCTGCGCCCCCTCGACCTGGACCCGGTCTTCGAGAGCTTCAAGAAGACGAACCGGGCCGTCGTCGTGGAGGAAGCGCACCCGTACTACAACGTCTCGGGTGAGGTGGCCGCGCGCCTGCAGGACGAGTGCTTCGACTGGATGGACGCGCCGGTGCAGCGGGTGAACTCCGAGGACGTGCCGCTGCCGTACTCGCGCGATCTGGAACAGAGCGCGCTGCCGAACGTGGAGAAGGTCATCGACGCGGTCAAGAAGACGCTGTAACCCGGCTGTGCGTTATCACCGCGACGGGTGACGGCGATAGGTGTGACTGACCCGAGCAGTTCCTGCCGGCGAGCAGCCCGGTTCGCCGGGCCGGTGCGTAGGCCGGATTGAGAAAGGGGTAGCGGAGAGTATGGCAGAACTGATCAACATGCCGAAGCTGGGCTTCGATATGCGTGAGGGCCAGCTCATTAACTGGCTCAAACAGCCCGGCGAGCAGGTGCAGTCGGGGGACGTGATCGCCGAGATCGAGTCGGACAAGGCCACGGTCGAGGTCGAGGCGTATACCTCCGGCACGATCCTGCAGCATCTCGTCGATGCCGGCGACTGGGTGCCCATCGGTGCGCCGATTGCCGTGGTCGGCGAGGAGGGCGAGGAGGTCGATCTCGCCGCGCTGGGCGTCGGGGATGGTGGCGCGGAGGTGGAAGCGGCGGAAGCCGAAACCGCCGTCAGCGAGGAAGTGCCGGAAACGGCGGAACCGCCGGCGGAAGCCGTCGCAGACGAGACGGGCCAGCGCAAGATGGCCGTCCCCGAGGAGGAGATGGAGGACGAGCCGGGCCTGCCCGACGGCGTCCGGGCCAGCCCGCTCGCCCGGCGGGTCGCCGACGATCTCGGCATCGACCTGCGCCGGGTCGAGGGCAGCGGGCCGCAGGGCCGCATCGTCCGGGCGGACGTGGAGGCCTACTCGGAGCAGCCTGAGGCGGCAGCCCCGGCAGCGCCGAAGCGCGCCCCCGCCCGTCCTGCGGCGGCTGCGGGTCCGGTCGAGGTCGGGTACATGGAAGTCCAGCCCGGCGCTGACGACGAGGTCATCGAGACGCCGCGGATGCGCGCGCGCATCGGGCAGCGCATGGTCCAGTCGCGGCAGCAGGTGCCGCACTTCTACGTCACCGTCGACATCGACATGGAGAAGGTGATGACCCTGCGCAAGGCGCTGAACGAGCGACTTGCCGACGACGGGATCAAGATCTCGCTCAACGATATCATCGTGAAGGCGGCGGCGCTCACGCTGCGCGCGTTCCCGAACATCAACGCGGCCTTCAACGGCGATACCATCGTGCGCTACGGGCACGTCAACGTGGGCATCGCCGTGGCGGTGGAGGACGGGCTGATCAACGTCGTCAGCAGAGACGCCGACCAGGCGTCGCTGAGCACGCTGGCCCAGCGCCACAAGGAGATGATCGGACGGGCCCGCGAGGGCAAGGTCAAGCCCGAGGACGTCGAGGGCGAGACGTTCGCCGTCTCAAACCTCGGCCCGTGGGATGTGGAGCACTTCGTCGCGATCATCAACCCGCCGTCGGCGGCTATCCTCGCGCTGGGCACCGCGCAAAAGGTCCCCGTCGTCAAGGAGGATGGCAGCATCGGCGTTGGCTACCGCATGAAGGCCACGCTCAGCGCCGACCACCGGGTGACGGATGGGGCGGAGGCGGCAGCCTTCACCCAGCACTTCAAGGCCATCCTCGAAGAGCCGCTGCGGCTGCTCGTCTGACAACCTCCAGTTAGAACCGAACGGGCCGCGTCTCAGACGCGGCCCGTTTTGCCTGTGCCGCGCATACTCCGCCATCACGACTGGGGAGTATCCCGTATTTCCTACACGTTCGGGTAAACACCGCTGCGAATCCGCATACAATGGGCACAGCCCTGCGCCGCTGGCTGCAACCTGCCGCGCAAGACAGTGGCCCGAAAGACACCTCGTTCAACCCTCACCCGGAGGCAGTCATGACCGACCAATCCTTCTCGCTCAGCGACTGGGGCAGCTCCAGTTCAATCGGGGAGCCACCCGCCCGGGTGCCGCCCCGCAGCTTTCCGTGGTACGAGGCCTGGATCAAGGCAGTAACGGAGCCTGACCCTGACTCCTACCGCGAGCTCCTCGACGATCCGAAGGCGACTTCCGGGCGTGCCTTTACCTGGGTGTTTGTGGTCGGGCTTATCGTCGGCATCATCCAGATCATCGCTGGCACCGTTGTCCTGAGTAGCCAGGGCGTGCTCGGCGAGGCCTCCGACATGGGTGGAGTGATAATGCTCATATTGCTCTGCGCGGTGCCACTGACCGGGGCTTTTGCCGCACTCGGGCTGGCAATCGGCGCAGGGATCACGAATATCGTCGCACAGATGCTGGGCGGCGAAGGCACCTACCGGGATATTCTTTACGGGAGGGCGTGCTACTGGGGACCGGCAACCCTCTTTGGGAGCGTCGTCGGGCTGCTCAGCAATGTGCCCTGTATTGGCATTCTGGCGTCCATCGTCGCTCTGGTGGTGTCGCTTTACACGTTCGCGCTGGATGTCATTCTGGTCAAAGCGGCGAACAGGTTTGGGTGGGGGAAGGCTGTCGTCACGGTTCTGCTCCCGTCTATCGTCGCCTGCGC
>CAZDLX010000216.1:0-1372 GCA_964506005.1 uncultured Anaerolineae bacterium | reverse complement strand
TGCCTGTTCGTACTGATAGCGCTGTCCGGGCCGGAATTCAACCAGATCTTCTCCGAGATACTGCTCGAGCTTGAGCAGATGACGCCCATGCCCTGAGCGCCGCGCAACGCTGTATTAAGAAACGGGCCGCGTCTCATATGCGGCTCGTTCTGCGTGTCAGGCGGGTCACTTCTGTGCCGGGGTTGGCATGGCACTCTCCGGCGGCGCCGGGGCAGGGCGGCGCTCCGGCACGGCCTGGCCCGGCGCGGAAAGCCCCGCCAGCACGACGAGCACGCCCCACACGCCCCCGGCGGCAGCCAGGTGCAGCGCCCGCCACAGCATCGGGATCTGCAGCAGCACCTGCACCCCGCCGATGACCACCTGCACGGCGAACAGCGTCCCCAGCACCGCCGCCCAGCGTGCCAACGGTCGCGGCATGCCTCTTCGCCGGAACGTCACGACCACGGCAGCCAGCAGCACGGAGGTCGCCGCGACGGTGTAGCGGTGCAGCAGGTGGATGCCGATGAGCGGGCTGGCGTTGGCAGGCGGCAGCAGCCCGTCGTGGCACAGCGACCAGTCCGGGCAGGCGAGCTGCGCGTCGCTGCCGACGACGAGCGCGCCGGTGATCAGCAGCAGGAACGTCGCGACCAGCGCGGCGGTCAGCAGGCGCACAGCGCCGGGTTTTACTGTACGGCTGGCGGCGACCGGCGGTTCCCCGGCAGGGCGGAACGCCGCGATGGTTGTGAGCAGCACCCCGGCGAAGATCAGCATCGCCATGCCGAGGTGGAAGGCCACCGCCAGCGGCTCAAGTTCCGTCGCGACGACGAGCGCGCCGAGCGGCACCTGCAGCACCAGCAGCCCCACCGAGAACGTGATCGGGCCGGTGATGTCCCGGCGGCGGCGGGAGCGCTGCCACGCAGCGCCCAGCGTCGCGAGCAGCAGCGCGCCGCCCGCGGCGGCGACGACCCGGTGTGTGAACTCGATGATGGCGGCGGTGTCGGGCGGGGGAATCAGCCGCCCGTAGCACAGCGGCCAGTCCGGGCAGCCCAGGCCCGAGCCGGTGATACGCACCACCCCGCCGACGACGATCAGCAGGTACACCATTATCGAAGTTGCGACCGCCAGGCGGCGGAACGAGCGGTTGGTCGGATTCGTCATCAAGCGGGTATCTCGCCCAGTCTCTTTGTGTGTAGTTTCACAGCCATCCGATGATACCGCGTTCCGGTGGGTTTTTCAGCCCGGTGGGCGACAGCAAAACGCCCCTGCGCCGGGCGAGCCGGGCAGGGGCGATGGTGGCTTCTGGTGGTGTTAGTCGGTGACGGTGTACTCGAAGTCACCGCTCAGGTCGAGGCCGTACTCCTCAAGCTCCTCGCCACCGCAGCCCTCGATGCGC
>CAZDLX010000215.1:0-5661 GCA_964506005.1 uncultured Anaerolineae bacterium | reverse complement strand
CTTCGACGCCGTTCGCTCCGCGAACGTCGCCACTTCCCCCTTTCAGGGGGCAGAAAGTGGCGCACCGTAAAGCTGTTTTCGCCCCCTCTTAGGGGGAGATGTCGGGCGAAGCCCGACAGAGGGGGTGGGGGCTAGGACATCGGCCACCGTACGCTGACAACTGGGGGCAGGCATGCAAGTTGCGCAACACGCATGCTGCGCCCCTACCTCGATTCTGCGCGGTGCCACGCTATAGTCATACATACCACCCGCCCGCACAACCACGACGAGAGGAGCAGCCATGCGCATGCTGATTACCGGCGCTAACCGGGGCATTGGCCTGGGGCTGGTGCGAGAGTCGCTGCGGCGCGGCGCAACGGTCTTCGCGACGTGTCGCGACCCCGAAGGTGCGCACGATCTGCAGGCGCTGGCCGCGGAGCACCCCGACCGGCTTTTCATCTCTGCACTAGATGTAACCAGCGCCGGGAGCATCGACGCGTCGCATCGGGCGGTCAGACGGCACACGGATGCCCTCGACGTGCTGGTGAACAACGCCGGGGTCCGCCCGCGCGGCGAGCATCCCGGCAACCTCGACCGGGACACGCTGATGCACACGTTCGAGGTGAACTCCGTCGCCCCGCTGATGGTCGCTCAGTGCTACCTCGACCTGCTGCGGCGCGGGGACTCGCCGCGCATTGTTAACGTCACCTCGCAGCTCGGCTCGCTGGCGCGCAAGCGCAGCGGCGGCGACTACAGCTACAATGCGAGCAAGGCGGCGCTCAACATGCTCAGCAAGGCGCTGGCCTACGACGTCCGCCCGCTGGGCATCACCGTCGTGATGATACACCCCGGCTGGGTGCAGTCGGAGATCGGCGGCGAGGGCGCGCCGCTCACGCCGGCAGAGTCCGCGCGGGGCATGCTGGACGTCATCGAGGGGCTGACGCCAGACGATACGGCGCGCTTTCTGCAGTGGGATGGCAGCGAGCTCCCGTGGTAGCCGCGCCCGGCGGGGTAAGAACGCAAGGCTGAGCCGCGTCACAGAAGGTATCGAGGGTTGCCAGAGGAGGGGGAGATGGAGCGGCCACGTATTCTTACGGGGGCGCTGGTTGGCGGGCTGTTCACAGCCGCGCTGATCGCGCTGTTCTTTGCCGGCGACGTGCTCGCCGGGCTGCCGCTGGTGCCGTTTGACCTGTTCGACTGGATCGCCCGCACCCTGCCGGGCGACGTGATCACGTTTGGCATCCAGCGCATGGTAGACGTCCTCATCGCGCTCAACGTCGAGGTAAGCTCCGCCGCCAAGCTCGCCGAGCAGGGGATGGCGGTCACGGCGACGCTGGTGGCGGGCATCGTCGCCGGGGCGGTGGCCTTCGCCATCATGCGGGCGCTCGACGCGCGCCGCGCCCCGCTCGCCGGGCTGCTGCTCGGGCTGCTTGCCGGGGTGCCCGTGCTGCTGATCAGCCGGAGCGTCAACCAGACGGCGGCTGCCGGGCCGCTGGCGAACGCCGTGTGGATCGTGCTGCTCTCGGCGGTGTGGGGGCTGGCGATAGGCTGGGCGTACCGCCGCCTCGCAGCGCTGCCCCGGACCGCGGCGCGGACCGAGCCGGCGGTCGAGCAGACCGGGCGGCGCGAGTTCCTGATCCGCATGGGGGCCAGCACCGCCGCGATCACCGTGGTGGGTGCCGGGCTGGCGGCGGTGCTCTCCACGCGGGATGAGGAAGCTGCTGCCGAGACCGGCGAGTCGGCGCTGATGCCGGAGGAAGAGGGCGAGGCGGGAGCCGTCGCCCCCAGCGGGGACGCCACCCTCGGCGCGGCGGCGCTGCTCAACCCGCTGCCCAACGCGGAGGCGGAGCTTGAGCCGGCTCCCGGCACGCGCCCCGAGTACACGCCCATCGAGGAGCACTACCGCATCGACATCAACGCCCGCCCGCCGCGCGTCGAGGGCTCGACGTGGGCGCTGGCCATCACCGGCATGGTGGACAACCCGCTGGAGCTCACGCTCGAAGACCTCAAGACGCGCTACGAGCCGGTGCACCGCTTCGTCACGCTGTCGTGCATCTCCAACCGGGTCGGCGGCGACCTGATCGGTACGACGCTGTGGACCGGCGCGCGCCTGCAGGACATCCTCGCGGATGCCGGGGTGCAGCCGGGGGCGCAGCACATCACGATTACCTCGGTGGACGGCTTCCACGAATCCATCTCGCTGGACCTGATCGACCGCGACGACCGCATTATGCTGGCCTACCACTGGGACGGCGAGCCGCTCACGCAGGAGCACGGCTTCCCGCTGCGCATCTGGATCCCCGACCGCTACGGCATGAAGCAGCCGAAGTGGATCGTGCGCATGGACGTCACCGACCGCTACGCGCCGGGCTACTGGGTCGTGCGGCGCTGGGACGAGGTCGCGCAGGTGCGAGCGACGTCTGTCATCGACACCGTGGCGACAGAGTCGGCGGTGGAGCGCGACGGGCAGACGTTCGTGCCCATCGGCGGCATCGCCTACGCGGGCGACCGGGGCATCTCGCACGTCGAGGTGCAGATGGACGACGGCGAGTGGATGCAAGCCGAGCTGCGTGAGCCGCTCTCGGACACGACGTGGGTGGTATGGCGCGTGGATTGGCCGTTCGAGGCGGGCGCGCATACCCTCCGCGTGCGCTGTGTGGACGGCGATGGCGAGCCGCAGATCGAGCGGCCGGCGGATGTGATCCCCTCCGGCGCAACGGGTATCCACAGCCGGATGGTGCGCTTCTAGGGGCCGTTAGGGGAAGCGAAACCCCACCCCTGACCTCGCTGCGACAACGTCGCAGCGAGCCCACCCCCTCCCCGCCAGCAGGGAGGGGAAGATGCGGGTACCTCCCTTGCCTGTTGGCCGGGCAAGGGGGCGACCGCTTGCGGCGGTCGTGGGGGGATGGGGTTGAAGAGAGGCCACCTCAGCCCCACATCACGTGAGCGGCAGCCGCACGGCGCGGCGCAGTCTCAGCAGGCGCAGCAGCACCGCGCCGTGAATCGCACCGGCGGCTGCGCCTGCGCTCGCCGTCGAGAAGGCGAGGATGGCGATAGTCCGCCACGTGGTGCCCTCATCGGGCACCGCGCCAACCCCCGCAAACACGATGGTCATGCTGACCGCCCAGGCAACGGCATTCGCGAGGATCCACCATCCGGCCTTCTTCACGTAGCGGCCAAGCGAGAGGTACTGCCCGAAGCCGAGCACCGGCCCGAGCAGGAATCCCAGCGCCGCCGCGCCGAGCAGCATCGACGACTGCGCCGGTTCGGCTACCGGCTCGGGAACGGTCGGCGGGGCGAGAAGCTGCGATATGCCGATGATCGTGCTGGGAATCATGCCGAACAGCCAGGCGATCCCGGCTCCGACCGACGTCGCAATCACCCACTCGCGCCAGGGCATGCGCGGCAGCGGCCCGCGCAGCACAAGCCACTGCGCGACGCCCACGACGACGCCCTCCAGTAGCGTGCCGAGCAGGATGGCGGCGAGCGCCTGCAGCAGGATCGTGCCGACAGTCTCCGCCCGGTCGCTCAGCGTGAAGAAGCCGAGCATCACCAGCCCCGAACCGCCCAGCCCAACGAGCTCCGCGCCGGTGTTGGCGAGCACCCAGCGCAGCCACAGTGCCAGATCCGGTTCGGCTGCATCGGGAACTGGTTGGCTGGTCATTGCGGATCCTCCGCATGAAGGTTAGTGGGGTCGCTGTCAACGTTGAGCCAGGGATTCTCCAGCTCAATCTGCAGATACCGCGGGCATTCCGGATTCGTGCACACAACATGGCGGAGTGGCAGAGCGCCCCGCAGTTCAGCCGGCATATCCGCCACGCCGAGCAGGCAGCCGCATGTGGGGCACGCCGGCCTAGCGCCCTCGGAGTAGTAAGGCCTCACCGCCGGTGGTGAGCGCTGTACGAGCACCGTCTGCGGGCGGCTGGGCGGCGGCAACTCGGGCTGGTCCACGCCGGCTGCCATAACGTAGAGATTGCGCAGAGCGTCCTCAACTTTGGTGAAAGGGCGCCGCCGGAGCTTGCCAACCAGCGCGAGGACGCCCAGCGCCCAGATGATGACAACCGGCACGGCTGGCCACAGCTTCGGGACCTCGACAACGCTGATGACGCCCGGCGTCTCGAGGTCAAGCTCGTAGTTGATCATCGTGCTGGTCAGGGTAGGTGCCCCCACCGCTTTCGCCGCCACCCGTATGGTGTAATAACCCCTCGTCGGGAGGCTGGCATTCAGCGTCACGGTGCGCTCGCCTGCCGGGTTGTCGTTGCTTGCCAGCACGCTGCCGTTTGGCGAGAACACAGTGACCACCGGCTCGGTGTTGCCGCGACCGCGCACCCTCACCAGGATGTCGCGCTGGCGGCGGGTATCGTAGATGTAGTTGACAGCCTCATCAGGGCTGTCGAGCATGCCAGATGGTTTCTCTGTTTCAAACGTCGTGGCGGCTGGCAGCCAGATAATGCCGGTTGTTGTCCGGCCATCCCCGCCATCGTACAGGCCGATGCCGAGGGACGTGGCAGCCGCCGCCAGGTCGGGGGTTGCGTCACCGTACACAGCGACGTAAGCATCCCGCCTGGTCCGCTCAATGCCGATGTACATAACCACGATGCAGGCGAACAAAGCGAGTGTGAACAGGACCGCCCATACGCCCGTCATATCGAGACGCCGCCGGGTGCCGTAGCCGCCCCACACGAAACACCTCACTGCTGCGAGGGTCAGAGATGCTCTCATTATAGGGCAAAACGGGCCGGCAAGAGGCGGCTGAAGCCGGGTGGGGTGGCAGCCTACCCGGCGATCTCGTAGCGGCGCGGCATGTGGAGCAGCACCGGGCAGGCTTCGGGGCCGCCCGTCGGGCAGCTCCCGCAGGCGGCGGGCGCGCAGGCAACGCCTTCCGTGC
The DNA here is from genome assembly GCA_964506005.1 of uncultured Anaerolineae bacterium. Taxonomy (GTDB): domain Bacteria; phylum Chloroflexota; class Anaerolineae; order Aggregatilineales; family UBA3940; genus UBA3940. The sequence continues at coordinate 794 of CAZDLX010000215.1, read as the reverse complement.
CGCTGAGCCGCAGCCGGCCCTTGCGCACCCAGAAGTCGATCATGCCCTGCAGCGCGGAGGGCTCGATGTCGAGCTCGCTGCCGAGCTGCCGCAGGCTGACGGGGCCGCCGGCCTGCTGGATCGCGTCGAGTACCGCGTAAAGTGGTGACATGTTATCCCAACCCCAGGAGCCGCCCGCCCTGGTAGACGAGCACCGACGCCGTCCAGGCGATGGCGAGCATGAAGCCGACGCTGAACGCCATCCACTTCGTGCCGAATTCGTGGCGCAGCGCGCCCATCGTCGTGACGCAGGGCGCGGTCAGCAGCACGAAGACGAGGAAGGCCACTGCCGAGAGCGGCGTGAAGGCCTGCCTCAGCGCGCCGACGAGCGCCGCGTCCGGTGCTTCCTCGGGTGCGTCGTCCATCAGATTAACGCCGGGCAGCAGGCTGAGCGTCGCGCGGAGCGTGTCCCAGGCTGCCTGTGCGAACGACAGGCCGATCTCTGCTACATCCTGCGCGAACGTGCTTGGCTTGGCGGGGGCTTCGGGTGCCTCGCCGACGTATACCACGCTCAGCGTCGAGACGATGACCTCTTTGGCGACGAAGCCCGTTACCAGCGACGAAGCCGACTGCCAGCTGCCGAAGCCAGCCGGCTCGAACGCCGGGGCCATCCAGCGGCTGAGGGCCGCCAGCGCGCTGTCCCCGGCTTCGACGTTCGCAAAGCTGCCCGCCGGGCTGATAGGGATGGAGACGAGCAGCCACACCACGACAGAGGCGATCAGGATGATGGACGTGGCATGCTTGATGAACTCGCG
>CAZDLX010000214.1:0-5663 GCA_964506005.1 uncultured Anaerolineae bacterium | reverse complement strand
ACGAGCTGATCTATAATATCGGCAAGCGCGAGGTGCTGCCTCAGGTGAAGGAAGTGCCGGTCATCGCCGGGGTGAACGGCGTGGACCCGCTGCGCGACATGCGGCTCTATCTGGAAGACCTGAAGCACATCGGCTACTCCGGCGTGCACAACTTCCCGACCGTCGCCTGGTTTGACGGCGAGTTCCGCACGACGCTGGAGAAGACCGGTCTGGGCTACGAGCACGAGCTGAACATGCTCAACACCGCCCGCGACCTGGACCTGCTCACCATCGGCTACGCGTTCAACATGGAGGACGCGCGCCGGCTGTTCGCCGAAGCTGCGCCGGATATCTACATCTACCACGCGGGCATCACCCGCGGCGGCACCACCGGCTACGCGGAGGGCCGCTCCATCGAGGAGATGGCCGAGCGCTCGCAGGAGCACTACGATTTCGCGCGGTCGCAGAAGCCGGACGTGATCCTGCTGGCCCACGGCGCCGCGCTCTCCGGGCCGGACGAGGCCCAGTACATGGTGACCCACACCGACTGCCACGGCGTGCAGCTCGGTTCGGCCATCGAACGGATGGCCGTCGAGGAGCCGCTGGAGCAGCGGGCTGCCATGTTCAAGCAGATCCAGTTTCCTGCGGGCGTGCTGCGCTGGTAGCAAGCGCCCGCACCGCACATCACTCACGAGGTCAGAGGCCCCACCATCATGACACTGCGACTCGCCTTCTTCGGCAATTCCGAGAGCGTCTTCAGCAGCCACCACTTCAGCGCCCTGCTCCGCGCCCCCTGCGACCTCGTCGCCGTGGTCAACGTGCCCGCCAGCCGGCGAGCAGGCGCCACGACGAACCCGCTGCCGGAAGGGATGCCGGTGTTTACCGGCGTGGCGCGGGAACGCGGCATCCCGGTCTTCGACCCTGAGCGCACGGATGACCCCGCCGTGATCGAGCAGCTCCGGGCGCTGGAGCCAGACGTGTTCCTCGCGGCGGGCTACGCCCTGATTCTCAAGCCGCAGATGATCGCGGTGCCTCGCCTGCTCGCCGTGAACATCCATGCCTCGCTGCTGCCCGCCTACCGCGGCAAGCACCCGGTCTTCTGGACGCTGCGCGGCGGCGAGCGCTGGGCGGGCTCGACGATGCACGTGATGGACCCCGGCATCGACACGGGCGACATCCTGTACCAGGTGCGCGTGCGCACCCGCCGCGACGACACCGTTGCCTCGCTGTACGAGCGCGTCATCGAGCGCAGCGTGACGATGATCGAGCAGTTCGTCGCGGATGCCGAGCGGGGCACGCTCCCGCGCCGGCCCCAGCTGCCCGACAGGGCATCCTACTTCTCTTCCACCACCGACGAGGACTTCCGCCTGGACTGGGCGTGGAGCGCGGAGAAGCTGCGGCGGCATATCACGATGACGCCCGGCAAGTGCTGGGCTGAATTCGGCGGGCAGCGCGTGTACTTCATCGACGCCGGGAAGACGCCGCTGCCCGGCGCAGCGCCTCCCGGCCAGATCCTGTCCATTGGCCGGACGCGGTGCCTGCTGGCTACAGGTGATGGCGCCATCTGGCTCTCCCGGCTGCGGCTCGCCGGTGGCACACAGACGTCGATGGCGGCACTGTGCCGCGAGTATGGGCTGGAGCCAGGAGACAGTATCGCCGAATCGGAGAGCGCCAGTGTCCACAATCCCGTTTAACGAGCTGCTGGCGGAGGCGGCGCGCGGCGGCTACGCCGTCGGCTACTTCGAGAGCTGGAATCTCGAATCGCTGATGGCCGTGGCGGACGCCGCCGAGGCGGTCCGCTCGCCGGTGCTGCTCGGGTTCAGCGGGATCTACCTTCCACATCCTCGGCGGGCCGTCCGCGAGCCGCTGGCCGCCTACGCCTGCCTCGGCAGGGAGGCCATAGGCGGCCTGACGGTGCCCGCTGCCCTGGTCTTCAACGAGTCGCCGCACCTCGACCAGGTGCTGGCGGCGCTGGGGCTGGGCTTCGACATGGTCATGTACTCCGATGAGACGCTCGACGCAGCGGCGCAGGCCGAGCGAGTGCGGCAGGTCGTGCAGGCGGCGCACGCCGCCGGCGTCGCCGTCGAGGGCGAGGCGATGGCGCTGCCCGGCGTCGGCGGGGTGCTTGAAAGTATGCCCGGCGAGCTGCACCTCTCAGTGCCGGATGCCGCCCTTGCGTTCGTCGAGCAGACCGGCGTAGACGCCTTCGCGGTGAACGTCGGGCAGATGCACCTGCATGGGCGGCGCAAGGTACGGCTCGACATGGGCCGGCTGGCGGAGCTGGCGCGGGCAGTCCCGGTGCCGCTCGTGCTGCACGGCGCAACCTCGGTGTGCCGCGACGACCTGCAGGAAGCCGTGCGCCTCGGCATTCGCAAGATCAACGTCGGCAGCCTGCTCAAGCAGGTGTATTTTGAGGCGCTGCGCGAGGCCTGCTCGGCGGCAGACAGCCACTACAACCCCTACGAGATCGTTGGCTCGGGGCTGGATACCGACGTACTGGTAACCGCTCGTGTGGCGCTCCAGCGCACGGTCGAGGAGCTCATGCAGCTCTTCGGCAGCGCGGGCCGTGCCGGGTAGGAGGATGATGTGATCTCGGATGTCATCGTGCCGGATCTGGGTGCGACAGGCCGCGACGTGACGCTCGTCGAGTGGCTGGTGAAGCCCGGTGACACCGTCGAGGCAGGCCAGCCCCTGTTTGTCGTGGCGACCGACAAAGCCACCGTGGAGGTGGAAGCCTTCCGCGATGGGGTTGTGCGCGAGCTGCGGGCGGAGGCGGGCGCGAGCGTGCAGATCGGCGCGACCGTCGCGGTGCTCGCCGACACCGTGGACGAGCCGCTGCCCGAGCAGGTCGCGCCGCTGGCATCCGCAGCCGGCGCGCCCCCTGCCCCATCGACTTCCCCTGCCGCCGTGCCAAACTGGATACTCGCCTCGCCGCTGGCTCGCCGCATCGCCCGGGAAGAGGGCATCGATCTTGCCGCCGTCACAGGCTCCGGCAGGCAGGGCCAGATCCTCAAGCGTGACGTGCTGCAGGCAGTGGAACGGAATGGCACCGCGGTCACCGCATCTGGCGCGGGCGTGCGCCGGGAGCCGGTCTCGCCTATGCGACAGGCCATCGCCGGGCGAACCCGGCGCAGCAAGGCGGAGGCTCCGCACTTCACGGCGGCGATCACCGTGGACATGCAGGGCGCGCTCGCGCTGCACCGGCAGGCCGCAGCCTGGGCCGAGCAGAAGGGCTGGACACCGCCCACGCTCACAGATATCTGCATCCGGGCGGCGGCACTGGCTCTGCGCGAGGTCCCGACACTCAATGCCAGCTTCCAGGATGATGCGATCCTCACTTACGAGGCGATCAACATCGGGCTGGTCGTCGGCCTGCCGGAAGGGATGCTGATCCCCGTCGTGCGGCACGCGGACCGGCACAACCTGTTCACGCTGGCCGGTATCACGAAGCAGCTCAAGGCGCGCGCAGCCAGTGGGGAACTCAGCCAGCCCGACCTAAGCGGCGGCACTTTCACCCTCTCCAATCTCGGCATGTTCGGGCTGGACAGCTTCACCGCGGTTATCAACCCGCCGGAAGCCGGCATCCTGGCGCTCGGCGCGGTGCGCGAGCAGCCCGCAGTATGGAAGGGCCGGATCGTGCCCCGCCCGCTGATGGTCGCCACGCTCTCCGTGGACCACCGCCTGGTCGATGGGGTTGTCGCCGCCCGCTTCGTCGCGACGTTCAAGGAACTGCTCGAGAACCCGCTTCGCCTCGCCCTCGACGCCCCACAGGAGCCACCCGCATGACGAACCCGGCAGCCTCTCTCTCCACCGATGCCCTCGCGGGCATGTACCGGCGGATGCTCACCATACGCTTTTTTGAAGACCGGCTGTACCAGCTCTTTCTACAGGGGCTCGTGCCCGGCACGCTGCACCAGTACCAGGGGCAGGAAGCCGTTGCGGTGGGAGTCTGCACCGCCCTGCGCGCCGACGACGTGATCTTTAGCACGCACCGCCCCGTCGGGCACGGCATCGCCAAGGGCATGGGCCTCGAGTCCATCGCCGCGGAGCTGTGGGGCAAGGCGGCAGGCTGTGTGGGTGGCAAGGGAGGGCAGATGCACCTGGCCGACGTGTCGGTTGGTATGATGCCCTCGAACGCCATCGTCGGCGCCAACATCCCCATCGCGGTGGGCGCGGCGCTCGGCTTCAGGCTGCGCGGCCTCGACCGGGTCGCCGTCAGCTTCTTTGGCGACGGCGCGTCGAATATCGGCGCGTTCCACGAGGGGCTCAACCTCGCGGCGGTGAAAGCCGCGCCGGTGCTGTTCGTCTGCGAGAACAACCAGTACGCCGCCTCGACGCACATCTCGAAAGCCACCCGGGTTGAAGACATCGCCAGCCGCGCCGCAGGCTACGGCATGCCCGGCGAGGTCGTTGACGGAATGGACGTGCTCGCCGTATACGATGCCGCATCCACCGCCGTCGAACGCGCGCGCCGGGGTGACGGGCCGACCCTGCTGGAGTTCAAGACCTACCGCTTCATGGGCCACTCCCGCGGTGACCCGGGGCGCTATCGCAGCCAGGACGAGCTCGAAAGCTGGCGCGCGCGCGACCCGGTCCCCCGCTTCCGGCAGGCGCTTGTCGAGCAGCACGGCGCTGACGCAGCGGCTGTGGAGCAGATCGAGGCGGAAGTCAGGGCAGCAGTTGAGGCGGCTAACGCCTTCGCGCAGAGCGCGGCTGACCCCACGCCGCAGCAGGCTCGCGGGCCGGTTTTCGCCGCGAACGGAGGTGCAGCATGAGCATGCAAGCCGCGGCAGGCACGCGTGAGATGACGATGGCGGAGGCGCTGCGCGACGCCATGCGTCTCGCCATGCACGAGGACCCCGCTGTGTTTGTGCTGGGCGAGGACGTCGGCGTCGAGGGCGGCTTCGGCGGCGGCTTCACGGTGACGCTCGGGTTGTCGGAGGAGTTCGGGCACGAGCGCGTGATGGACACGCCGATCTCGGAGATCGCCATTATCGGCGCGGCGGTTGGCGCGGCGATGACAGGCATGCGCCCGGTCGCCGAGATGCAGTATGGTGACTTCGTCTTCTGCGGCATGGACCAGGTCGTTAACCAGGCGGCCAAGATGCACTACATGAGCAACGGGCAGGTGTCCGTGCCGATGGTGCTGCGCCTGCCTGTCGGCTCGTCGCGGCGCGGCGCGCAGCACGCGCAGTCAACCGAGGCTTATTTCATGCACACGCCGGGTCTGAAAGTGGTCTGCCCGTCAAACCCGTACGATGCCAAGGGCCTGCTCTACGCCGCCATCCGTGACGACAACCCGGTAATCTTCCTGGAACACAAGCTGCTCTACGGCGGCAAAGGCGGACGCAAGGAGAAGACCTCGCTTGACCCTGTGATGCAAGTGCCCGAGGGGGCGTACGAGGTGCCGCTTGGGACGGTCGCCACACGGCGCGAGGGGACGGACATCACCATCCTCGCCAACATGCTGATGGTCTACCGCGCGCTTGATGCAGCCGGGGCGCTGGCCCAGGAAGGCATCAGCGCGGAGGTCATCGACGTGCGCTGCCTCGCCCCCCTCGAGCTCGACACGCTGGTACGCTCCGCGCAGAAGACGACGCGCGTGCTGATCGTCGAGGAGGACAACTACACCGGCGGCTGGGGGGCCGAAGTCGCCGCACTGCTCGGCGAGCACGCCTTCTACC
>CAZDLX010000213.1:2250-5706 GCA_964506005.1 uncultured Anaerolineae bacterium | reverse complement strand
GTGGTGGGCAGCATCACGCCGAGCATGGGGTTATCCGGCGCGACGGACGGCGCAATGTCGGACCCGGGCCGAGTGTAGAGCAGCACGATGGGCGCGGCAGCGCTCTGCAGCAGCGCCGCCTCGTCCTCGTTGACCTCGCAGCGTGCCCGCACCTCGTCGAGAGTCGCCATCATCACGGCGAAGGGCTTGTCGGGGCGGCGCTTGCGCTCGCGGAGCCGCGCCACAGCGGCCTCGTCCGTCGCGTCGCAGGCCAGGTGGAAGCCGCCCAGCCCCTTGACCGCGACGATGCGCCCCTCGCGGAGCAGCGCCGCCGCCTGCGCGATGTCGTCGTCCAGCTCCGCCGCGCCGATCTCGCCGAGCAGCGCGGCGCTGGCTACCAGCTCGACGTGTGGCCCGCAGACAGGACAGGCATTGGGCTGCGCGTGGAAGCGGCGGTCCGCCGGATCCTCGTACTCCGCCTGGCACAGCGGGCACATCTCGAAGGCCCGCATGGTGGTCTGTGGGCGGTCGTAGGGCATCGCCTCGATGATGGTGTAGCGCGGACCGCAGTTCGTGCAGTTGGTGAAGGCGTAGCGGTAGCGGCGGTCGGCGGGGTCTAGGATCTCGCGCAGGCAGTCGGGGCAGGTCGCAACGTCGGGTGAGACGAGCGAGATGCCGCTGTCCGCCTCGCTGTGCCGGATGGCGAACCCGGCTTCGTGCCCGTTTGGGGCGATGGCCTCACCCACCACCCGGTCGATGCGGGCCAGGCGCGGGGCCTCGGTGCTGATAGCCTGCTGGAACGCCTCGATTGCTGCCGCTGGCCCCTGCACCTCGATATCCACGCCCGAGGAGGCGTTCAGCACCCAGCCGGTGAGCTTGTGGCGCGCCGCCAGCCCGTAGATAAAAGGCCGGAAGCCGACACCCTGCACGACACCGTCCACGTGGATGTGCCGCCGCTCGACTGCTGGCGGATTAATAAGAGGTTCGTCGCTCATATCAGGTGGATTCTAGCACGGCAGGGCGGGCGTCCCCACAAGTCCCTCACCCCCTGCCCCCCTCTCCCAGTCACCGCAGGTCACGGCCGGGAGAGGGGCGGGGGTGAGGGAGCGTTGACACCCCGCCTCGCGCCCGGCTACAATCGGCCTGCAACCCGGCCCGGCCACCGGCCCTGATCACCGCGAGAACTGCATGGACCGACTCCCATTCCAACCTGCCGACCTTGACGCCATCCTGTTCGACATGGACGGCACGCTGATCGAGACCGACGACGCCAACGTTGCCCGCTGGGCGGGCCGCCTCGCGCGGGTGATGCGCTCCCCCGAGCGTGCCGAAGCCGCCGCCCGCCGCCTCGCCATGGCACTGGAGTCACCGGCCAACTCCGTTTTTTGGGCGCTTGACGTTCTGGGCCTCGACACGCCGGTGCTGCGGCTGCTCATCACGCTGAACGGGGGCACGGGGCTTCCGCATACTATCCCGCCGATTGCAGGCGTTGCAGACGTCGTGCGCCAGCTGGCGGCCCGCTACAAGCTGGCGGTGGTGAGCACGCGCACGGTCGAAGAGTCGGCGTTTTATCTGGACGCGCTCGGCGTGCGCGAGTGCTTCGACGCCATCGCCGGGCGCGATACCACATGGCGCATCAAACCGCACCCCCAGCCGGTGAAGTGGGCGGCGCGGCAGCTCGGCGTGGACGCGACGCGCTGCCTGATGGTCGGCGATACGACGGTGGACATGCGCGCCGGGGTGCGTGCCGGTGCCTGGACCTGCGGCGTGCTGTGCGGCTTCGGCGGGCGGGCCGAGCTCGAACGCGCCGGCGCGGATATGATCCTCGACCACACCGCGCTGCTCGGCGAGTGGGTGTAAGAGCGCCGTGCCTCACACCTGTGAATCCTCGCACCGATGCGCCGCCCACATGCCCTGGCGACTGGAAACCCCCTCCGGGCTGAATTACAATCAAGGCGTTAGTCTTCCGTGAGCACAGTCGCCGCACATGCCGATGTGCCGGTTCGCGCTGTTCTGATCGTCTCAAGCCTCTCATAAAGGAGATCGCATGGCCAAGGAATATGACGTTGTCGTCCTCGGCGCCGGCCCCGGCGGGTACGTCGCCGCGATTCGTGCTGCCCAGCTCGGGTTGAAAGCTGCCATCGTCGAGAAGCAGTGGTGGGGCGGCGTGTGCCTCAACGTGGGCTGCATTCCCTCGAAGGCGCTGCTGCGCAACGCCGAGATCGCGCACCTGCTCAAGCACGAGGGCAAGACCTTCGGCTTCTCGTTCGACAACCTGCAGATGGACTTTTCGGTGGCCCACAAGCGCAGCCGCCAGGTCAGCGACAGGCTGGTCAAGGGCGTGCAGTTCCTCATGAAGAAGAACCAGATCGACACCTACGAAGGCTGGGCGACCATCCAGGACAGCCAGACGCTGACGGTGGCGCTGAACGACGGTGGTGAGGAAACGCTCAACTTCAAGAACCTGATCCTCGCGACGGGCGCACACCCGCGCAGCATCCCGGGCGTGGAGCTCGACCGCGAGGGCGGGCGCGTCGTCTCGTACCTGCCCGCCATCCTCTCCGACCAGGTGCCCGAGCAGGTTGTCGTCGTCGGCGCGGGGCCGATTGGCCTCGAGTTCAGCTACGTCTATAACAGCTACGGCGCGGACGTGACCATCGTCGAGATGCTGGACCGCGTCGCGCCGCTGGAGGACCCCGAGGTCAGCGCGGAGCTGGCCAAAGCCTACAAGCGGCTCGGCATCAAGACGATGACCGGCGCGCGCGTCGAGGGCATTGAGGAACACGACAGCGGCGTAACGGTGCGCATCTCCGGGGCGGATGGCGAGCAGACGCTGGAGGCCCAGCAGGTGCTCGTCGCCATCGGCTTCGCGCCCAACGTCGAGGGCTTCGGGCTGGAGAACCTCGCCGTTAACATGAGTGAGCGCGGCAGCTTCGTCGAGATCGACGACCAGATGCGGACGAGCGTCCCGAACGTGTACGCCATCGGCGACGTGACCGGCCGCCTGATGCTGGCCCACGTGGCCAGCGCGATGGGTATCGTCGCGGCGGAGACGATTGCCGGGCACGAGGCGGCCCTGCCATACGAGTACGTGTTCATGCCGCGCGCGACGTACTGCCGCCCGCAGATCGCGAGCTTCGGCTATACCGAGGAGCAGGCTCGCGAGGCGGGGTACGAGGTCGAGGTCGCCAAGTTCCCGTTCCAGGCGAACGGTAAGGCGCTCGGCCTGGGCGAGTCGGCGGGCTTCATCAAGCTGGTGACCGACGCCCAGTACGGGGAGATCCTGGGCGGGCACATGATCGGCCCGGAGGTCACCGAGCTGCTGCCGGAGTACACGCTGGCGCACATGGCGGAGCTCACGGCGGAGGAGATCGCGCACAACGTCCACGCGCACCCCACACTCAGCGAGGTGCTGGCCGAAACCGCGCACGGCATCGCGGGCGGGTACATCCACATTTAGCCGGGTTGGGTTCGCGT
>CAZDLX010000213.1:0-2150 GCA_964506005.1 uncultured Anaerolineae bacterium | reverse complement strand
CATTTAGCCGGGTTGGGTTCGCGTCAAGCGGACTGTAGCAGGCAGGGCGTCGCACCGTGCGGCGCCCTGCGTGATTCTACCAGATGCCGGGCAGCAGCCGGTAGCGCGTCTGCCGGGTGAAGGCCTCGTAGCCGGGCAGCTCGTCGCGCAGCGTGCGGTCCTCCAGCGCCGTGCGGACCACGAACAACAGCGCGGCGGCGGCGCTGGGCACCATGGCCCACCACGAGCCGAGCAGCAGCGGCGTCGCGAGTGAGGTCAGCAGCGCGCCCACGTAGCCGGGATGCCGCACGAACCGGTAAGGGCCGCCCGTAACGACCTGGTGATCGCGGTCAGCCTGAATGCGGACTGTCGCGGAGAAGTAGGCGTTGGCCAGCATCGCCCAGATGGTGAGAGCGTACCCCGCCAGCCACGCCACAGCCCCCACGACGTGCACCCACACGGCGAACTCGCGCGTCCAGCCGAAGCGCACGTCCAGCCCGGCGACCACCCAGGCCATAATCGGCAGCACGACCGCCGCCAGCACGCTGATCGCCACATCCCAGCGCTTTGTGCCCTTTTGAAGCTCCGCGCGCTCGGCGATCAGGCCAGGGCTGCGCGGGATGAGAATCAATGCCTGCGCTGCTACGGCGATGACATACAGCCCGAGCTGCACCCAGCCCCACGTCCAGCGCAGCGTCCCTGCAGACCAGAACAGCATCACAGCGAGAAGCAGCAGGAAGACGACCTGCTTGCGCAGCCACACGAGCACGCCCCGGCGGGTGCCGGCGGGCAGGTTCTTCAAGTCGTTGGAGGTCGGATTGGCAGTCATGGTTGGTTGCTCTACTCTTGCTTCCTGTTGTATGTCGTAGGGGCGTCGTGCAGTACCACGCTATATCATACGCCAATCTGCTCTTCCAGGGGGCGAAGACAACCTGCAAAACCCACGCCGGGTAGGCGTGGTCACGGCTCGCGCACGGTGAAGGCGACCTCGCCGCTCTCGACCGGCTCGCCGGAGGCGGCGACGCCTCGAGCGCGGACGGTGTGCTCGCCGGGTGCGATCTGCCAGTATGCCTCGAAGGGTGGGGCACTCAGCATCGCGAGCGGCTGCCCATCTACGAACAGCGTGACATCGTGCAGGCCGGGCGGCCCCGCCGCGGCGACGCGGATCTGCTGTGCGTCGAGCGGCAGGCCGGGGTTGATGCGGAAGATGGACTGCGCGTCCGGCGAGGTGACGATCAGCGCCTCGCCTGGCGAGCCGCCCTCGCGCGGCGCAGCGCCCAGGTCTGCCAGCAGCGGCAGGTTCTCGCGGCGCGCCCAGTCGTGGGCCTGCGGCGGCAGGTCGAGGACGACCTGTGTCACGCGCTGCTGCTGCGGTGTATCCCCGGTCGCGGGCAGGCCGGTCGCCGCGTCAAGCTCGACGCGCGTGTAGATCGTATCGTATGTGGTCGGCTCCGTCCCGCTGATGAACCACTCCCGCCGCGTGTAGGGGCAGTCCGGCGTGGGGAGCAGGCCGGAGAGCGTGCACACCTCGACCTGCACCAGCCCCTCTGGTCGCTCGAACGACATCGGCGGCTGGCCGCGCAGCACGGTCCGCATGAACTGGTGCCAGACCGGCCCGGCGCCGCTCACCCCGCTGATGTTGACCATCGGCGAGTTGTCCGCGTTGCCTACCCACACCCCGACGACGAGGTTGGGCGTGTAGCCGACCGTCCAGTTGTCACGGTAGTCGGTCGTGGTGCCGGTTTTGACGGCTGCCGGGCGGCCGATCTGCAGGATGCTGTGCGTGGTGAAGGCCGGGGCGCGGGCGTGGTTGTCGCTCAGGATGTCGCTGATGAGCCACGCCACGCGCTCGTCGAGCACCCGACCGCCGAGCCCGCTGCGCGCCGAGTAAACGACTTCGCCCTCTGCATCCGTCACGTCGAGGATCAGCACCGGCTCGACGCGCTGCCCGCCGTTGGCGAACGCGCCGTAGGCAGCGGCCAGCTCCAGCAGGCGGACCTCGCCGCCGCCGAGCGTCAGCGAGAGGTCGTAGTCCTCGGGGTTTACGAGCGTGCTGATGCCCAGCCGCCCGGCGAAGGCCATCAGGTCGCGCACGCCGGCATGCTCAAGCGCGACGACCGCCGGGATGTTGTAGCTGGAGGCCAGCGCCTCGCGGATCAGCACCGGGCCGT
>CAZDLX010000212.1:0-5757 GCA_964506005.1 uncultured Anaerolineae bacterium | reverse complement strand
TGCGCTCGTTCAAGCCGCCAGGCTGTATGGCAGCAGCCAGGGCAGAGACCTGAAGGATAGTGCGTGAGGTAACCCCGCACGGCAGGCGGCCAGTGATGCACCGCTGGACGCGTGCCATGCAGCGCAGCTACATCTGCCCCCGGTGAATGCTGCCGCTGCTCACCAACCAGTCCCCGCACAGCCACACCGGCCCGGATTCAGCCGCGCCTGCCGTTTCAGGGTTGACAACAGGCTAAAGTTGTCGCACAATGACTATAGTCGTCTATACGTTTCCCTGCTGTTGTATATACGAATCTGCCAGATACTCGCGCCAGCCGAGCCCGGTAACAGGGACAGAATGGCACCTGATATGCTGGATAAGACCGAAGGCGTTGCCCTCTACGTCCAGATTCGGGAAACCCTCCGCGACCAGATTGTGCGAGGGGTTCTTAAACCCGGCCAGAAACTGCCGTCCGAGGAGGACCTCGCAGCCCAGTTTGGGGTCAGCCGGATGACGGTGCGGCAGGGCATCTCCGATCTGGTCGACATGGGCATGCTGTACCGCCGTCAGGGCGTCGGTACGATTGTCAGCCAATTTCACCTTGAGCGTGACCACAACAAGCTGACCGACTTTTTTGAAACGGCGCGGGCCGAAGGCTTCGAGGCAGAGGTCAGGCTGCTGGGCAAGGAAGTCGTCCCGGCCAAGCTGGCAATCGCCGAAGCGCTGGGCCTGCAGGAATCGGAGCCTCTCATCCGGATCCAGACTCTGCGGCTGGCCAATGGCGTGCCAATCACGCTGTACGAGGAATACGTACCCTACAAGCTGTGCCCTGCGCTCCTCACGGAAGATATGCGCTCCCGGGCGGCGTGGCAGGTGCTTGAGGAACAGGGCTTTGTCATCAAGTTTGCCGTGCAGAAGCTGGAAGCACGGAATGCAGATGCGAACACGGCAGCGCTGCTCGGCATCGAGGAAGCTGCGCCAATTCTCTTCAAGAACCGCGTCATCTACACCGAAGACGGAACTCCCGTCGAACTCATCCACTGTCACAACCACGGCAACCTTTACTCTTCAAAAATGACATTGGTACGCTGAACGGGTCATTTGATCTCAACATCGCGTCCAACATAGGAGTGGCAAAATGACTGTCGTTTCTCTGCCCGAGATTCTGGGACCGGCGTTCGAGCAGCGGTATGGCGTCGCGGCTTTCAACGCCGTGGACGACATCACGATGGACGGGCTGATCAAGGCGGCGGAGGAATCCCGGTCGCCCTTAATCATCCAGATCTCTGTCAAGACGGTGAAGTTCTGGGGGGTGGATGTCGTCAAGGACATGTTTACAGACATGGCCCGGCGGGTATCGGTGCCCGTTACCCTGCATCTCGATCACTGCCCCGACCCCGAGGTAGCACGGCTGTGTCTCGACGCCGGATGGAACTCCGTGCTGTTCGACGGCTCCAAGCTGAGCTACGAGGAGAACTTCGCGCACACCGCCGAAATCGTGAAGATGGCTGCGCAGACGGGGGCTTGCGTCGAGGGCGAGCTCGTCGCGGTTGCCGGGGTGGAGGACGGCGTCGGCAGTGATGAGGAAGGGGCGCTGCTGCCGATTGAGGAAGAGATCGCGTTCATCCGCGAGACCGGCATCTACTGCTACGCGCCGCCCATCGGCACGGCGCACGGTTTCTACAAGGCTGCGCCCAGCATCCGCTACGACCGAATGCAGCAGCTGGTTGAAGCCACCCAGATGCCGATGGTGCTCCACGGCGGCAGCGGGCTCTCGAACGATGTCTTCCAGCGGCTGATCGCCCTGGGCGCAGCGAAGGTGAACATCTCCACCGACCTCAAGAAGACCTACGCCGACGGCTTCCGTACCTACCTCGAACAGAAACCCACCGAGTACAACCCGCTCAAGCTCATCGGCGCGGTGCGTGACGACGTGATCCGCATGGCGCAGGGCTACTTCAGAATCTTTGGCAGCGAGGGCAAAGCATGACACACACACTCATCTTTGATTGCGATGGCGTTTTGGCGGATACCGAGCGTGATGGTCACCTGGTCGCGTTCAACCAGATGTGGCGCGAGAACGGCGTCAACTGGCGGTGGAGCCTGGAGCAGTACGCGGAGAAGGTCAAGATCGGCGGCGGCAAAGAGCGCATGTTCAGCCTGGGCCAGGACGACGACTTTCGTGCGGTCTACGACGTGCCCGCCTCGGAAGACGAATGGTGGGAGACTGTCCTCGGCTGGCACAAGCGCAAAAGCGAGATCTATAAGGAGCTGATCGCTTCGGGGACAATCCCGGGGCGGCCCGGCGTGAAGCGTCTCGCCGAAGAGGCACTGGCTAAGGGCTGGAACCTCGTCGTGTGCTCTACATCGGCGCTGCCGTCGGTGCAGGCTGTCCTCAACCACGTCATGGGGGAAGAAACGGCAGCGAAGTTCGCCGGCGTCTTCGCCGGAGACATGGTGAAGGCCAAGAAACCTGCCCCTGATATCTACAACCTGGCGGTTGAGCGCCTCAACCTGGACCCGGCGGATTGTGTCGTCGTGGAGGACTCGCGCAACGGCCTTCTGGCGGCTGTCGGCGCGGGGATGACCTGCGTGGTTACGTTCAACGAACTCACCAAAGATGAAGACTTCTCCGAGGCGGCGATTGTGCTGTCCAGCCTGGGCGACCCCGGCGTAGAGGAGACGGTCGTTGTGCAGAATCGCACCGATGCTCGCCCGGAGAGCTGCTTTACAGTTGAGGATCTGGAGAGAGTACTGGCCAGCCAGACCGGCTAGCTAACGGCTCCAGTGGACGGGAGGTGCCTGCCGATCCAACCAATGCTGAACGTCCAGCTTTATCTACTGTCACACGATGCTGCGGAGGTTGAGCTCCATCGCAGCACAGGATATCGGGCCCAACCCGCGTCTGATCACTGAAGGAGTCGAACATGACACGAACCTCACTTGAAACGATCGAGCTCATCATCCGCACGATGAGCGATGTGGCGATGGAGAATCGCGCCTACTTCTGCGAGCTTGATGGTGTGGTGGGCGACGGCGACCTCGGCAACTCGCTCGCCGCGGGGTTCGAAGCGATTACAGTCACCAACTGGGACACCCTCGACCGGTCATCCCCCGGGAACTTTCTCAAAGCCATCGCCATGACGTTCATGGGCAACGTGGGCGGCGTGTCCGGCTCGATCTGGGGGACCGCTTTTCTGCGAGCCGGGGTGAAAGCCGGCGACAAGCAGGAACTGACGACGGAAGACCTGCACGAAATGCTCTGGTCTGCCATCGAGGGAATGAAGAAGCGCGGCAAGTCAGACCTGGGCGACAAGACCTTGCTGGACGCCTTCGTCCCGGCAGTCGAGGAGTTCGAGGCGACACTCCAGAACGGCGGCAGCAGCCTCGACGCCCTGCGGGGCGCGGCGCGGGTCGCTCGCGAAAAGACAGAAGAGATCAAGCCGTGGCAGGCCAAATGTGGCCGTGCCTCGTACACGGGTGAGCGAAGCTGCAACACCTATGACGCCGGGTCGATTGCGATTGCGATGATGGCTGAGCGGCTGGTCGAAGTGTGGGAAGCCGAGCAGCAGCTAGCTGCCCAGACAGGTGCCGACGCCAGCTAGATCATCGTTGCTGGATCCGGTAGCGGAGCGGTAGTTCGCTCCTGGTGACAGATGTCAAGTCCTCACCCGTTTGATCCAAGTTCGGGAGGACGCTGATATGACAGAAGACCCGATTACACGACTCACGCAAGTTCATCCGGATCTCGAGATCTGGTGGGACTCCTCGCCGCTTGTCTATGACAAATGGGCTGCGAAAATGCTGGACGCTGCCCCGCCTGCCAGAAGACCGTTCCTGGAGGAGACGCTGCAGCGCCTGTACAACCCTCGGGACCCGGCCAGCAGTATCGTGCGGGGCTGCACGACCAACCCGCCCCTCTCCCTGACCGCCGTCAAGAGTGACCCGGAATTCTGGGACCCATGGATTGACGAGCTGGTCTACGGCTACCCGGACCTGACGACCGAAGAGCTGGCCTGGCTCACCTACAAGGAGGTCGTCCGGCGGGGGGCCGCCATGATGCTGCCCATTTGGGAAGCTTCTAACGGGCGCTACGGCTGGATCTCCGGCCAGCTTGACCCCCGGCTGTTCACCGAGCGCGACGTGATGGTGACCCAGGCCGAAGAGCTGAGTGCCCTGCACCCCAACGTCATGATCAAGGTGCCTGCCAGCATGGAAGGCATCGAGGTGCTGGAAATACTGGCCTCGAAGGGCATCTCCACCAACACCACCGCCTGCTTCACCTTACCCCAGATCCTGGCCTCGGCGAGGGCGACCGCGGCAGGGGTGAACTGCGTCCAGAAGGGCTCTTACTACCTGCCCGAGACTGTTGACCGGACCAAGTGGCGGGCGGTCATCACGATGATGATCGGCCGCCTCACCGAGAACCCGGCGCTGATGGTGCAGGCCCGCCGGCGAGGGATCGATCTGACCTGGCAGGACTGGCACTGGCTCGGGATCGCCATCTTCCAGCGCGCGTATCGCATGCTCAAGGAAGACGGTTACCCCAGCAAGATGCTGGCCTGCTCGATGCGGCAGGGCCCGCTGGTCGCGGGCAAGGCCAAGTTCTGGGACCTCGAGAAGCTGGGGGGAGAGGTGGTGCTCACCTGCCCGCCTTACGTGCTGGAGCCCCTGTTTGAGGTTGGGGACGATCTGGTCTTTGAGGACATCGAAACCGTGCAGGTCCCGCAGCGCATACTCGACAAAGTGCTCCAGATTCCGTACGCGCTGCAGGCTTACGAGCCCAACGGCATGTGGCTCGAACAGTTCAATACGCACCCCGCCACCCTGGCGACAGTGGCTAAATTCTCCGAAGCGCTGGATGGCCTGGAAGCGTATGTAGGCCATCGGGTCGCAGTAGTAAGAGGAGGTGAACCGGCAACAGCTTGAGATGTACCCTGCAAGGCTTAATCTCGGGAGGCAGGGCCCGCAACACGCAGCTTAACAACCTTCGCCGCGTCACAACAAAGGAGACAAGCAAGTGAAGAAGTTAATGAATGACGCCAAGCAGTTTGTTCCTGAGATGATGAAGGGTATTGCTGCTGCTAACCCGGACACGATCAAATGGGTACCCGAGTACAACCTGATCATGCGGGCCGACGCCCCCAACCCGAACAAGGTTTCGATCGTCCAGGGTTCTGGCTCCGGGCATGAGCCTGCCCACATCATGATCGTGGGCAAAGGCATGCTGGACGCGGCCTGCCCGGGCGATGTGTTCGCCGCCCCGCCGATGGGGAACGTCGTCGAAAGCTCCAAGCTGCTGAACTCGCCCAAGGGCATTCTGCACATCGTCAACAACTACAGCGGCGACCGGATGTCGTTCGAGACGGCGGCTGAGATGCTGGACGCGGAAGACATCCTCGTGAAGACCATCTACGTTGACGACGACGTAGCGGTTCAGGACAGCACGTACACGGTTGGCCGTCGTGGTGTGGCCGGCAACTTCTTCGTGATCAAGGCTGTGGGGGCCCGCGCGGAGCAGGGCGGTTCACTGGATGAGCTCGTCGAGCTTGGCAACAAGGTCAACTCGCTGACTCGCTCCATGGGCATGGCGCTCACCGGCTGCACACCTCCCGCCAAGGGAGAGCCCATCTTCACGCTCGAAGAAGATGAGATGGAGATGGGCGTCGGCATCCATGGCGAACCGGGCCGCGCGCGCAAGAAGCTGGTCAGCGCCAACGAAATCGTCGACGAGATGCTCCAGGCCATCCTGACCGACCGCAAGCCCATCTTCGACG
>CAZDLX010000211.1:0-5758 GCA_964506005.1 uncultured Anaerolineae bacterium | reverse complement strand
TTCTCACCCTTGTGAGCGCCGAGGCCCTGCCTTGTTGCCCCTGTGGCCCCCGGCTATAATCTGGCTACGCTGGCCCCTGACCGGGGCCGCTCTACACGCATCACAAGCCATGACAGGTCTGAGCCTGATGACAGTTATCGACGTCGACGACATCCAAACCACACCGGACGAGAACCCGCGTCCGCGCCGCCGCCCCGATTGGATCCGCGTGCGCGCGCCGGGCGGCGAGACTTACGAATGGCTGCGCGGCCTGATGCGCAGCAAAGAACTGCATACGGTCTGCGAGGAGGCCATGTGCCCCAACCTCGGCGAGTGCTGGGGCAAGGGCACGGCGACCTTCCTCATGCTGGGCGATACCTGCACCCGCTCCTGCGGCTTCTGCGACATCAAGACGGGCCGCCCGCAGGTGATGGACTGGCGCGAGCCCGACCGCGTCGCGGAATCCGTGCGGGCGATGAACCTCCAGCACGTCGTGATTACCTCCGTCAACCGCGACGAGCGCAAGGATGGCGGCGCGCCGATCTTCGCGATGGTTATCCGGCGCATTCGCCAGGTGCATCCCGGCTGCTCGATTGAGGTGCTCATCCCCGACTTTAAGGGTGATGCCGGCAATCTGAAAATCGTCATGGACGCCCAGCCGGAGATCCTCAACCACAACGTCGAGACGGTTCCCCGACTGTTTCGCAAGGTGCAGCCGCAGGACCACTACGAGTGGGCGATGGCCACGCTCGGCAACGCCAAGAAGATGGACCCCCTCGTGCTGACGAAGAGCGGCATCATGGTCGGCCTAGGCGAGACGTTCGACGAGGTGGTCGAGGTCATGCGCGACCTCTCGGGGCTGGGCGTGGATATCCTGACCATCGGCCAGTACCTGCAGCCGAGCAAGAAGCACCTGCCCATCGAGCGCTTCTACACACCGCAGGAGTTCGACGAGCTGAAGCGCATTGGTCTGGAAGAGCTGGGCTTCAAGTGGGTGGAGAGCGGGCCGCTGGTCCGCAGCTCGTACCGGGCCGCCGAGCAGGTCCGCCAGCTCTCGCAGCTCAACTACCTGCGACCCATCCCCGGCGGGGTGGCTGAGTAGCCGCTTGCCCTGAGATCGCCATGCGAACGCCCTCGCCAGCCGGCGGGGGCGTTTTTGTTCCCGCTTCGGCGTCCGCGTGCGCTATGATTAGGGGTGATGCACGCACAGGGATGGCCGGTGTGGACTACTCAGCCTTTGACGACCAGACGCTGATCGAATATATCGTCGACGGGCAGGCCGACGCGCTGAGCGCGCTGTACGACCGCTACAGCCGCCTCGTGTACAGCCTGGCCAGGCACATCACCGGCGACGACGCGCACGCCGAGGAGATCACGCTCGACGTGTTCACACGCGTCTGGGAAAAAGCCGGCACTTACCGCGCGGGCCGTGCCAAGGTCAATACGTGGATCACCAGCCTGGCTCGCCACCGCGCCATCGACGTGCTGCGCCGCGAGCAGGCCCGGCCTGAGGGGAACAGCGTAGGGCTGGACCGCGTGGACTACGATCTGCGCTCGCGCCAGCCCAACCCCGAGAATGCGGCGGCAGGCGCCATCGAACAGCAGTGGGTGCAGGAGGCCATCGCCGAGTTGCCCGAGGCGCAGCGGCAGGCCCTCTCGCTGGCCTACTACGGCGGCTACACCCACCAGCAGATCGCCGATAAGCTGAGCCTGCCGCTCGGCACCGTCAAGACGCGCATCCGGCTGGCAATGCAGAAGCTGCGCCACGCGCTGGACGACGTGGTGCGGGAGTAGATCTAACCGGGCACCCGGTACGTATTGTTGATGAAGGCACCGTGAACTTTCTGGCAGCGCGATGGAACACGACGACGTATTTGAGTTGATACCCGCTTACGCGCTGGGCGCGCTCGACGAGGGCGAGGTTGGCGCGGTCGAGGCGCACCTGGACGGCTGCATGGCGTGCCGCGCCGAGCTGGCGCTCTACGAGGACGTGGCAGACCAGCTCGCGCTGGCCGTGCCGCAGGTCGCGCCGCCTGCCGCGCTGCGCGAGCGGCTCATGGCGCGGGTGGAGCGCCCGGCGGGCGTCGCGGTCCCGGCTCGCGCGGATGAGCCTGCCCGACCGGCCCGTGCGGGTTTCGTCGAGCGCCTGAGCGCGCTGTTCCGGGCGCTTGCGCCCGTCTGGACGCCGCTGAGCCTCGTGCTGCTTCTGCTGCTGCTGGGCAGCAACCTGCTGCTGTGGCGGCAGGTGCGCCAGGCGGAGGCCCTGCCCCCGGAGCCAGTTTCCGTGTACCTCGGCGGGACTGAGGCTGCACCCCAGGCGGCGGGCTTCATCATCTTCGAGCCGGGCAGCGCCGACGCCCTGCTGGTGACATACCACCTCCCCACCCTCGAACCCGACCAGCAGTACCAGCTCTGGCTGATCCACGATGGCAGCCGCGACAGCGGCGGCGTCTTCTCGGTGAGCGAGCACGGCAACGCCGTAATCCGGCTGACCGCAATCCGCCCCGTCATGGATTACAGCGCCGTTGGCGTGACGATCGAGCCAGCGGGCGGCAGCCCTGGCCCCACCGGCGACCGGGTGCTCGGCGGCGATCTTTAGCCCTGTCCACACGCTCTGCCACAGCCGCGAGCCACATGGCTCGCGTTTTTGTTTCCGCCCTCAATCTCCTCACCCATAGATCCAGGCCCGGCGCGGCTGCGTAGCGTTGGATCAACACGACCGGAACATTGCGAGCCGGAATGAAGGAGAGGTGAGGAGCATGTTGAGGGACAGGAGGCGTTTGTGGTTGGCCGGGCTGCTGATCGTCGTGCTGCTGGTGCTGGCGGCCTGCGCCCCGCAGCAGCCGGAAGAGGCGGGAGTGTCTGAGGGGGACACTGCCGAGGAGCCCATCCAGCCGGAGGAGGAGCCGACCGCCGAGCCAACAGAGGAAGCCACCGAAGAGATGACCGAGGAGCCGACTGAAGAGCCGACCGAGGAGATGGTCGCCAACTCGGTTGAGGTGGAGGACCAGGAGCTGGGCGAGGATAATACCGTCGTCGTGCCGGCTGTTACCTCCGATGGGCCGGGCTGGATGGTCATCCACGCGGACGAGGACGGCGGGCCGGGGCCGGTGATCGGCTGGACAGCGGTTGAGGCTGGCGAGAACAGCGATGTAGAGGTCGAGCTTGACCCGACGGGCATCACCGAGACGCTGCACGCCATGCTGCACGTCGATGCGGGGGTCGAAGGCGAGTACGAGTTCCCCGGCGACGACGTGCCCGCGCAGGATGCGGATGGCAACGTCGTCATGCTGCCGTTCGCCGTGTCCGGACTTCACGATATGACGATGATGGAGAACGAATTCCTCACGGTAGAGGATCAGTCGCTGAGTGAGACGAACTCCGTCGTCGTGCCGCGCGTGGTATCCGATGGGCCGGGCTGGATGGTCATTCACGCCGACGATGCCGGCGGGCCGGGGCCGGTGCTCGGCTGGACGGCTGTCGAGGACGGCGAGAATACCGGCGTGGAAGTTGAGATCGACCCGGCGGGGCTGACGGATACCGTCCACGCCATGCTGCACGTCGACGTTGGGGTTGAGGGTGAGTACGAGTTCCCCGGCGACGATGTTCCCGCCTTCGACGAGGATGACAACATCATCATGCTGCCGTTTGCGGTCACGTCAGACGGCGAGGGCGCGGCGGCTGACGGAGAAGTCGTCGTGATGATCGTCGGCAGCCGGTTCGACGAGTCGGAGATCACCGTGCCGGTCGGCACCACGGTCGTATGGGAGTCGCAGGCGTCGCTGCCGCACACCGTCACCGCCGATGACGGCTCGTTCGACAGCGGGACGCTGGTCAGTGGCGACACGTTCAGCTTCACCTTCGAGGAGGCGGGCGAGTTCCCGTACTACTGTGCGTTTCATGGCGGGCCCGGCGGTGCCGGCATGTCGGGCGTTATCACCGTCGAATCATAATCCGCCGGCAGGGAGGGCGGCCCGCGGGCTGCCCTCCCTCTCATCATTGGCTCCGCATAAAAGCGGAGCCTTTTTGATTCTGT
Source organism: uncultured Anaerolineae bacterium (assembly GCA_964506005.1). Taxonomy (GTDB): domain Bacteria; phylum Chloroflexota; class Anaerolineae; order Aggregatilineales; family UBA3940; genus UBA3940. Next base: position 1,743 of record CAZDLX010000211.1, on the reverse strand, counting down.
ATGTGGAACGAAAAGCTCTCCGCCATCGTTAGGAGATTCAGCTAGGCACTAAGCAGCAGTGCTTCTCCGACGAAAGGCGGATTTATTCTGGGCTGGCTCACCTACAATTAAAGTAGCGAGCAGCAGCTTACTAGGAGAGATGAGAGCGATGAAGCAGGCGAAGTATTTGGTACGGTTTGGAATTGTGCTGGCAGTGCTGGTAGCTTCTTTTGCGGGAGCAGCTAACGCATTCGCAGCAGATGTGGCGGGTTCGGCGGCGGAAGAGGCAGCAGCGGAGAACGTCGTCCACGTGGTGCAGCCGGGTGAGAACCTGTTCCGCATTGCGCTGCGCTACGGCACGACCGTGCAGGCCATCCAGCAGGCGAACGGCCTGACGGGCACTCTGATCTACGTCGGGCAGCGGCTGACCATCCCCGGCACCTCGGCCCCGGGCGACAATCTGATCGTGTACCGCGTGGTGGCGGGCGACACCCTGTTCAAGATCGCCCAGCGCTACGGTACGACCGTCGCGGCCATCCGCGCGGCGAACGGTTGGGGCCCGAACTACAGCCTGATCTACCCGGGGCAGCACGTCTTCGTCCCGAGCGGGACGCCGACCGGCACCCGGAACTACGTTGTGCAGCGCGGCGATACGCTGTTCAGCATCGCGCAGCGCCACAACACGACTGTGGCGGCCATCCAGGCGGCCAATGGACTGACGGGCACCACCATCTACGTCGGGCAGACGCTGAAGGTCCCGGCGGCGGGCAAGATCACCTACACCGTGCAGTTTGGCGACTACCTGAGCCGGATCGCAGCCCGCTTCGGCGTGACGACCTCGGCGCTGGCGGCGGCCAACGGCATCGCCAACCCCAGCCTGATCTACCCGGGGCAGGTGCTGGTCATCCCGTAAGGGCGCTGAGCCCACAGATTTCACAGCATTAGAATCAAGAGAGCCACCTGTGACCCAGGTGGCTCTCTTCGTGAGGCGGAGGGGGTGGGATTCGAACCCACGGTAGCCTGACGGCTACAACGGTTTTCGAGACCGCCCCATTCGTCCGCTCTGGCACCCCTCCGTGTATCGATCAGTTGTTAACGCCCTACTTCTTACCCTGCGCCCGGAGCGCCTGGAAGAAGGCCTGCAGCTGGGCCTGCGCTTCCCCGGCCAGCACCCCGCGCACGACCTCGACCTCGTGATTCAGCGCCGGGTGGTGCAGCAGGTCCATCACCGAGCCGCCCGCACCCGCCTTCGGGTCGTCCGCCGCCCACACGAGCCGCGGCAGCCGGGCCTGGATCATCGCCCCGGCGCACATCGCGCACGGCTCCAGCGTGCAGTAGAGCGTCGCGTCGCCGGTGAGCCGCCACCCGCCGAGCCGTGCCGCCGCTTCGCGCAGCGCGATGATCTCGGCGTGGGCGGTGGGGTCTTTGTCGTGCTCCTTGCGGTTGTGACCCCGCCCGATGATCTCGCCATCGCGGACGATCACCGCGCCGATGGGTACATCGCCGAGGGCCGCCGCCTTTTCGGCTTCGGCCAGCGCTTCCCGCATCCAACGCTCGTGCTCGCTCTGCATGGCGAGGCAGATTATAGCAGGCTGGTAAAGGGCGGGCAATCAAGATGAAGCCCGGCTTCGGGAGCCGGGCCTCTTAGCTCCACCGGCTGGATTCGAACCAGCAACCCTCCGGTTAACAGCCGGATGCTCTGCCGTTGAGCTACGGTGGAATGACCGTGGGGAATTATAACAACGGCCCTACAGGGCGTCAACA
>CAZDLX010000210.1:4263-5761 GCA_964506005.1 uncultured Anaerolineae bacterium | reverse complement strand
CCATGAGGTCGCCGCTGGCCTTGCTCGCCGCGTAGGGGCTGTTCGGCTCCAGCGGATCGCCTTCCTTGAAGAAACCATCGGGGATCGATCCGTAGACTTCGTCGGTGCTCACGTACAGAAAGCGCTCGACGCCGTGCTTGCGACTCTCGTCGAGCAGGATGTAGGTGCCCAGCGAGTTCGTCTCGATAAAGGCGTCGGGGTTGAGGATACTGCGGTCGACGTGCGACTCCGCCGCGAAATTGACCACGGTATCGATGTCGTTCGACGCCAGCGCCGCCGCGACGGCGCTGCGATCGGCGATGTCGCCGCGCACGAACTTGTAGCGCGAGTCCTCCGAGACGGGCAGCAGGTTGTCGAGGTTGCCTGCGTAGGTGAGCTTGTCGTAGACGACGATGGTAATACCGGGGTGCTTGCCGAGCATGTAGCGCACGAAGTTGCTGCCGATGAAACCGGCGCCGCCGGTCACGAGAAGGTTCTTCATGTTGTCTGTCCTGTGCTGTTGGGTACCCGTCACAAGGAGGGATTGTAACCAATCGCGCAGAAGATAGCACCCTGCGGCTCAGCGCAGTGGTTCGCGCCTGAATCCGGCCCAGCGCCACGCGAACGCGGCGGTTGCGCCCAGCGCGGTGAGGCTCGCCAGCGCTGCGCCGCGGCGCAGCGGCGTAAGCCCGAAGCGCACGCTCACCTCGTGCTCGCCTGCGGGCACTTCGACGCCGATCAGCCCGTACTCGCCCACCGGGGATACGGCTGCTGCCTCGCCGTCGAGCCGCGCCCGCCAGCCGGGGAAGTAGAACCACTCGAAGACGAGTGTCGTGGGCGCTGCCGCCTCGACGCGCACCGTGCCGCTGACCGGCCCCCAGGCGCTCTCGCGCACCGCGACGCCTTCAGCCGGGGCCAGGCGCGGGAAGACCTCGCTCTCGGCGAACCGCTCGGTGAACGCCCGCGAGTCCTGCCGGTCGCCGACCCAGGCGGGAAGATACTCGCCCGCACTCGTGCCGCTGAGCCAGCCCGTAGTGCGCTCGATCGCGTGCGCGTCGAGCACCGTCGCAGCCTGCGGCTGCGGGTCGTGGTACTCGAGGTCGAGCAGCGGCACGTTGTATGCGATGATCGCGCCGATGCAGAGCGCGAACCACAGCGCCCGGCCCTCCTGTGGGGTGATCCAGGTCGCGCCCAGCGCCGCCAGCGTGGCCAGTACGAGGCTTGCCGGAATCAGGAAGCGCCACGGGAATTCGATGTACGGCATCAGCGGGATGGCCTCCCACAGCGGCGTGGAGACGGGCAGCATCAGGAAGACAAGCAGCGCCAGCACCACCAGCAGGAAGACGACCAGCGCCGAGCGCCCGGTCCGCCCGGCAGGGCGGCGGAACACCTCCCACACGGCAACCGCGCCGAGCACAAGCTGGGGCCAGTGCAGCGTCTCGCGGCCCGGCGAGAACAGGCGCGAAAGGCTCACGAAGTAATTGCGGAAGTCGAAGAAGGCCAGCCGGTCGAGCTGTAC
>CAZDLX010000210.1:0-4163 GCA_964506005.1 uncultured Anaerolineae bacterium | reverse complement strand
AACGATGCGCCAGCCGCCAGAGCGACCAGAACAACCACGGCAGGAACGCAGCCGCCGCAAACTGCGCGAAGTTGCCGAAGAGGTACAGGTGCGCGGAATACAGGAAAGCCGCCGCCAGGACGAAGCCTGCACCGTGCCCCTGCAGCGTCTGGCCAAAGCGGTACGCGCCCAGCATCCCGAAGGCGCCCCACAGCACCGTCGCGCCGAGGATGGCATCGGCGAAGCTCAGGCCCGCCCAGCGCAGCAGCAGCGCCGGGTACAGCGAGATCGGGCCGCAGTAGTTGAAGATCGGAGAGCCGTAGCCGTAGTGCAGCGCCGGGAGGAAGCGGGGCCAGATCAACCCGTTGCGCACGGCGTGGTCGAGGCCGATCAGCCGGACGAGGTGCAGGATACCGTCGGCGGTCGACGGGTACAGGCCGCGCAGGAGGGGCACGGCAAACGGCACGAGTATCGCCGCCAGCGTAACAGCGGTCAGCAGCATCCCAAAGCGGCCCGGCATCGCAGTCAGCGAGTTAACGTCCCGCGAACTCCCGGCCGCCGGTACGATCTCGCGCCTGACGTGCGGTTGTCCGACCATGACTGTATGGTAGCGCCCCACAGCAGCGGGCGACAAGCGGGAGTTCTGTACTAAAAACGCCGCCGGCTCACACTGCTGAGCCAGCGGCGGTCAAGCGCGGAGAGTTCTACGTTTAGCTCTGGGCCTCGTGCATCAGGGCGGCCGCTTCGACGAGCGAAACGCGCTCGCCGGCCCCCCGCTGGAAAGCCGCCACGTCGATGCTGCGGAAGATCAGCAGGGCAATCCCCAGGAACACCACCAGCAGCGCGAACACTGTGACATAGGCCAGCACGGCATCGCCGAGAGCCAGCGTCACCATGTCTTTGACCACCCCGCTGAGCACCTGCCCCGCCAGCCGCGACAGCGCGTTCGCCACACCCCACGCGCCGACAAACAGCCCGACATTGGCAGGCGTCGTCATGTCGAGCATCAGCGAGAGGTTGGAGACCGTCGACAGGCCGGAACCCAGCCCGAGCAGCACCACGCCCGAAAAGAACACCGCCGACGAGCCGAGCAGCCCGCTCACCGAGACGATGGCGAAGCTGATGAGCGCCATCCAGTTGCCGACGAGCGCGACAGTGCGCTTGCTGAAACGTGACTACATCACCCCTGCCATGACCAGTGTGATCAGGAAGCAGACACCCCAGATCTGCGTGATGCGCGTCGTCTCCGAGGGCGTCAGCCCGAACGCCTCCCCGCCGTACGGTTCGAGCAGCACGTCCTGCCCGAGGATCGCCGCGAGCAGCAGCAGCAGGTACCAGAAGAACAGCCGCGCCTGCCGGTTGCTGAAGACCGCATCGCTCATCTCGCGCCAGGAATGCCGCTTCTCGGGGGCTGCGGTCATCTCGCGTACCGGCGTTTCGAGCCGCACCAGCCCGATCAGCCCCAGCACCAGTGCCGCGCCCTGCGCGAACCAGAACGCGCGGATCAGCGCCTGCGGCGTGTACGGGTCCACCATGCGCCCGACCATCACCGCGGTCAGGATGATGCCGATGATCATCAGGGTGAACATCGTCGCGATGGTCCGGCTGCGGCCCTGCGGATCGATCTCCGAGGCCAGCGAGAGGTAGGACACCGCCGACAGGTTATACCCCATACCCCACATGCCGAAGGCCAGTATACTCAGCGCCACGCCCACCCATCTCGCTTCAGCGAGTTCAAAGGCGGCGTATGGCGCCAGCAGCGCACCTGCGACGCACAGCAGCAGGCCCAGCACGATGTACGGCGTCCGCCGCCGGCCAAAAATAGGATGGCGATCGGCGTAAGAGCCGATAGCCATCTGGATCGGCGACAGGATGTATGGCAGCGAAACGAGGAGCGCCACGACTGTAGCCGAGATCGCGAGCTCTTTGATCATGATGCGGTTGAGCGTGCTGTTGATGGGCACGAGCGTGATGGCAACCGCCATGTGGATGAGGCCAAGCTGTACGCGCTTGAGGAGCATGTGTTACCCCTGATTGAACCGAAGGCTGCTGAGATTTATTAGACTTCCACAGGATTCTACAGATTTTGCAGAAATTGGTCAAGCCAGAAAATGACCATCTACCCGGCGCTTCGACGTGTTGTGGTGTGCTGCGGTTCCACGCGCTACGCTCTGCTTGTCATGAATCTCAGCAGGGCGGACGGGAGTACTCGATGGGCTTGATAGGCAGACTCAGAGACCTGTTCGGCGGGGGCGGCGAGCAGCCGCAGGATACGGGCGTCTACCTGTACGTGCGGCTCAACCGCACCGGCGAGATCGTGCGGCTGCGGCTCTCACCCGAGCACGAGTTCGTCCCCGCCGACGACGGTGAAGGCTACGTCACGCGGAAGACCATCGTCGGGCCGCGGCACTTCGAGCGCGCCGAGGCGACGTTCAGCTTTGACAGCAGCCGCGTGCTGACCAACGCCGACATCTCGGGCGGGGCGCTCGTCGACGAAGCCGCCTGGGACGCCTGGCGCGAGCAGGAGAGCGCCGCCCGGCAGCAGCCCAAGGGCGACGAGTAATCTCACCCGGACGCTCTTCACCAGCCAGGAGTCAGGCCATGCTTCCCGTTTCGATGCTGCAGCGACGACTTGCGATCCAGCGCCTCGCCGGGCCGCCATTCGAGTCGCCGGTGGCGGCGGTCAAGTCCCTGGTCGCCGTACAATCACAGGAATACGCCGACGCGAAGTTGAGTCTGTCCCTGCGCTCGGGCGGCGCGGCGGATAGCGAGATCGAGGAGGCCCTCAGCGATGGGCGCATCCTGCGCACGCACGTCATGCGCCCAACGTGGCACTTCGTCAGCCGTGAGGACATCCGCTGGCTGCTTGATCTGACCGGGCCGCGCCTTATCCGGGGCGGGCAGCCCTACTTCCGCCGCGTTGGTCTCGACGATGCCATCCTCGCCCGTGCCAGCGACCTGATCGCCCGCGCCCTGGCGGGCGGCAACTACCTCACGCGCCAGGAGCTGAAAGGCGTGCTGCTGGAAGGCGGCATCCAGGTGGAAGGCACGCAGATGCTGGCGCACATCATGGGGCACGCCGAGTACGACGGGTTGGTGTGCAGCGGCCCGCGGCGCGGCAAGCAGTTCACCTACGCCCTGCTCGACGAGCGCGCCCCTAACGCCCGCCGCCTGCCCCGTGAGGAAGCCCTCGTCGAGCTGGCCCGGCGCTACTTCAACAGCCGCGGCCCTGCCGACGAGTACGACTTCTCCTGGTGGTCGGGCCTGACGGTTACCGACGCCCGGCGCGGGCTTGAAGCCGTCAGGGACGAGCTCCAGCCAGAGGTCGTTGACGGGAGAACCTACTGGTCACCGGATGCAACGCCTGACTTCGGCGAGCCATCGCCGGCGGTGTACCTGCTCTCAGTCTTCGACGAGTTCTTCTCCGCTTATAAGGGCTGGGGATCGATGGTGCGAGACGAAGATATGCACCGGCCCATTGTCAGGGGCAATGCGACGCAGTACGTGCTGGTGATCGACGGCGTCGTCGCGGGGACCGGGCGGAAACTGGGCGCTCGCAAGAACGACATCAGGCTTGAAGTCGAGCCCTTCCGCCCGCTGAGCCGCGCCGAGCGCGATGGGCTTGAGCAGGCTGGCAAGCGATACGGCGAGTACATGGGTGCGCCCGTCACGATCGCCGAAGCGTGAGCCCCCTGCCCCGCGCCGCAAGTGAAGATCCGCCCGGCTAACAGTGACAGCACACACTCGACGCTCTGGCAGTGCGCTGCGATACTCGAAGGGCATAACCAGAAACGTAAGAGGATTTTGTGCTCATGGTCTGTCCGGTGAATCGCAAGCGACCCAAGAAGGTCCGCCCCGAGGATACAACTGCCGTCGGCGATCCTGAACATGTCCAGTCCCTTCTCGACGCCCTCTCCAGCCCCGACCCGGCTGTGCGACGTGCCGCCGCCCAGATGATGGAAGTGAGCTGCCTGGGCGCACTGAACGCCGCCGAAACCTGGCGAGCGAACCGCCGAACACTGAAGTAGCCACATCTGTATCCTGTCATCCTGCTGTACCGGGCGGAGCCGCTTCGAGGCCTCCGCTGCTTTGGCGTACGCCACCGCCGGGCCGCCGCAACCACCCGCGCATACTTGACATATCTTCAAATCGATGTATAATTAGTTTCATGGTTATCGATTTAG
>CAZDLX010000209.1:0-5810 GCA_964506005.1 uncultured Anaerolineae bacterium | reverse complement strand
CTTCGACGCCGTTCGCTCCGCGAACGTCGCCACTTCCCCCTTTCAGGGGGCAGAAGGGGCTGGCTGCCACAGAGGTCGGCACACGAAAGACCGCCCTTGCCCCCTCATAGGGGGAAATGTCCCGAAGGGACAAAGGGGGTTGGAGGCAGGGTACGTCTGCGCAGCCGTTGGGACCACACGGCTGCTTAACGTGACACATATGGGGCACCCTGGAGGCCGCTTCTCCTTCTGTTTACAGCGGAAGTTTGATGATTGACGTCACCGGTCTGACATTCGTATACGGCAAGCACACGCCCATCTTCCTGAACTTCGACTGGCACGTCGAGCGCGGCGAAGCCTGGGCGATCATCGGGCCGTCGGGCTGCGGCAAGACGACGCTGCTGTACCTGCTCGCCGGGCTGCGCCAGCCCACCGAAGGCACGATCCGCATCGCCGGGGAGGTCGTCACCCGGCCCCGCCCGGAGACGGGCCTGATCCTGCAGGACCACGGGCTGCTGCCCTGGGCCACGATCCGCGAGAACGCGCGGCTCGGGCTGGCGGTGCGCGGCTTCTACGGGCCCGATGGACGCCACGCCCCACGCGACGCGGCGCTCAACCGGGAGCAGGTTCGCGGCCGCGTGCAGCACTGGCTGGACCGGCTCGGCATCGCCGGGCTGGCCGGTAAGTACCCCGCGCAGGTCTCCGGCGGGCAGCGGCAGCGCACGGCCATCGCGCGGACGCTGGCGCTGGAGCCCGACTTGCTGCTGATGGACGAGCCGTTCTCGGCGCTGGACGCCCCCACGCGTGAAGACCTGCAGCGGCTCACCGTCGCGCTCCAGCGCGAGACGCAGCTTACTACCGTGCTCGTGACGCACAACATTGAGGAGGCCGTTTACGTCGGGCGGAAGATCCTCGTGCTGGAGGAGCCGCCCAACATCGAGGCGCACGTCGTCGAGAACCCGCAGGCGGGGCAGCCCGGCTACCGCAGCGCGCCCGCCTACCTGCAGCAGGTCGACGCCGTCCGCGCGCTGCTCGGGGGGCGCGAATGAGACGCCGCCTGACGCTCGCCAACGGCCTCGCCGGGCTGGCGATGTTCCTCGTGCTGTGGCAGGTGCTGGCCTGGGTGGTCAACCGGCCCATCCTGCCGCCGCCGACCGTGGTACTGCCGGAGTTCGTGCGGCTGCTGCCCGGTGTGCTGGGGCGGCACTTGCTGGCCAGCGCAGGCCGCGTGCTGGCGGCTATCATCGCCGCCGCGCTGCTCGCCACGCCGGTCGGGCTTGGCCTCGGGCAGATGCGCGCGCTCGACCGCATCTTCACGCCGCTCGTGGCCATCGTGTACCCGATCCCCAAGATCGTGCTGCTGCCGGTCATCTACGTGCTGTTCGGCATCACCAACTTCTCGAAGATCTTTCTCATCGCGCTGATCCTGTTCTTCCAGGTGCTCGTCGTCGTGCGCGACCAGGCCGCCAACCTGCACCCCGAGCTGATCCTCTCGGTGCGCTCGCTCGGGGCGGGGCGGCGGGCGCTGTTCCGCTACGTATACCTGCCCGCCTCGCTGCCCGCCGTGCTGACGGCGCTGCGCGTCTCGGTCGGAACGGCGATTGCAGTGCTGTTTATCGCCGAGCAGTCGCTGACGACCTACGGGCTGGGCTACTACATCGTTGTCGAGACGTACCAGGTGCTGCGCTACGTTCCGATGTACGCGGGCATTCTCGCGATGAGCCTGCTGGGGCTGGTGCTGTACTTCGCGCTCGACGCGCTGGAGCGGCGCGTCAGCCCCCACATGTATGCGGAGGAGAGCTAAGTGGCAACTCTGGAAGGCCCCGAGCGGGCCGCCTACGTGCGCCGGATGTTCGGGCGCATCGCCCACCGCTACGACCTGATGAACCGGCTGATGACCTTCGGGCAGGACCGCCGCTGGCGGCGCTACGTGGTGCGCCAGGCCGCCCTGCCGCCGGGGGGGCGGCTGCTCGACGTAGCCACCGGCACGGGCGACATCGCGCTTGAGGCGCTGAGCCAGCAGCGGGGCACGGAAGCCGTTGGGCTGGACTTTTCGCCCGAGATGATGGCCGTCGGGCGGGCGCGGGACGGCGGCGAGCGCGTGCGGTGGGTCAACGGCGACGCGCTGGCATTGCCCTTCCCGGACGCCAGCTTCGACGCGGTAACCTCCGGCTACCTGATGCGCAACGTCATCGACGTGGCGGGCGCCTTCCACGAGCAGGTGCGCGTGGTGCGGCCCGGCGGGCGCGTAGTCTGCCTGGACAGCTCGCCGCCGCCGCGCGGGCCGCTGCGTCCCCTCATTATGCTGCATCTCAACGTGGTGATCCCGCTGATGGGCCGTCTGATCGCCGGGGACGCCTCGGCTTACACCTACCTGCCCGAGTCGACCGCCGCCTTCAAGACGCCCGGCGAGCTGGCGCTGATCATGCAGAAGGCGGGCCTCACGAACGTCCGCTACCGCCGCTTCATGTTCGGCACGATGGCCGTCCACACCGGCACGCGCCCCGAGGAGCCGCGATGACGACCCCACCTCCGGAGGAGATCAGCGCGCGCCGGGCCTGGATGCTCGCCGCGCGGCCCAAGACGCTGCCCGCCGCCGTGTCGCCGGTGTTCGTCGGGACCGCGCTGGCCCTCCACGACGGCGCGTTCCGGCCCCTGCCCGCGCTCGCGGCGCTGGCGGGCGCGCTGCTGCTGCAGGTCGGCGTGAACCTTGCCAACGACTACTTCGACCACGTGCACGGCGTCGACCAGCCCGACCGCACGGGGCCGGTGCGCGTCACGCAGAGCGGGCTCATCGCGCCGGAACGCGTCCGGCTGGGGATGTTCCTCGTGCTGGGGCTGGCGGCGCTCATCGGCCTGTACCTGATCGTGGTGGGGGGCTGGCCGGTGCTCGCCATCGGGCTGGCGTCGATCCTCGCCGCGCTGGCCTACAGCGCCGGGCCGTACCCGCTGGCCTCGCACGGGCTCGGCGACCTCGCGGTGTTCGTCTTCTTCGGGCCGGTCGCGGTGATCGGCACGTACTACGTGCAGGCGCTTCAAGTCACGCCGCTCGCCGCGCTGATGGCCGTGCCGCCGGGGTTGCTCATCACGGCGATCCTCGTCGTGAACAACCTGCGCGACATCACGACTGACCGCCGAGCAGGCAAGCGCACGCTCGCCGTGCGGCTCGGCGAGCAGGGCTCGCGGGTAGAGTACGTCGTGCTCTTGGCGGCGGCCTATCTCGCGCCGCTCGCGGCGTGGCTCGCGGGCTGGCTCGGCGCGGGCGCGCTGCTCTCGTGGTTGAGCCTGCCGCTGGCGGTGATCCTGGTGCGGGAGATCGGCACGCTGGAGGGCCGCGGACTCAACAGGACGCTGGCGGGCACGGCACGCCTCGCGCTGATCTTCAGCATCCTGCTGGCGGTGGGCATTTTGATTTGAGTCCACAGATGACACAGATTTCACAGAAAAGCCCTCACCCCCGGCCCCTCTCCCGGTGGGAGAGGGGAGCACTATACACCAATGATTATTCCTTTTTCATTCGTGCCATTCGTGTCATTCGTGGATCTTGTTCTTAATCTTTTCATCCGTGTTATCTGTGTCATCTGTGGACTCTATCCCTCATTCAGAATGTGCATGTCGGCCTTGAGCCTGGCGTAGAGGTCGAGGGCCTGCTCGCGGCGGGCGGCGTACAGCGCGGCGACCTCCGGGTTCGGCACGGCGGCGACCTCGGGCCGGGGCAGGCGGGCGCAGGCCGCCTCGACCGACTCGTACAGCCCCGCCGCCACACCGGCGAGCAGCGCCGCGCCGAGGCTGGCGTGCTCCTCCCCCGCCGAGATTGCCAGCGGCACGTTCAGCGCGTCGGCCTGGATCTGCCGCCACACCGCCGAGCTGGCTCCGCCGCCCGAGAAGATGACCTGCTGCACGTCCCCACTGCCCACCGTCTCCGCGAGCGCCAGGCAGCCTGCCAGCGCCATCGAGACGCCCTCCATCACCGCGCGGGCCAGGTGCCCCGGCCCGTGGTGCAGCCTCAGCCCGGCGAACACGCCGCTCGCGGCGGGGTCCATGTGGGGCGTGCGCTCCCCGGCCAGGTGCGGCAGGAACAGCAGCCCCTCCGCGCCGGGCGAGGTCTCTGCCGCCAGCGCCGAGAGCCGGGCGTAGGCGTCCGGCTGGCCCTGCATGCCGAGCAGGTCACGCAGCCAGCGCAGCGACAGCCCCGCCGAGAGGATGGCGGCCAGCGCGTACCAGCGCCCCGGCACGGCGTGGTTGAAGGTGTGCATCCGCAAATCGGAATCGACGTGCGGCGCGTCGAGCGGGTGGAAGACCTGACCGCCCGTGCCGATGGTCACCGAGTCGACGCCGGAGTTGAGCAGACCGTGGCCCAGCGCCTGCGCGGGCTGGTCCGCGCAGCCCGCCGCGACGGGCGTCCCCGCCGGGATGCCGAGCAACTCCGCGACCTCCGCCCGCAGGCCGCCCGCCGCACTCGCAGAGCCGACGACCGGGGGCAGCAGCCCCGGCTCGACGCCGCACTGTTCCAGCAGCCAGGGCGACCACTCGCCGCGCCGGATGTCGTACAGCCACGTCGAGGCCGCATCGCTCGGCTCGGTCGCCACCTCGCCGGTGAAGCGCAGGCGCACGTAGTCCTTGGGCAGCAGCACGGTCGCCGTCCGGGCGATGGTGTCGGGCTCGTGCTCGCGGAGCCAGGCCAGCGTCGGGCCCATGAAGCCGGTGACGGGTGGACCGGGCGCGTGCTCGGCGAGACCATCGCCGCCCGCCTCGCGGAGCGCCGCCGCCTGCGGCCCGCTGCGCGCGTCCGCCCAGATGATCGCCGGACGCACGGGGCGGCCCGCCGTGTCGAGGCAGACGGTGCCGTGCATCTGCCCCGAGAAGCCGACGCCGCGCAGGGCATCCCCACCGGTGCCCGCTGCCGCAATCGCCGCCCGTGCCGCGCCGACCGCCGCCTCGAACCAATCGTTCGGGTCCTGCTCCGCCCAGCCGGGGCGCGGCGTGTGGAGCGCCACCTCGCGCCCGGCGGCGGCGACGACCCGCGCCGATTCCACCTCGACGACCGCAGCCTTGACACTGGAGGTGCCGACGTCAATGCCCAGCAGGTAGCTCATGATGCGCTCCGGGGGTGGTGGGAGTCCACAGATGACACAGATTTCACAGAGGAAGCCCTCACCCCCGGCCCCTCTCCCGATGGCAGAGGGGAGGCATCCGAGGGAAGCTACGAATGAATGACACAAAGTTCTGTGCTTTTCTCATTCGTGCCATTCGTGTTATTCGTGGATCACTTGCTCTTTTATCTGTGTTTTCTGTGTCATCTGTGGACTCTGAGTCCTGACCTGCTATTATGACGGTACAGCATCAGGAGGCAAAAGCATGGCCCGCATCTACGACATCAGCCGCACGGTATCGCCCTCGCTGACGGTCTGGCCCGGCGACCCGCCCGTCGAGTTCGAGGAAGCGGCCCGCATGGCGCGCGGCGACTCGGTGAACGTGACCCAGCTCAAGCTCGGGACGCACAGCGGCACGCACATCGACGCACCGTGGCACTTCGACGAGGGCGGCGCGCGCACGGCGGAGCTGCCGCCGGAGGTGTTCGTCGGCCCGGCGCGTGTGATCACCGTCGAGCGGCGGAGCGGGGCCATCACGCCCGCCGACCTCGGCGTGGAGGATCTCGGCGGCGTGGAGCGGGTGCTGCTGCGGACGTGGGTCAGCGACGTACCCGACGACGAGTGGCCCGAGGATTACCCCTACCCATCCGTCGAGCTGGCGGACTGGCTCGCCGGGCGCGGCGTGAGGCTGCTGGGCGTGGACATGCCCACCGTGGACGACCCCGGCAGCGAGGGACT
>CAZDLX010000208.1:0-5817 GCA_964506005.1 uncultured Anaerolineae bacterium | reverse complement strand
AATAGATGCGGCGATTACAAGCCAGATGGCGATCTGAGGGCGGGCGGGCTAGGGGATGGTGGTCGGAGAGGGGTCTTTGTCGTTGTGCTGTCATGGCTAGCCACAAGTCAGCGCCTAAGTATTAGATTCGCATAAGAACTTGCATATGACACATGCATAATTTACAACGAATACTTGACTCTTCCGTTGAGTCGATATATTATAGGGACATTAATCTGTAAGCCGGGAGATAGAAAAGCGTGATTGGGAAACTCGACTCGTTCCTGACACCAGTTCGACAGCAACTTATAGCCGATGCTGTAGCACGAACTAATCAGCATATAAGAAATCTCTTAAAAGAGGCTGGTCACATTTTTCAGCGGAAGCCGACACTACTAAAGGCACAAAACATACGTGGTTGGCTGGTCGCATACGTTGATGAATACTTGTCAGCCGACGAAGGAATTCTACTTCGATCACCACAGAATATTGACGGCCTACAAATAGACGGTAAGTACTTTCTGCACTTCAAGAAGTTGCCTTCACCCGACGTCTGCCCCGAAGAGACGCCCACGCTCCGCAAAGCTCGATTAGAGAGTCTATTGCAGCAGAGCATATTCTCTGAGACCTCAGAAGAACCGGAATGTCAACTGCCGCTGTTCGAGTTGGAAGAAAACACTCCGCCCATTCGGGAACTACCGTTATGCGAGCTTGAACATTACACATTAGGGTACTCCACGAGCGATGAGTACTTGATAAACCGGGTATTCGTACTGGCAATCGACTACACGAACGAACAGATAGTTGAGTATGTTGAAATAGCTCTTGCACCTGCAGGAGATGTTCAAGAGCTTGCCTCATCTCCGTCAACGCCTCCGGACGTCGCCGCTCGTGGAGGGTTCGTCGTTAAGAAAAAGGACATTGAGGAGGGCAGGACGGCATGATCATGAACCGGGTCAATCCCGAAATGCTGTCACTCGCAAGAGAAGTCCGGGGATGGACACAGACTGACCTAGCCACACGCATAGGCGTCGACCAGAGTCAGATTTCTCGCTATGAGCGTGGAGTAACATCCATACCGAGCGCAGAACTTCACAGGCTAGCAGAAGCACTTTCCTTCCCTGTCGACTTCTTCTTTCAGGAAGGCAAGCGACATGGGGCGAGTACAGGCGAGATCCTTCACAGAAGACGCCAGTCAGTGTCAGCGTCCAAGCTTAGAGAGATCGATGCTCTTTCAGATATTTACTGGCTCGCTGTTAAAGAGTTGATCAAAGATATCGACGCTATTACTCCTTATGACATTCCCACTTATCGAACACTGGAGTTTAACGGCGATGTGGAGCAGATCGCGCAACAGGTCAGAGCAGACTGGGAGATGCCTGCTGGTCCAGTGGATCATGTGATACGTCGCTTAGAAGAGGCATCCTGCTTCATATTTGTGAACGACTTCGAGACGGATGAAATCGATGAGACCGTTCAGTGGATTAGGCCATCTCCACCTATTATTGTCATCAACAGCAGGTCACCTGGTGATCGGCTCCGCTTCTCATTGGCCCATGCACTTGGGCATCTTGTCATGCATCAAGGCATGATCCCCACAGATGAGATGGAGGACGAAGCAGATCAGTTCGCGTCGGCCTTCCTAATGCCTGAAGATGATATTCGATCCGATTTAGAAATAGTAACTATTGAGCACATGTTACAAAAGAAGCGCAAATGGAAAGTGTCTATGCAAGCTCTCATCCACAGAGCTCGCGATATCGGTTCAATTTCTGAAAGACGTTACCGTTCACTGTTTCAGATGCTTAGTCGAGCCGGGTATCGTAAACAAGAACCCTTTCCTATAGAACCAGAGCGACCTTCTAAGGTGAGAGAGTTAATCAACTTTTATAAGGACGCTCACGATGTCGGCACAAACGATGTCATTCGTGATGTGCATTTAAGAAAAGAAGACTTCTTTAATTGGATGTATCCCGAATTAAGTGAAGTACCCTAGCCGGGTGCGGAATTCTGCAAACAACAACAAGAGCCAGGCATCGCGCCTGGCTCCCGTATTCTCCTCGGTACTTCCCTCTCACCCCATCCGCGCCCAGACCTCGCCCGGCTGCCAGGCCGGGTCCGCCTGCCGCTCGGCGGCGTAGTACGCCTGGCCCGCGCAGCCCCGGCACAGCACCTGCCCGCCCAGCACGACCTCGCGCTCGTTCATAATCTCCTCGCCGCACGCTTCGCAGTTCACCCGGTGGCCGGGCCGGCTGAGGATCTCCGCCAGCGACACCGTCAGCTCCACGGGCTGCGCCACCAGCAGCCGGTCGTCGGGCAGGGTCTGGTAGGCCTCGAGCTGGGCGTGCCAGCGGCTCCGGGGCTCGCTGATGGCCTCGTAGGCTCGCGTGCGCGACTCGGGGCGCGGGTAAACGCGCACGGCGCGCAGCGTATCGGTGTCCACGAACGTCGCCGCCACCTTGCCGAAGTCCAGCACGCGCATCGTTCGCCGCCCGACGGTGCAGCCCGTCGCCGCGACGACGCCGTCCAGCCCGCAGCCGTCCGTCTCCATGAACACGAACAGCCGCTTGTCCGTCTGCGGCACGTCGATGTCGAGCAGCCGGCCCGCCAGCAGCCCCATCCGCACGCCGAGCACCTGACGCGGGCACAGGTGGCGGTGCTTGCCCGCCGAGCGCTCCAGAAGTTCCTGTAAGTCTGCCATATCGGCTCCCTTGTCCAATCACACAGTGCGCGCAGGAAGCAGCCCGCAGATTTCACACGTCGGCACAGATTCCGGTTTTTCCATCCGTGAAATCTGTGCCATCTGTGGACTCAAACGCTTCCCCTAAACAATGAGCGCAAAACTAATCACCGACGCCAGCGCCGCAGCCGCCAGCCCCCAGTCGAGGCGGCCCCGCTTGAGCGGCTGCACGCGGCTGCGCTCGGGCGCGTAGGCGCGCGCCTCGGCGGCCAGCGCGATATCCTCCGCCCGGCGGATGGCGTTCGCCACCACCGTCAGGACGGCGAGCTGCAAGCCCCGCCACCACTGGCGGCGCAGCCCGCCGCGCATCTTGAGGCTGTACCACGCGTTCGTACCCGACTCGATCAGCGCGGGCAGCAGGTTGACCGCCACGCCCATGCTGAAGCCCAGCCCGCGCAGCCCCGCGCGCTCCAGCAGCCCCGCGACCTCGACGACGTTCACCGAGCGGGCCAGCGCGTTGATGGCCACCAGCACGACCAGCGCGCGCAGCGCGGCGGTCGCGGCGACGGCCAGCCCGGCCCGCACCCCCGCCCCTGCGAGGAACGCCTGCGGCAGCGCCAGCACCAGCAGGAAGACCAGCCAGCGCACCTTGAGCAGCCGCTTGAACGCCGCCGGGTAGAGCGCCACCGCCGCCAGCAGGCACAGCGCCGCCGCCAGGGGCATCGTCGCCGGGCGGGCCACGAACACCATCGCGATCATCCACGCGAAGATCGCCAGATGCCCCAGCGTCCCGATGCGGACGCCGCGCGGCTCGGTGCGACGCTGCCCGGCCCGCGCCGTCACGCCGTAACTCGCGCCGCTAAGCATTGGCGTTCGCCTGGCCGTGCAGCCGCGTGCCGAGCCGGCTGCCTGCCTGCCACGCGAAGAAACCGCCCGCCGCGCCGATCAGCAGGTGCAGCACGACGAGCACCACCACGATCAGCAGCGCGGCGTTGTCGGGCAGGCCCAGCAGGCGGCTCCCGTTGTTAATCACGCCCGCCCAGATGGAGAACAGGTCGCGCCCGAAGAGCACCAGCCCGGTGAAGAACGGCTGCACCAGCGTCCACAGCGTGCCGAGCGCCGCCGCCAGCAGGAAGGAGACCCGCCGCGGCTGCCCGAACGCCGAGAGCACGACCTCGGCGATGATGGCCTCGGCGGCAATGCCGATCATCGGGCCGACGACCACGCCGCCCAGGCTGAACAGCTTGAGCAGCATCGCGACCGCGCCGACGAACAGCGTGGAGCCGCGCTGCGGCACGAACCGCCGCGCGATCAGCGCCACGGTCAGGCCGATGGCCGCCAGGAACGCGCCGCTCAGCGGGACGTTCAGAGACTTGAGCAGGGTGCCCAGGCTGATCTCGACCGCGCCCCACAGCGCGCCAAATACGGCGATGAGTGCAAGCTGCCTTGTGGTGAATTTCATGCGATTACCTCGTGTTGGATAAATGCGTACTCGTGTTCGTGTGTCTGCCGCCGCTCGACCTCGCCGGGGAACGTGCTCGCGTCGCCGTCGTAGGCGATGCGCCCGCCCCGCAGCTCGATCACGCGCCGCGCGTAGCGCCGCACCAGCCGCCAGTCGTGCGAGATCAGCAGCACGGCGGTGCCCTGCCGGTTGAGCGTCTCCAGCAGCGACATCAGCCGCCGCAGGTTCGCCCAGTCCTGGCCCAGCGTCGGCTCGTCGAGAATGACGAGGCGCGGGCGCAGGGCGAGGCAGGCCGCCAGCGCCGTGCGCTGCTGCTGCCCGACGGACAGCCGGGACGGCGGCCTCTCGCGGAGCGCATCCAGGCCGAGCGTTTGCAGTGTGTGTTCGTGGGTGCCGGCAACGTACCGGCCAAAGTTCCGCGGCCCGAACGCGACTTCCTCGTCCACCGAGTCGGTGAAGAGCTGGTCGGCGGGGTTCTGGAACAGCAGCGTGACGTCCTCGCCGGGGCGGGGCCGCCCGCCGCCGGCCATCTGCACGCGGCCCTGCTTCGGCTTCAGGAGCCCGGCGAGCACCAGCGCCAGCGTGGATTTACCGGCCCCGTTGTCGCCCACCAGCGCGGCGAAGTCACCCTCGCGCAGCGTGAGGTCGATGTCCTCCAGCACGACGCGCCGGTTGTAGCCCGCCGTGATGCCGCGCGCCTCGACGAGCGCGGGGCGGGGGTGGCCGTTCGAGGGGCGCGGGGCGGGCTCGGGCGCGGCTACGCCGAGCCGTTCGAGCAGTGCGGGGTCGGCCAGCACCCCGGCGGCGGGCCGGTCGCCGGCGATCTGCCCGCCTTCCATCAGCACGACGCGCTCGGCGGCGCTCAGGGCGTGCCCGAGGCGGTGCTCGATCAGCACGATTGTCACGCCGGTGCGGTGCAGCCCGGCGAGCGTCTGTATCACGTCCGCGCAGCCATGCCGGTCCAGCGAGGCGGTCGGCTCGTCGAGCACGAGCACCCGCGGGCGCATGGCCAGCGCCGCGGCGATGGCGACCCGCTGCTTCTCCCCGCCGGAGAGCTCCGCCGGGCAGCGCTCGCGCAGCGCCGCAATACCCGCCACCCCGAGCGCCCACTCCACCCGCCGGGCGACTTCGTCACCGGCCAGCCCGAGATTGCGCGGCCCAAAGGCGACTTCGTCCTCCACCGTGAGGTGGAAGAGCTGCGTGGCGGGGTTCTGGAACACCATCCCGACGTGCTGGGCGAGCTCGGCGACGGGCACCTGGCGCGTATCCAGCCCGGCGACGCTCACCTGCCCGGCCATGTCGGCAGGCAGCGCATGCGGGATCAACCCCGCCAGCGCGCGGGCCAGCGTGCTCTTGCCGCAGCCCGAGGGGCCGGTCACGACGACGAACTGCCCGGCGGGGATCGACAGGCTCACCCCGTCCAGCGCGCGGACGCCGCCGTAGCTCACCGAGAGGTCGCGGACCGCAATCACCGGGGCCCTTCCTCTCGCAGCGCCGCCGCGTCGAGCACGGCTGCGCGGGGCCAGCGCGCCAGCGCCGCGTCCAGCAGCCTGGGCCGCACGACGACCAGCGCCGCGCGGTATGCGCCGCGGTCGATCAGCGGCAGCGCAGACTGCCAGCCCTCGCCGCGCTCCAGCTCCAGCGGCCCCAGCTCGTCCACCACCAGCAGGTCGCAGGCCCCGGTCTCGCGGAGCAC
>CAZDLX010000207.1:0-5981 GCA_964506005.1 uncultured Anaerolineae bacterium | reverse complement strand
ACGGCGAGCATCTTCGCGCTGGGCCACGCGGAAAACGTGCAGGCGGTGGACGAGGACGGCACCTTCAACGCCCCCCAGCTGCTCGACATCCCCTACATCCGCGCCAAAGTCGAGGTCGAACGGCTGGCGCAGGACGCCATCGCGCGGGGGCTGCCGCTGATCCGGCTGTACCCGGGCCTGGCGCTCGGCCCCGGCGATATTCACCGCTCCTCAAGCGGGGCCATCGACGCCTGGCTGCACGGCCGGCTGCCCGCCATCGTGGTGGGCGGCGGCATCTGCCTGATGGACGTGCGCGACGCGGCGGCGGCGCACATCGCCGCGCTGCGGCTCGGCGAGCCGGGGCGGCGCTACCTCGCGACGGGGCACAACATCGCGCTGCCGGAGCTGTTCGACCGGCTGGCCAGCCTCACCGGGCTTGCCCCGCCGGTCTTCCGGCTCCCGGCGAGCTGGGCCGCGCCGCTGGCCCGCGTGGCAAAACTCGCCGGGATGTTCCCGCGCCTGGGGCCCGACCAGGCCCGGCTGATGGCCTACCGCTGGTGGTACGACAGCACGCGCGGGCGGCAGGAGCTGGCCCTCGGCTACCGGCCCCTGGACCGCACGCTGGCGGACACGCTCAACTGGCTGCTGACGAACCCGGCAGATTGAGGTACGATTGCAGGCGGCCTTCTGCGCGGCACAGGCTCGACGCCATTACTGAGGACTCTCGATGCCGTTAACCTTCCTGAACTGGCTGCTGGCGCTCTCGCCGGTGCTCACCATCCTGATCCTGATGCTCATCTTCAAGTGGGGCGGCAGCAAAGCCGGCGCCGCGGCCTGGCTCGTCGCGCTCGTCGTCGCCGTGCTGCGCTTCGGCGCGGGCCCGCTGCTCGTCGGCTACGCGCAGGTCAAGAGCATCCTGCTTACGCTCGACGTGCTGCTGATCATCTGGGCGGCGCTGCTGCTCTTCCACGTCGCCGACGAAGCGGGCGCGGTGCAGGTCATCGGCCAGCGGCTGCCGGGGCTCACCTCGAACCGCACCATGCACGCGCTGCTGCTCGGCTGGGTGTTCGTATCGTTCCTGCAGGGGGTGGGCGGCTTCGGCGTGCCGGTGGCGGTCGTCGCACCGCTGCTGGTGGGGCTCGGCTTCAGCGCCGTCGATGCCGTGATTATGGCCTCCATCGGCCACGGCTGGGCGGTGACGTTCGGCTCGCTGGCCACCTCGTACGTCGCGCTCATGGCGACGAGCGGCGTGCCCGGCGAGGTGATCGCCCCTGAGGCGGCGCTGCTGCTCGGCATCGCGTCGTTCTTCAGCGGGGCCATCGTCGCCTTCGTGGGCACGGGCTGGCGCGGGATGCTGCGCGGGCTGCCGGCCATCCTCGTGCTGACCGTCGTGATGGGCGTCGTGCAGTACTTCCTCGCCATCAACGGGCTCTGGTCGCTCGGTGCGACGGGCGCGGCGCTCGTCGGGATGATCGCCGGGATCGGGCTGTCGCGCATCCCGTTTTACAATCACGGCACTGAAACACACAACACGGCTGAAGCCGCGCCCGCGACGGGGAGCAACCCCGGCGGGAAGCGCCGCTCGCTGACCACCTCGCTCTCCGCCTACGGCGTGCTGATCGTGCTGGCCTTCGGCATCAACCTGATACCCGCCCTGCACGACCTGTTCAACCGCCTGCGGTTCACGCTCCAATTCCCGGCACTGTCCACCGCCTCCGGCTGGGAGACGCCCGCCGAGGCGGGGCGCAGCCTGAGCGTGTTCGGGCACCCGGGCTCCATCCTGCTGTACGCCTCGCTGGCAGCCTTCGCCATCTACACCCTGGCGGGATACTACCGGGACGGCGCGGCGAAGCGTATTGCGAGGAAGGTGGCACGGGGCGCGGTGACGTCCAGCATCGGCGTGGCGGCGATGGTCGGCATGGCCACGATCATGAGCCACGCCGGTATGACCAACATGCTGGCGCGCGGCATCAGTGAGGGCGTCGGGCGGGAGCTCTACCCGGCGGTCGCACCGCTCATCGCCGCGCTGGGCTCGTTCATGACCGGCAGCGCCACCAACTCGAACGTGGTGTTTGGCGCGCTGCAGCGCGAGACGGCGGAACTGCTCGGGCTGAGCGTGTCCCTGATCGTCAGCGCGCAGGCCGCGGGCGGCGCAATGGGCAGCGTCATCGCGCCGGCGAAGATCATCGTCGGCGCCACAACCGTCGGGCTGGCCGGCGAGGAGGGCTCGATCATCGGCAGGATGCTGGGCCTCGGCCTGATACCCGTGCTGGTCGTCGCGGCGCTCGTGTGGGCGCTGGCTACTTTCGGGGGAGCGCTCTGATGGACAATCCCCAGCCGCGCAGACTGGCCGCCTGGCGGCACCGCAACCGGTTTCGCATCCAGTCGGTGGCCCTAGTGTTCGTGGTCGCCGGCTCCCTGGCGCTGTACTGGGCGCTGGAGGCGGGCAGGGGCGGGCTGGCAGCCGCTGCCTTCGGTGCGGTCGCGCTGGCCATGATCGGCACGCTGCTCGTCTCTTGATTCCCGGCTGCAGCCGTTTTGCCGCGTGCGAACCGGCTGTGGTATGATTTCGCGAGAGTATGGGTGATGGCTGGCTCCTCTGTGGAAGCGGTTGAAGAGATGCGTTATCTGGTAATCTCGGATATCCACGCCAACCTGACGGCGTTTGAAGCGGTCCTCGCCGACGCCGGCAGGCTGGGGCAGGACTACGAGTTCGTGTGGTGCCTGGGCGATGTGGTCGGCTACGGGCCGGACCCGAACGAGTGTATAGACCTCCTGCGCGAGATGCCGCACCTCTGCCTGGCGGGCAACCACGACTGGGCGGCGCTGGGCCGCCTCGACGCCCGCACCTTCAACGCCGACGCCCGCCGCGCCGTGACCTGGACGCGTGACGCGCTCACCGACGAGAATCTCGCCTACCTCGAGGCGCTGCCGACCACCTTCGTACTCGGCGATTTCACGCTGGCGCACGGCTCCCCCCGCGAGCCGGTGTGGGAGTACATCCTTGACGCGATGATCGCCGGCCTGAACTTCGCCCACTTCCAGACGCCTTACTGCCTCGTGGGGCACACGCACACGCCGGTCGTGTTCGAGCAGGCAAACGGGCGCGGGCCCGCCGCCGCCGTCGCGCCGCAGTATGGCGAGCGGCTCGCGCTCAACGGGCGGCGACGCATCATCAACCCCGGCAGCATCGGCCAGCCGCGCGACTCAGACCCGCGAGCGGCCTACGGCATCCTCGACGCCGCTGCGATGACGTTTGAACACCGCCGCGTGCCATATGACATCCCCGCAGTGCAGAGACGCATGCGCCGCGCCGACCTGCCTGACCGCCTCATCCGCCGCCTGGAGCATGGGTGGTAGAGAGTCCACAGGATTACGGAGAACACAGACTAAAGACAATTGATCCACGAATGACACGAAGAACACGAATGTTTTTGTGTTCTTTCATTCGTGCCATTCGTGTTACTCGTGGATGGTTCTTATTCTGTCTGTGAAATCTGTGCCATCTGTGGACTCACTCAATGCGCGGCCTGGCGGCGCAGCAGGAGCGGCCCCAGACGGTCGATCAGCCACGCGAAGGCACGCTCGACCCAGGGTACCAGCACCAGCACGCCGGGGAAGTAGGCTACGCGGCGCGGGTGGCGCACCAGCTTCGCGATGCGCCGGGCCACGGCTTCGGGCGCGACGGCGAGGCTCTGGAAGGGCGTGCGAAGCCCGCCCGCAGCCTCGGCGCGGTCGAAGAGCGGCGTGCGCACCGCACCCGTCCGCACCACGCTGGCACAGACTCCGGTGCCGCGCAGCTCCCGGTGCAGCGCCGTCGTGAAGGCATCGACGAAGGCTTTAGTCGCGCTGTAGAGTGCCGTGCCCTGGCTGGGGATGCTGGCCACGATCGAGCCCAGGTTGATGATGTGCCCGCTGCGCCGCTGCTTCATGCCCGGCAGGAAGCGCATCGTGAGGTCGGCAACGGCCCGTGCGTTGACCTCCAGCATCTGCCGCACGAGAGACGGGGGCATGCTGTCCGTGAAGCCGTACCACAGCGCACCCGCGCTGTTGACGAGCAGATCCACACGCTGGTAGCAGGCCATAACTTCCGCAAAGACGCGATCCCGCTCCGCTTCCTCGGCAAGATCGGCCTGGATGACGTGCGCCTGCCCGCCCGCCGCAGCGATCTCCCCGGCGACCTGCTGCAGGCGCTCGGCGCTGCGCGCGACGAGGCACACCGCGAAGCCCTGCCGCGCCAGTTCGAGTGCCGTCGCCGCGCCGATGCCGCTCGACGCGCCGGTGATCACCGCGACACGCTGGCCGCCCGGCTTGGCGCCGTCCCAGGCCAGCGGCGACTTCCTCAGCAGCCACGTCCGGACGAAGGGCCGGAATACGCGCACGAGCCCGCGCAGCGGGCCGAGCCGGGCGCGCAGGTCGGCGAGGTAGTCGTCGAGGGTGTGCTGCTGGTAGTTCAGCACGCGCTGGCTGTCCGTCGTGTCGAGCCAGTCCACGGGGTACGGCGTGCTGGGGAAGACACGTTCCGGCAGCATGCCGATGCCGACGGTGCCCAGCACTCGCTCGACGAGCTCGCGCTGGTAGAGCTGGCAACGCGGCCCGCCGCCGATGTGCCACACCTGACCCCAGACCTCGTCTGTCTCCAGCGCATTGGCGATGGCGAGCGCCACGTCGCGCGAGTGGACGAACTCGATGCGGTTGTCGAGCGCCACGTCGAAGATGCCGGGGTCCATGATCAGGCGGACGGGCAGCGCCGCGCCCAGCCGGAAGATCGCCCACTCCAGCCCCGAGGCACGGATCATGGCCTCGCACTCGACCTTGTGTTTGGCATAGTGCTCGATGGGCTGCGGCACGTCGGTCACGCGGCGCGGCGGCGGCAGGTGCGCGGTCCGGCCATAAATGTGCAGCGAGGAGGTGAACAACATCCGGGGCGGGGCGGGCTGCGCCTTCATCGCATCGAGTAGATGGCGCGTGCCGCCGACGTTGATCGCCCGCGCCCACTCGGGCTGATCCTCGCTGTTCACGCCGGTCGCCGAGAGCCGGGGGATGACGAAGGCGAGGTGCACGACGACATCCTGCCCCGCCACCGCCGCGGCGACCTCTCCGGCGTTGCGCAGGTCACCCCACACGATCTCGGCGCGGCCCGCATAGGCTCGCGCGGCCTTCTCGGCGGCGGGGGTCCGCAGGTCGAAGGCCCGCACGTGGTGGCCCCTTTCGACGAGCGCCTCCAGCACCCGCAGCCCGACGTTTCCAAACGCACCTGTCAGCAGAACGTTCATGAAATCGTTACCTTTTTGCGAGGCCTTCAAGCAGCATCTGCATGCCCTCCCGCGCAACTGCCGGCCAGTCCGCACCTTCGGGGTCGAGCAGCGCTTCGAGCAGCAGGCCCATGACCAGCGCCGTGATCAGGCGGGCGGCAGCATCCGGCTCGACATCGCGCAGGGAGCCCTCGTCGATGCCCTGCCGGACGATCATCGCCAGCACCAGAACGTAGCGGTGGTAGGGCTCAATCGAGGCCTGCCAAACCGCTTCGTCGCGCATGGCCTGGTTGAGAAACTCAAGGTAAATGGGGAGCTGTCCGCCCGCCGCGTTGAGGATGTCGGAGACAACGGCGGTCATGGCGAGCAGGCCGCCCGGCACGCTGGCCTGTGCGGCGCGCAGCGACTCAAGCTGGGCGTCCAGCCCGCCGAGCCAGCGGTTCAGCAGCTCGAGGAACACGTCCTTCTTGCTGTCGTAGTGGTGGTAGAACGCGCCCTTCGTGACGCCCGCCGCCCGGCAGATCTGCGCGACGCTGGTGGCGTCGAAGCCGCTGTCTGCAAAGGCGGCGGCTGCGGCGTCGAGAATACGGGCGCGGGTTTCTTCCGAGCGCTGCTGCTGGCGGTTCACGGGTGCTCCTGAGCAAAACATACCGACCGGTTGGTATGTATTATAGAGAGCGCAGCGAGGAGATGCAAGGGGAGAGTCCACACATGGCACAGATCGCGGACAGAAATAGGTAGGGGCGC
>CAZDLX010000206.1:0-6044 GCA_964506005.1 uncultured Anaerolineae bacterium | reverse complement strand
GGACAGGCGTTTCTGTTTACCCGGCGTGGCGGGGCGAACGCCTCCACCCGCCTCACCGCGGGCAGCCCTGCAGGTCCCACTCGTAGTAGCCTTCCATGAGCTGCTGGGCCTGCCACTGCCCGCCGGACTGCCACACGACGAGCAGGTAGGGCAGCTCGCCGTTCTGGGTGGTCGCATCCGTGGCGACGCAATACAATTCATCTGCCCCGCGCACCGCCGGGTCGCCCTCGACGACGCCGGTGATCTCGGCGTCGCCGAGACCGTCGGCCTGCATCATCTGGCGGGCCGTCTGCTCGGGGGGGCTGGCCTCGCCCGCGGCGCCGCCGCAGGCCGCCAGCAGCGCGGCGATGAGAAGCATGATCGTCAGCACGCGAATCCGCATCTTGATCGACTCCAATCTGAAAGGGCATGTGTGGCAAGCCGTCAACAACTGGCATCGATTATAGCCCGCCTGCGCGCCGCGCTCCTAACCCGCGAAAACCTGTGGGCCGTCGTGCTCGGGCTGCTCATCCTCCTGACCTTCACCTGCGCCACGACCGGCGTCCAGCCTGAGTTCGTCTACACGGGGTTCTGAGACGCATGCCAGCACCTACGCTGATCGCCGGGGCGGTGGGCGCCCTGGCCTTTCTGGGGCTCGTCGCCCTGGCGCTGCAGGCGCGGCCCTCGCAGTGGCTGCGCGCGGGGCTGGCGCTCGTCGCGTCGCTGGCGCTGGTCACGGTGCTCAGCGGGCGGTCGCTGGCGCTGGTGCTGTTCGGCGTGAACGTGCTGCTCGTGCTCGGCACGTGGCGGCTCGCGCGGACGCGGCTGTGGCTGGCCTGGGTCGTCGTGCTGATCGCCGTGCTGGCTGCGGCCCGCCTGCCCGCCACGCAGCGGCTGCTCGGCATGGGCGGCAGCCCGTTCGACCTCTCGCCGGGGCTCTGGCTGGGCATCTCCTACCTGATCTTCCGGCTCGTCCACGCCACGCTCGACACGCACGCCGGGCGCATCAAGAAGCTGCCGCTCGCCGAGTTCGTCACCTACGCCCTGCACCCGGCGAGCCTCGTCGCGGGGCCCATCGACCGCTTCCAGAATTCGCTGGCCGCGCAGGGCGAGCAGCTCGACGCGGAGGGCGTCCACCAGGGCGCGTGGCGGGTGCTGCTCGGCGTGTTCGTGAAGGTGGTCCTCGCCAACCCGCTGTACGCGTTCATCGCCGGGCACAACATGGCGGCCAACCCCGATCAGCCTACCGGGGTGGCATGGCTATGGCTGCTGGCCTACTCGTTCTACCTGTGGGCGGACTTCGCCGCGTATTCGCACATTGCCATCGGGTTCGGGCGGCTGGCGGGGCTGAGCCTGCCCGAGAACTTCAACTGGCCGTACCTCGCGCCCTCGCTGACGGTGTTCTGGCAGCGCTGGCACATCACGCTCTCGACGTGGGCGCGCGACTACATCTTCTTCCCGCTGGCGCGCGGGCTCCGCACCCGGCTCGACCCGAAACGCCGCGACCTGATCCAGTTCGCCGCGCACATGGCGACGATGCTCGGCATCGGGCTGTGGCACGGCCTGACGCCCGCCTTCGCGGTGTGGGGCGTGTGGCACGGGCTCGGGATGTTCGTGACGGGGCAGGTGGCCGCGCGGCGGCCCCGGCGGCGGCCCGGCGAGAACCGGCTTGAGGACCGCGTCCGGGCCGCGCTCGGCATCGCGGGGACGTTCGCATTCGTGATGCTCGGCTGGGTGTTCTTCGCCGCCGACCTGCCGTCCGCGCTGCGGATTCTCGGCCGCCTGTTCGGGGTGTGGTAGGAGATGCAATTAGCCCCCTCATCCCGCATCGATGCGCAACGCTCTGCGTCGCTGCATCGCCGCACCCTTCTCCCACAAAGGGGAGAAGGGTGCGGCCGGGTTCACGGCGAGCGTGTCCCCCTCTCCCCGGCGGCAAAGCCGCCCTGTGGGAGAGGGGTGGCGAGCCGCCGCAGGCGGGTCGGCGGGGTGAGGGGTCAAACCTGTTTGGAGTACTCTAGCCGATGAACCTTAAAGAATCGCCGTTTCCCTCGCTGCTGGTTTTCGGGCGGGTGCTCGTCAAGGCGCTGCTCGTCGCGGCGGTGATCAACGTCGTGCTGCTGGCGGCGGGCGTCAACCCGGTGCGCGGGCTCGTGCAGCTCAACACGTTCGACCTGGTGGGCCGGGCGCGCCCCCGGCTGGCCTACCCGACCGACTTCCAGAACGGCCAGCTCCCGGTCGAGGCGCTGCTCCGGGCGCATGCGCTCAGCGAACCCGCCGCCGAGGGCGAGTACCGCGTCATCCTGCTCGGCGACTCGGCCATCGCGGGCTGGGGCGTGCCCGACGACGAGACGCTGGCCGCCGAGCTGACCGACCTCGGCATCCGCGTGGGGGCCGGGCGCGTGGTGGCCTATAACCTGGCCTACCCGCAGCCGAGCGCCGCCCGCGACCTGATCATCCTCGACGCCGCGCTGCGCTACGAGCCCGACCTCGTGGTGTGGTTCGTGACGCCCGCCTCGCTCAACAACGCGCCCGACGAGGCGGGGCAGAACCGCGTCTTCTACACGCTCAACGGCGGGCGGCTGGCCCGTCTCGCGGAGACTCACGACGACCTGCTCGGCGGCTGGATGCAGGCCAACGCCGCCGCGCTGCGGCCCGACGAGCCCGCCTGGCAGCCGTACACCGCCATCCGCGACCAGGACCTGCTGCCCGTCTGGCTGAACAGCCTGTTCTACCCGTTCGTCGAGCCGGGGCTGGCCCCGAGCGACCGCCGCGTCGGGCTGGAGGAGGTGCCGCCGCAGGCCCGCTACACCTCCGAGCACCCCGGCTACCGCGAGATGCCCAACGACGCATGGCGGTTCCTGGAGGCGGGCTGCCGCGAGGCGCTCGCCAGCGGGGCGGAGATGCTCGTCGTCAACCAGCCCATCGCGATCGGGAAGGGATCGGGGAGCGCGGTAAACTATAATCTGATGTACGAGCGCGCGCTGTACGACCGCTACCGCGAGGCGCTCGCCTGGTACGCGGATTTTCACGGCCTGTGGTACGCCGACCTGTGGGACGCCATCCCCTCGGGCCGGTTCACCGACACGCCGACTCACATGGACGCACTGGGGTACAAGATGTTTGCGGCAGAGATGCAGAATGTGCTGGCCGCCGGGGGAAGCTCGACATGCCGGTGAGGAACGGGGTAAGAGGTTGGCTGCTGGTCGTCGTTGCGGTGCTGCTGGCAGCCTGTGCGCCGGACGCCAGCACGCCGGCGCCGCAGGTGGCGGTGCCAACCGCGGGTGAGGTCGCGCACGATGCGCCCGCCGGGGGCGGTGCCACAGCGGACGAGCCCGGCGAAGCTGCGCCGGTGTCGAGCCCGCTCCCGACCGTCACGCCGGCGGTGACCACGACGCCGATCCCCACGCCCGCCGAACCGACCGCAGCCGTGCCGACGCCGCTGCCCGCCGCCGAGCGCGACTACGAGCTGTGCGTGAGCATCGCCAGCGACTCGAACGGCTACGGGCACGTCAGCTTTTTAGTGCCCGACCCGGACAAGCCCTCGCCGCCGGTCGCCATCACCTACATCACGCCCATCGCCGTGCCGCTGCAGCAGCACCTCGACGCGCTGGGCCTCGGCTACCTCGAAGTGCGCGACCAGAGCCTCTCGGCGGGCGGGCTGACCATCGAGAGCGCCAACTATCTGGAGAGCGGGCAGTACGCGCAGCTCAAGCGCGACCGCTGCAAGTTCGTGGTGATCACGCCGTTCTACCCCGACGTCGCCGTAGACCTCGCCACGCCGGACTACTACGTGGACAATCTGGAGTGGCTGGTGCAGGGCATCACGGCGGCGAGCCCCGGCTCGCGGCTGCTGGTGCTGAACTACTACCAGACCCACCGCGCCGACTTCTCCGTCTCGAACAGCGGGCGCGGGTTGCGCGAGGAGCGCCTGCAGGCGTTCAACGACGCGCTGGCGGCGGCCTGCCAGAGCCCCGACAGCCTCGGCGGGGTGCCGCAGGTCGAGTGTGTGGACATCAGCGGCTGGTTCGACGAGCTGGACCCCGGGCACGTGCTCGGCGAGACGACGCTGCAGGAGTTCGAGGCCAGCCTGCACCGCGAGAACGGCTATACCGTGCTGATCACGGATTACTTTGACCGCTACCCCGACGGCGCCATCGTCGGCGACGGCATCCACCTCAGCCCGGAGGGACGCGACCGGCTGGCGGAGGGCGTCGCCGGTGTGATCTTCGCGCTGACCGGGGAGTTCTAGAAGGAGAGAGCATGAACGAGTCAGAACGCCAGCTTGCCGAGGGCATTCTGTTTACCGACCTGTACCAGCTTACGATGGCCCAGGTCTACTATCGCACGGGCCTGCACGAGAAGGAGGCCCAGTTCGACCACTTCTTCCGCGACTACCCCGATTACGGCGTCCACAAGGCGGGCTACTGCGTCAACGCGGGGCTGGAGTGGCTGCTCGACTGGATGAAGCAGGCCCGCTTCACCGACGAAGCCATCGAGTGCCTGCGCAGCCAGAAGAACGCGGCGGGCACGCGCATCTTCCAGGACGACTTCCTCAAGTGGTTGCAGACCAACGTCTCGTTTGAGAGCATCACGCTGCGGGCCATCCCTGAGGGGCGCGTCGTGCACCCCAACGTGCCGCTGACCGTCGTCGAGGGGCCGTTGGCCACTGCCCAGATCCTCGAAACCTCGCTGCTCAACCATCTCAACTTTCAGACGCTGATCGCGACGAAGGCGTCGCGCATCAACGACGTGACCTACGGCGGCATGGTCATGGAGTTCGGCATGCGGCGCGGGCCCGGCAAGGGGGCCAACGAGGGCGCACGGGCGGCGCTCATCGGCGGGGCGGATTTTACCTCGAACACCGGCGTCTCACACGTGCTCGGCTACCCGCCGAAGGGTACCCACGCGCACAGCATGGTGCAGGCTTACATGGCGCTCGGCATGGGCGAGCTGGAGGCCTTCCGCGCCTACGCCGAGGTCTATCCCGACGACTGCCTGCTGCTCGTGGATACCATCGACACGCTGGAGAGCGGCGTGCCGAACGCCATCCGCGTCTTCGAGGAGCTGCGCCGCAAGGGCCATAAGCCGGTGGGCGTCCGCCTCGACTCCGGCGACCTCGCCCACCTCGCCATCCAGTCGGCACGGATGCTCGACGCGGCGGGCTTCCCCGACACGACGATCGTGCTCTCCAACCAGCTCGACGAGCTGAACATCTGGCAGATCATTACGCAGATCCAGGAGGAGGCGCACCTGTACAGTATGGACGCCGACGCAGTGATCCGGCGGCTGTCGTACGGCGTCGGGACGCGGCTCATCACCTCGGAGGGCGAGCCAGCGCTGGGCGGGGTGTACAAGCTCGTCGCGGTGTGCGACGAAGGCAACTGGCTGCCCGCCATCAAGATCTCCGAGACGCCGGAGAAGACGCCGAACCCCGGCGACAAGCGGGTGTGGCGGCTGTACGACACGCGCGGGCGGGCCACCGCCGACCTGATCACGCTGAACGGCGAGGACCCGCGTGAGGCGAATGCGATCCACCTGCGCCACCCGACAGAACGGAACAAGCAGCGGCGGCTGAGGCGCGACGAGATCTCCGAGATCGAGCCGCTGCTGGTCGACGTGCTGGTGGACGGCAAGCTGATGGTCGACCTGCCGAGCATCGAGGAAATGCGCCAGCGCCGCGAGGCGGACATCGCCCGGCTGGACCCCGGCGTGCGCCGCCTGATGAACCCGCACATCTACCACGTCTCGCTCACCCAGCACCTGTGGGATTACAAGCAGGAGCTGATCCGCGAAGTGATGAACGGGTAGGTGGCGGCGAATGGCCTATGGCTAATGGCAGATGGCCGGCGGGGCTGGAGAGGACCCGCGAATCGCCGCTGTGCCTCGGCGCAGATGTGCAGGCACAGATGGTATAACCGCCAAACTGCACGTAGGGGCGGGTCTGAGACCCGCCCCTACGTGCCAAATCGCACTGGCTACTAACCGAGCTACTACCCCCTCTGCCGACGCTGCGCGGCGCCATCTCCCCCTGAGAGGGGGCGAAGGCGTGCACTGTCACCGATGGC
>CAZDLX010000205.1:0-6058 GCA_964506005.1 uncultured Anaerolineae bacterium | reverse complement strand
TCACGTGAGCCAGGGCTTTCTCTGTTTTGCGGATGGTCGATTGGAGGGCTTCGATTGATTCCAATTGTTCCGCACTTGACACATGTTCCATGCCAGCACAGGCCTCTTTTCGTCCCTGACACCTAGTCTCGCGACAGCACGGCGACCGAGTCGACGTACATGGCCTGCGGGTGCATGTCCACCGGCTGCACCTCGGCCAGCCGGTAGCCGTGGTTGTCCACCAGCCGCCGGGCATCGCGGGCCAGTGTCGCCGGGTCGCTGCTGACGTAGACGATCAGCGGGGCGGCCAGCCGACCCAGCCCGTCGATCACCTCGATGCCCAGCCCGGACGGCGGCGGGTCCACCACCACCGCGTCGAACGGTCCTTCGAGGTCGTCCAGCACCGCCTCGACCGGCCCCTCGACAATATCTACGTTGTCGAGGTCGTCCAGGTTCACCTCGGCGTCGGTCACCGCCGGTGGGTAGCTCTCGACGCTCACGACGAGCTCGACGCGCTCGGCGAGGAAGGCGCTGTAGAGGCCCACGCCGCTGTAGAGATCGAGCACGACCTCATCCCCTTGCAGGTTGAGAGCACGCAGCACCAGCTCGACGAGCGTCTCAGTCTGCGGCGCGTTGGCATGGAAGAACCCGCCCGCCGTGACACGAAACGTGCGGTTGAACACCTGGTACTCGACGCTGGACTCGCCGATCAGGTTGACCGGCTCGTTATCCGAGAGCAGCATGTTGATCGACACCGGGAAGTCCACCTCGATCTCCGGCGGCAGGTCGTCCTCCGACTCGATGACCAGCATCGGGGCGTCCGGGTCGCTGCCCACCTGCAGCCGCAGCCGCGAGATGGGCTCGGGGTCGAAGTCGAGCTGCTCGAACAGGTCGAGCAGAGCCGGGTGGACGATGTAGCACACCTCGATGGGCATGAGGCGGCGCTCGCCGTCGCCGGGCAGGGCGAGTGAGCCGTCAGGCAGCATGGTAAACGTCGAATGGTGGCGGTACTGCCACGGTGCGGGGCTGGGGATGGCCGGGCGGACGGTGGTGCCCTCAAACTTACCGATGCGCTCCAGCTGGTCCTTGACGACCTCGCGCTTGATCTCAAGCTGGCGCTCATAGTCGATGTGCTGGAACTGGCAGCCGCCGCACAGCCCCGGCCCGAAGTGGGGGCAGGGCGGGTCGGCGCGGTCAGGCGAGGGCTCGACGACCTCCAGAATGCGGGCGCGGGTATAGCGCCCCTTGTCCTCGACGATCTCCACGCGCACGCGCTCGCCGGGGATGCCGAACGGCACGAAGACGATCCGCCCCTCGTGGCTGCCCAGCGCCGATCCGCCGTGCGCCATCGCGAACGGCACCAGCTCAAACGATTCGCTCACCGTCGGCTCCTGTTCTCCGGCTCAGCGGCAGGGAGGCGGGTAGGTACTCACCCACTTGCAAGCTCATCTAAGCCGCACTATGCTTGGCAGGCAAGCCGGGCCACCGGGCCCGGAAGTAAGCACGATTCTATAGCACTCACCCGCCGCCACCAAACCGCCCACCGCCGGCGGTCGCGTCACCGGGCGGCGGCAAGACCGCTCTGCGAACTCAGCCTGGAGAACCGCATGTCTGAAGACAAGCCCACCGAGCAAGCAGCCCACGCGAACACAACCGGCGAACCGGACGAGAACACCAACCCGCCTGCCACCAAACCCGACGACAACGGCACTCAGACGACGCCTGCTGCCGGCGGCTCTTCGGCCGGCGGCCCTTCTGCTGGAGGCGCTCCTTCTCCCGCGGCGAGCCAGCCACAGGCCGGGCCCGCGCAGGCTGCACCGCTCCCACCCGAGCCGCCCGCCAAAGCCGCGCCGGAGCCACCCGCTCCGCCCGAGCCGCCGGCTGCGGCCAAACCGGAGCCGCCCGCCGCGCCAGCTGCGCCTGCCGCGCCGGCTCAGCCCGAGCGCACCTACTACTACCCGAACAAGTGGGCGCGCATCATCCTGACCTCCGCTGAGGAAGTCATGGGCCGCCAGGGCGTCAACGCGATGCTCAACATGGCGCACATCCCCGAATATATCGGCAACTACCCGCCGGACAACATGAAAAAGGCCTTTCCGTTCATCGGCGTGGGGCAGCTCCAGCAGGCCATCTGGGACATGTACGGCCCACGCGGGGCGCGCGTGTTCGCCGTGCGGGCGGGCGAGCAGGCCTTCCTGGAGGGGCTGTCCCAGTTCAAGAGCGTGGCGGCAGCCGCGCAGGTCGCCATGCGCGTCGGCTCGCTGGAGGGCAAGGTCAAGCTCGGCCTGGAGTTCTTCTCGAAGTTCTTCAATACCGTGAGCGACCAGGTCGTCGAGGTTGACGAGGACGAGAAGCACTGGATCTGGCGCATCACGCGCTGCCCGGTGTGCTGGGGCCGCCACGACCACGAGCCGGTGTGCCACCTGGCCATCGGCGTGCTGCAGGCGGCGCTGGCCTGGACGACGAACGGCAAGAAGTTCCGCCTGCTCGAAACCGAATGCATGGCGATGGGCGGCAAAAACTGCGTGATCAAGATCGAGAAGGTGCCCGTCGAGTAGCTGCGGCGGGGCGCATCGCCGGTGCCATGCATCGCCGTTGCCCCGCCATACGGCTTGTACTATACTGGCTTTGATCGCGCGGTGGTGGCACCGCCGCGCACCAACGCAACCACAACCAGACGCCTGAACCAGAGACAGCCTGATCTGGAATTGACACCGCGAGGAGTTTCGACCGTGACCAAGTCTCGCACTGAGCAAATGATCGAGCGGCTGCGCGACCTGCAGGTAAGCTCGCCTTCCGTAGAGGCAGCCGCCATTATCAGCGTTGATGGCCTGAGCATCGCCTCGTCGATGCCCGCCGACGTCGAGGAAGACCGCGTCGCAGCCATGTCCGCGGCGATGCTCTCGCTCGGCGAGCGCATCGCGGGCGAGCTGGGCCGCGGTGTACTCGAACAGGTCTTTATCAAGGGCGAGAACGGGTACGTTGTGCTGATGGCCCTCGGCGAAGAAGCGGTGCTGACCGTCCTGGCCCGGAAGGACGCCAAGCTGGGCCTCATTTTCCTCGACATGAAGCGCGCGGTCGAGGACCTGACGCCGCTCGTCTAAATCTGGCTGCCTGCTATCACACAGGGGGCGAGCGCCCGATGGATTTCGCCCCCTGTGGTCGCCCACAGGCCCCACCCGCCTTCTCCGCCCGCCC
This sequence comes from uncultured Anaerolineae bacterium, assembly GCA_964506005.1. Taxonomy (GTDB): domain Bacteria; phylum Chloroflexota; class Anaerolineae; order Aggregatilineales; family UBA3940; genus UBA3940. Next base: position 2,881 of record CAZDLX010000205.1, on the reverse strand, counting down.
TGCGCGCCGACCAACTGCGTGATGACTGGATACCATCTTGCGGAGAAGTGAGCCACCCCAACTGCTGATCGTCGAAGATGACGTCGATCTGGCCGACATGCTCGGCGCATTTTTCGATGCGCAGGGCTATGCCGTCGCGTCGACGGGCTGGGGGATGCAGGCTCTTGAGATGGCCACCGAGCAGCCGCCAGACCTGATCGTGCTCGACATCGGCCTGCCCGACCTCGACGGCTTTGAAGTCTCTCGCCGCCTCCGCGAGCGACACGTCACCCGGCACGTGCCCATCATCTTCCTGACCGAGTACCGCACCCGCCCCGAACGGCTGCAGGGGCTCGCGCTCGGCGTTACCGACTACATGACCAAGCCCTTCGACGTGCAGGAGCTGCGCCTGCGGGTGCGCAACGCCCTCGACCGCGCCGCCCGGCTCCAGACGGCCAACCCGATCACCGGGCTGCCCGAGCGCGAGCAGGTGCTCCAGGTGCTGCACAGCCTGGGAGGCGTGCCGCCCGGCTCGCGCGAGCTGCTGGTCGTTTCACTGCGCGGGCTGGCAGCCTTCCGCGAGTCGTACGGGTTCGTCGCCAGCGACGACGTGCTCCGCGTGATCAGCCTGACGCTGGCCGGCGCCTCAGACGAGATCTGCGGCGAAGACGGGTTCTGCGGCCACCTCGACGACGACCTGTTCGTGCTCGTCGCGCCGGCGAGGCTCGCCGCCGCGCTGAGCGACCGCATCGCGGAGCGGCTGCACGGCACGCTCGATCTGTTCTACCCCGCCAGCGACCGCGGGCCGTACGCGCACAGCGTCGAGCGGCTGGCGCTGTCCATCGCACGGGCGGGTGCGCCGCCAGCCGCGGACGATGCCGGCGAGGTCAAGCGCGCGCTGCTGGCCGCCCCCCAGACCCTGCTCGTGGAGTAGGCGAGTCTCGTTCGCCTCGCCGCGTCTGGCACGGTTATAATCAGGCCATGCGTGTATCACTCATTGCCACAGTCCTCAACGAGGGCGACTCGATCCGCCCTCTCCTCGAAAGCATCGCCAGCCAGACCCGCCAGCCGGACGAGATCGTGTTCTGTGACGGCGGCTCGACGGATAGCACCGTCAGCGTGCTGGAGTCGTATGCCGACCGCCTGCCGCTGCGCGTCGTGGTGCGGCCCAGCGCGAACATCTCCGAAGGGCGCAACACGGCTATCGCCGAGGCCCGGCACGACATCATCGCGGTGACAGACGCCGGCGTGAGGCTTGACCCGCACTGGCTGGAACGCATCGTCGCGCCGTTCGAAGACTCGCCGGAGACGCACGTCGTCGCCGGGTTCTTCCTGCCCGACACCCGCTCGCCGTTCGAGGTGGCGATGGGCGCAACCGTGCTGCCCGAGCTGCGCGACATCGACCCGGCGCGCTTCATGCCGTCGAGCCGGTCCGTCGCCTTCCGGCGCGCCGCCCTCGAAGAGGTCGGCGGTTACCCGGAATGGCTGGACTTCTGCGAGGACCTCATTCTCGACTTCCGGCTGCACGCCCGGTGCGGCCCGTTCGCCTTCGCGCCCGGCGCGGTCGCGTACTTCCGCCCGCGCCCGACGCTGCGCGCCTTCTGGAAGCAGTACTACCAGTACGCCCGCGGCGACGGCAAGGCCAACCTCTTCGCGGAACGGCACCTGGTTCGCTATGCCACCTATCTGGTTGCCGGGCCGCTGCTGCTCGCGCTGGCCATCCTGCGCAGCCCGCTGTGGCTGCTCGGGCTGCTGGCGGGGCTGGCGGCGATGGTCCGGACGCCTTACCGCCGCCTGCGGAACCAGTGGCACGTGCTCGGCGCGCGAGGCAAGCTGATCGCGGCGCTGTGGGTGCCGGTGATCCGCGTCGTCGGCGACCTGGCGAAAATGGCTGGCTACCCGGCGGGGCTGCGCTGGCGTCTGCGTAATCGTCCGTCTGACTGGCGGCTAGCTCGCTCCAAGCCGGATGTACAAACTTAACACGTGGTTGGCCGCGGGGGACGAGCGCATCTCGTCGGCGCTGTATCTCGGCGAGACGCCCGACTGGCGGCGCACGCTCGCCATGGTCATCACGCACTCCGGCGATGGGCTGCCCTTCCTGCTCTTTCTGGGGGTGCTGTTTTTACTCGGCGGGCCTGAATGGCGCGTGCGCGTCATCGTTATGCTTGCGACGGACGTGCTCACCTTTCTCGTCGTGCAGACGCTCAAGTTCCTGGTGCGGCGCAGCCGGCCCGTCGGCGAGTGGGGGCAGATGTACCGCCGCCTGGACCCGTACTCGTTCCCCTCGGGGCACTCGGCGCGCGGCGGCTCGATGGCCATGATGGCGCTGCTGCTCGGCCCAACCTGGTTCGGCGTGCTGTTCGTCATCTGGGGGGTCGCCGTCGCCTTCTCACGGGTGATTCTGGGCGTCCACTTCTTCTCGGACGCCATCAGCGGCTTTGTGCTCGGCATTACGATGGCCCTGACGATGTGGCTGCTCGTGATTAACATATAGCCGTGCGGCAGAGTAGACAGACAGGATTGCACCATGCTGGACGCCATCGCCTTTGATGCAGACGATACGCTGTGGCACAGCGAGACGCTGTATATCGGCACGCAGGCGCGCTTCCGCGCGCTGCTGGAGCCGTACCGCCCCGCCGAAGAGGTCGACCGGGCGCTGCACCAGACGGAAATGCGCAACCTGGAGATATTCGGCTACGGGGTGAAGGGCTTCACGCTCTCGATGATCGAGACGGCAATCGAGCTGTCTGAAGGGCGCATCGCCGCCGCCGACATCCAGCGCATCATCGGCTGGGCGCGCGAGATGCTCGACACGCCGATGGAACTCTTTCCGCACGTCGAGGAGACGCTCGCCGCGCTGGCTGGCACCCACAGGCTGCTGCTCATGACGAAAGGCGACCTG
>CAZDLX010000204.1:0-6060 GCA_964506005.1 uncultured Anaerolineae bacterium | reverse complement strand
CCGCCGCCACCTTGAAGCCCAGCCCCACCAGCAGCAGCGCCATGCCCGTCAGGGCCAGTGGCAGGTTCGTCGCCGTGCCTTCGAGCACCTCCAGCACGCCTGAGAGCGACGTCGTGCCGGTGCCGCCGTACGTCAGCGCGACGCCGTACACCAGGAACGCGCTCGCGAACGCGCCGAGCAGGAAGTACTTCATCGCGCCTTCTTCGGACGCAGCGCTGCGGCGGTTGAAGCCGGTCAGGATGTACAGCGGGATGCTCAGCAGCTCAAGCGCCAGGAAGATCACGATCAGGTCGGCAGCCATCGACATGACCATCATGCCGATAACGGAGAACAGCAGCAGGGTGTAGTACTCCCCACGGTCCATGTCGTAGCGCGGCAGGTACTCAATGGCCAGCAGCACGCCGATGATCGCCGCCAGCACCACGATGAGCTGTGCAAACACCGCGAAGCCGTCGACCGTCAGCATGCCGTCGAAAGCCGCCGCCGGCAGCGCCGGACCCCAGGCCCCGCCGGACTGCAGCAGCAGGACGACGCCTGCCGCTACCAGCCCTGCGATGGTGAACCAGCCGACCCAGTACTTGCGGTTGTCGGGGATGAACAGGTCAACCAGCAGCACGACGAGCGCCCAGGCTGTCAGGAAGATAACCGGCGCGGCGGCTCCCAGGTTGAGCATTTCTAGCGTGGGAAGTTCCATCAATGGTTCCTTCTCGCTCCGGTAAGGTCGCGCGGTCGGGTCAGTTCAGCAGGCTGGCGACAGCGGGCATCGATTCGAGCAGCGCCTCCACCGATGGCCCCATCATGTTGAAGAACGGCTGCGCGTACAGGCCGATCCAGAAGATGAAGACCAGCAGCGGGATCAGCGTGATGATCTCACGCAGGTTGAGGTCGCTGAGCGCCGCGTTCTCGGGCTTGTCGAGCGGGCCGAGATAGACCTTCTGGAACATATACAGCAGGTAGATGGCCGCCAGGATCACGCCGGAGGTGGCGAACGCCGTAAAGATCCACGGGCGCGCGCCGAGCGCCGCCGAATTGAACGAGCCGAGCAGGATGGTGAACTCGCCGACGAAGCCGTTCAGGCCCGGCAGGCCCATGGAGGACAGTGTCACGATGAGCGACAGCGCGCTGAAGACCGGCATCGCCCGCCAGACACCGCCGAAGGCGTCCATGTCACGGGTGTGCCGCCGCTCGTAGATCATGCCGACGACCAGGAACAGCGCGCCAGTGCTCAGGCCGTGGTTGACCATCTGCAGGATGGCCCCCTGCAGGCCGATGGAGTTCAACGAGAAGATGCCGAGCATCACGAAGCCCAGGTGGCTCACCGATGAGTACGCGACCAGCTTTTTCATATCCTGCTGGGCGTAGCTCACGATAGCGCCGTAGATGATGCCGATCACCGCCAGCGCGGCGATGTACGGTGCGAACTCGGCGGAGGCCTCCGGGAACAGCGGCAGGTTGAAGCGCACGAAGCCGTAAGTGCCCATCTTCAGCAGGACGCCCGCCAGGATGACCGAGCCGGCGGTCGGCGCCTCGACGTGGGCATCAGGCAGCCAGGAGTGCAGCGGCCAGATCGGCACCTTGATGGCGAAGGCGATGGCGAAGCCCAGGAACAGCCACCGCGCGACGTTGGCCGGGATGTCCAGCCCGACGAGGTCCGGCAGGAAGAACGTCCCGCCCGTGATGCCGAGGTACAGGATGGCGAGCAGCATCAGCAGCGAGCCGGCCATCGTGTACAGGAAGAACTTGATCGCCGCGTAGCGCCGTCGCGGGCCGCCCCAGATGCCGATCAGGAAGTACATCGGGACGAGCGTGAACTCCCAGAAGATGTAGAACAGGAAGAGGTCCAGCGCGACGAACACGCCGATCATGCCCATCTCAAGCAGCAGCATGAAGGCATGGTAGTCCTTGACGCGGTCGTCAATCGAGGTCCACGACGACAGGATCGCGATAGGCGTGATGAGCGTGGTGAGCAGCACCAGCAGAATGCTCATGCCGTCCACGCCGAGCGCGTACTTAATCCCTGCCGACGGAATCCACGGCACCTGCCCCCCGAACTGGAAGCCCGCCTCCTGCGCGAATGGCCGGGTGAGCAGTACCAGCGAGAGCGCGAACGTCGCCAGGGAGACGACCAGCGACGTCCACCGGATAGCTGAGTGGTTCTCCCGCGGGAGGAAGAGGACCACCAGGGCGCCGGCTACCGGCAGGGCCAGCAGCAGCGTCAGCAGTGTTGGAAATACTTGCGGGACTTCAGGACTCATGACTGCTCCTCACGGGTGCCAGTATGGGTGTCAGGCCCGCGCCGCCCGTGCTGGGCCAGCGGCAGGCGCATCGCTTGTCAATTGCCACTACAGTATCCAGAAGCGTACCACGATAAAGCCGAGGATCAGGACCACGCCGGCGGCGACGGCCAGTGCGTAGTTGCGCACGTAGCCCGTCTGCCCGCGCCGCATCCCCTGCGATGTCCCGCCGATCAGCTCGGCGATGCCGTTCACCGCACCGTCGATGATGCCCAGGTCGATGGGGCGGCTGAGAATCTGCGCCCACGCCTCGAATGCCTCGGCGATGATGCTGTCGTGCACGAAGTCGTGCAGGAAGCGCCAGTCGATGACGTTTGCCAGGAAGCGTGACAGGCGGTTGAACGGGTTAATAAAGATGGCCGCGTACAGCTCATCCCAGTACCACTTGCGGTTCAGGAAGGTGAACACCGGGCCGGCAGCCGTAGCCGGGTCGCGCTCGCCTGCTTCCAGCGGCTTGCGCCCGTACAGCAGCCAGCTCAGGGCGATGGCGATGAGCGCCAGCACCGTCGCGATGGCCGCAGTGGAGAGGCTGAACTCCGCGATGTGCGCGTTGACGATGCTCTCCTCCAGCCAGTGGCCGAGGTGGTGGAACCCCTCGAAAGGCAGGTTCATCAGGCCGCCGAGCACTGACAGCGCCGCCAGAATAATCAGCGGTACCGTCATGACGGGCGGGCTCTCATGCGCGTGTGCGGCCTCCTCCGTCCGTGCCGGGCCAAAGAACACCATGAACACCTGCCGCCCCATGTAGAAGGCGGTGAAAAACGCCGAGATGGTCAGCAGGATGTAGACGAGCGTGCTGTTGTGGCTCGCGTCGAGCAGGATCTCGTCCTTGCTCCAGAAGCCGGCCAGCGGCGGGATGCCCGCCAGAGCCAGCGCCCCGATGATGTAGACCCACGTCGTGACCGGCATGCGGCGGCTCAGGCCGCCCATCTGGCGCATGTCCTGCGGGTCGAAGGGCATCGCGCCGTGCTCGTCCTGCGCGCCGATGTGCTCGCCGTGCGTGGCAGCCTCGTGCCCCGCCTCCACGTCGTCGGCGGCCTGCGCTCCGTGGCCCACGGCGTGCGGCTCGTGGTGCCCGTGTTCGGCGTGGCCGTGCGCCAGCACGTGATGGCCGTGCTCCATGCCGTGAATGACCGAGCCCGAGCCCAGGAATAGCAGCGCCTTGAAGAAGGCGTGCGTGGCGAGGTGGAAAATGCCCGCGATGTACCCGCCCAGCCCGACGGCGGCGATCATGAAGCCGAGCTGGCTGATCGTCGAGTAGGCCAGCACGCGTTTAATGTCGTACTGCGCCACGGCGATGGTCGCGGCCACGATGGCCGTCGCCCCGCCGATGATGGCGACCGTCAGCGCGCTGGCCGGGGCCATCGCGTACAGCACGTTGCTGCGGGCGATCATGTAGATGCCGGCGGTGACCATCGTCGCGGCGTGGATGAGCGCCGAAACCGGCGTCGGGCCGGCCATCGCGTCGGGCAGCCACACGAACAGCGGGATCTGCGCGCTCTTGCCCGTCGCGCCGAGCAGCAGCAGCAGCGTGATCGCCGTGACGACGCCGCCCAGCGGGAAGCTGAGCGGCCCCAGCGCGACCGGCGTGGTGAGGCTCATCGCCTCTGCCTGCGAGAAGACCTCGCTGAACTGGAGCGAGCCGAACGTCCAGAAGATCAGGAACATTGCCAGCAGCATGCCGAAGTCGCCGACGCGGTTGACGATGAATGCCTTGCTGGCCGCATTCGAGTTGAGCCAGCCCTTTGTCGGCCTGCGAACCTTGCGGCCAGCCATCTCCTCGCCGAGATCCTCGCCTGCGCTGGCCACTTCCGGGTCCTCGAACCAGAAGCCGATCAGCAGGAACGAGCACAGCCCCACCAGCTCCCAGCCGACGAACATCATCAGGTAGCTGTTGCCGGTGATGAGGATGAGCATCGAGCCGAGGAACAGGTTGAAGTACGTGAAGAAGCGCGAGTAGCGCCGCCGCTTGTAGATCAGCGCGCCCTCGTCGTCGAGGTTGCGCTTGGCAATATGCTCGTCGATGTCGCCGTGCATGTAGCCGATGGCGTAGATGTGGATCAGCGTGCCGACGCCCGTCACGACGAGCATCATCACCGACGAGAGTGTATCAACCTGGAACGTCCACGGGACGACCAGGTCGGCTTCCCCGGCCTGCACGTTGATCCACGGCAGGAAGGGCACCTGCGCCCCCTCCGGCTGGCCGAGCAGGGCGATGAACATGAGCACGGCGATCACAAACGTCGCGCCGGAGATGATCGACGCGATGACCCCCGGCGCCACGCTGTCACGGCGAGGCATCAGCAGCCGCCCGAAGAAGGCGTTGATCAGCACGCCGGCAAAGGGCAAGATGACAATGAGGGGGATTAGCGAGAACAAACCGTCCATTCGGTCATCCTGTCTCTAGCGGTAGCAGCGAAGCTAGAATGTGCTCAACCGTCAATTTGACCCCATCCCCCAACCCCTTCCCCGCTAGCAGGGAAGGGGGGAGCGAGCTTCCCCTCTCCGCTGGCGGGGAGGGGATGGCGTTCCGCCGTAGGCGGAGCGCCAGGGGTGGGGTTTCCCTTCTTAACACACGCTAGCCCTCTAGCTCGTTGAGTTCGTCGATGTCGATGCTGCGCTTCGTGCGGAAGATGGCGACGATCAGCGCCAGCCCCACAGCGACCTCGGCGGCGGCAACCGTGATCACAAAGAACACGTTGACCTGCCCTGCCGTGTCGGCGAGCGCCCGTGAAAAGGCGACGAACGCCAGGTTGGCGCTGTTCAGCATCAGCTCGATGGACATGAACACCAGGATGGCGCTGCGCCGCAGGAGCACGCCCGCCACACCCAGCGTAAACAGCAGCGCGCTCAGGATGATGTAGTAGCTCGTCGGGACGAGAAAGTCTGTTTCGTTCAGCATATCTGGTATTGCCTACCCCACATTCCGAGCGCTGTCATAAAATGTCGGCGCTGGCGCCCGGTCTCTCGACCGGGGAGTCGTCAGCGTGCCGGGGCTGCCCCTGGCTCTTGGCGAGCACCACCGCGCCGATCATGGCGACGAGCAGCAGCACGCCGACCATCTGGAAGGGCAGCAGGTAGTCTACGAACAGCACCGTGCCGACTTGCGTCGGGCTGCCGAAGGCGCCCGGCCCGCTGATGTCGCCGAGCGGCTCGGGAGTGGCCAGCGAGACGCCAACCTGCGGGCTGAACAGGACGAACACCGCCACGGCGATGAGCAGAAGCGAGAGCACCAGCGCGCCCGGCACCTGCCAGCGAAGCTGCGAGGTGATCTCAACCCGCTCCGCGCCAAGCAGCATGATCACGAACACGAACAGCACCATGATGGCGCCCGCGTACACCGTCACCTGGACCATCGCCAGGAAGGGCGCGTTGAGCCCCAGGTAGAACAGCGCGATGCACACGAAGTTGATCACCAGGAACAGCGCCGCGTGCACGGCGTTGGTGCTGATCAGCATGCCGATGGCCGCCGCTACCGCGATGGCCGCCAGGACGAAAAAGAGAATAGTTCCAACCATCGATCGAGCTTGCCTTTACTGGGTTTAGGTCGGGTCGTCCATCTCAGGGATCGAGCGCGTGAACTTGCCGGGCTCTGTCTGCTGAGGGGTGTCCTGCGCGCCGGGCCTGGGCGGCACGAGCAGCATATCTTTGGTGTAGATGGCGCTCTGCCTATCATAAAATGATAGCTCGTAGTGGCGCTCCAGAACAATGGCCTCCGTCGGGCAGGCCTCCTCGCAGTAGCCGCAGAAGATGCAGCGCAGCATGT
>CAZDLX010000203.1:0-6157 GCA_964506005.1 uncultured Anaerolineae bacterium | reverse complement strand
AGGCGCTCAGCCGCCGCTTCCAGCGCTGGCAGGACGCGCAGACGGAGCCCGACGTGCCGGGCCAGAAGCGCGATGCGACGTGGAGCCTGCTGCCCGACCTGCTGATCGTGGATGGCGGCAAGGGCCAGCTCGGGGTTGCCGTGGAAGTGCTTGACCAGTATGGCCTGCGCGAGCGCGTGCCGGTGACGGGCCTCGCCAAGCAGCACGAGGATCTGTTCGTGCCGGGCCGCAGCGACCCGATCGTGGTGCCGCGCCGCTCGCAGGGGCTTTACCTGCTCCAGCGCATCCGCGACGAGGCGCACCGCTTCGCCATCACCCACCAGCGGCAGCGGCGCGTCAAGCTCGGCATCGCCTCGCAGCTCGACGCCGTGCCCGGCATCGGCCCGTCGCGCCGCCGGGCGCTGCTGCAGCATTTTGGCTCGCTGGACGCCATCCGCAAGGCCAGCGTTGACGAGCTGGCCCGCGTGCCCGGCATCGGGCGGGAGCTGGCCGAGACGATCAAGAGCGAGTTGTAGGCACGCTGCACGCGCGTTTTGCAGTTTTCTCCCCCAGCAGGCAAAATCGAGGGATGGGGTGCGCGCGTCCCCTCTCCGTCCGGTCCTAGGTCTCATCGTTACCCAACAGCTTTACCGTTACCCTTTTTGGTGCACCGGAGGTATGGCAGCATGATTAACGTCGAGGGGTATGATCAGTTCGGCGGGCATCACTGGGAAACGAGTGCGCTCCGCAACGTGCTCGCCTTTCACGGCCTGCGTGCGCCGCACACCGGTCAGCCCTTCAGCGAGGCGATGCTGTTCGGGCTCACAGGCGGCGTCGGCATTGTCTACTTCGTCTTTGAGTACGAGGGCTTCCCGCCCCACGTGGCGCTCGGCACCCGCTACCCTTTTGACCCTGTCGATAAAGCCGTCAAGCGGCTCCGCCTTCCGGCTTCGTTCAAGCATACGAAGAGCCAGAAGAAGTCGGTCGACAGCCTGCTCTCATCGCTGGTCGTCGGGGAGCCTGCGCTCGTGTGGGCGGACATGTTTACGCTGAGCTACAACGCACTTCCGCCCAGCCCGTTCCCCGGCATGATGCCGGTTGTCGTCTACCTCTACGACATCGACACTGAGACCGTCCGCATCGCCGACCGCGCGGAGGTGCCGCTCACCACGACGACAGGCGAGCTGGCCGCCGCCCGTGCTCGCCAGCCAAGCCTGCGCAACCGCATGCTGTCCTTCGAGTTTGACGATGCGGCGGGCTTCGACGTGAAGAAGCTGCCCGCCGCCGTCGAGCAGGCGATCCAGGATACCGTCCGGCTGTACCTCGAAGCGCCGCCGAAAGGCCCGGCCAACAACTTCGGGCTGGCCGCCCTGCGCAAGTGGTCGGATCTCGTCGCCGATGCGAAGGCGAAGCGGGGCTGGTCCCAGGTGTTCGCCGAGCCGGCCCACCTCTTCGAGGCTCTCAAGGAGACGTACACCGCCATCGAGCACCGGGGGTCGGGCGGGGCGGCAGCGCGCACGCTGTACGCCGATTTCCTCGACGAGGCGGCTGCCCTGCTCGACAGGCCGGCGTTGAGCGAGGCGGCAGGGCTGTTCCGCGAGGCGGGCCGCCGCTGGACAGACCTGGCGCTCTCCGCGCTGCCCGATTCAGTAGATGCGTTCAAGGAGACGCGCGAACTCATCAATCGCAGCCAGCAGGTCTTCAAGGAGTCCGGCAACCAGGCATGGCGCGAAATGCGCGACATCGCCGAGCGGCTGGCGACGCTCACCGCCGAGGTGGGCCGCAGCTTCCCGCTAGACGGCGCAGGCCGCACCGCGCTGCTCGCCAGCCTGGGCGCGTGCATCGAGGCCCTGTGCGCCGCCGAGCAGGCCGCCGCGGAGGCTCTGCAGGCGGCGGCTGCCTAGCACGGGAGAAAGATAACGTGGTCAAGCTGGTGATCCTGCTCCGCGCAGGTGTAGAACGCGAGACAGAAGCCTACAATGACTTTCTCATGCTGCTGGAGGCGCTGCCCGGCCTGCGCCGCAAAGCGGTGAGCGACGTCTACGGCGCGATGGGCGGCCCCGCGCCGTACACGACGATTATCGAGGCCACCTTCGATACGCGGCAGGCGATGGAGGCGGCGCTGCTCTCGGAGAGCGGCGTGGCGGCGGGGCAGGCGCTGCTCGGCCTGGCGGGGCCCGATGCCGTCACGCTGTACGCGCACACGCTCGAAGAGAACTACGAGGAGTAGAGTCCACAGATTTCACGGATAGCACCGAAAACAAAGACCGCTCTCCCCTCTCCCGGCGGGAGAGGGGCCGGGGGTGAGGGTGAATCCACGAAGAACACGAATGAAGGAGCAGATCAAACATTCGTGCCATTCGTGTCATTCGTGGACAAAGTGACCTCTGTGGGTTCACTTCCCCCGGGCCGCAGGCCGAGCCGGGGCAGTGCGTAGAACACCATCAGCAGCACGGTCACCACGACCACCAGATCGTACGACAGCGCCGCGCCAATCGCCCCCAGCAGGTAGACCAGCGGCACGACGGACACCACCTTGAGCAGCATCGCCGCGACGTTGTAGAACGTCGCGATCTGCGGCTTGCCCGCCGCCATCGCCGCGGGCCTCACCCAGCGGAACATCGTGTCGAGCGCCACGCCGATGCCCAGAATGCGGATCAGGTTGCCCACCGGCGCGAAGTCGGGCGGGTAGAACAGCGCCACCAGCCAGTCGGCGGTGACGAGGAAGAAGGCGTAGGCTGCCAGGCTCACCCACCCGCTGACGCGCGTATACTGCGTCACCAGGCGGCGTGCCCGCGCCATGTTCTGCGACGCCCACGCTTCGATCAGCTCGGGGTAGATCACGGCGCTGGCCTGCAGCGTGGGCATCGAGATGAGCAGCGCGGCGCTGCGCGCGACGCGGAAATGCCCCGCGACCGCCGGGCTGGCCAGCGCGCCGAGCACCAGGATGTCGATGTTGCCGCTGATGGCCTTCAGCGAGGCGGTGACGCTGGTGTGGAGTGAGAACGGCAGGAACTGCCGCCAGGCGGCCAGGTAGCCCTCGCCGCGCGCTGTGTCGAACGTCCGCACCATCTCGACGAGCGCGCCAATCGTCCACGTGAGGAAGGACACCGCCGACGCGGCGACGTAGCCCCACATCACGCCTTCCAGCCCGAACTGCGCGCCAACGATCAGGCTGGCCATCAGCACGACACTGTTGAACACCCGCCCGGCGGAAAGATAGGTAAACCGCCGCATCACGGTCAGCATCGGCTCGAACGTGCCTTCCAGCGTCGAGAACGGGATGGTCAGCGCGTAGATGCCGAGCAGGCGGCGCACGGTGTCGGCGTCCTCGCCGTACACCACCGCCGACTCCGGGCCGAGCAGCAGCACCGCGGCCAGCGTCGCCAGCATGAGGATCACGTCGGCGGTGAGCGCCACGTAGAAGTACGTGATGGCCTCGCGCTTCTCCCCGCGCGCGAGGGCGTTGCCCACGAACCGGATCAGACTCTCGCTCGTGCGGATGTCCAGAAACTGCGTGATGGTGGATACCAGCGCGATGCCGATGGAGATCAGCCCGAAGCCCGCGTCGCCGAGGATCGCCGCCAGCACAAACGAGGTCAAGAAGCTCAGGCCGGTCGAGGCCCAGCTCGCGAACGTCATCGCGGAGGTATCCCGGATGATGCGGCTGGCGCGGCCCCGCTCGAACAGGGCGCGGAGGCGGCCTATGATGTTCACAGCGCACCGCCTGTGTGCGCCTGGATGAACCCGAGAATGCGCCGGGCGCGGGCCTCCCAGGTGTAGGCCTGCACGTCCGCAAGGGCGCGCGCGGCCAGCCGCTCGCCGAGCGCGGGGTCCGCACAGAGGCGGCGCAGCGCGCCGGCCAGCGCGCCGGGGTCGCCGGGCGGCACGAGCAGCGTGTTCTCACCGTCCGCCAGCACCTCCGCCGTCGAGGGCAGGTCGGAGGCGACGATGGGCCGCCCCGAGGCCATGTACTCGAACAGCTTGAGCGGCGAGGTGTAGTAGGCGAAGAAGTCCGTCCAGGGCGAGGGGATGGTGCACACGTCGAAGGCGCGCAGGTAGCCGGGCACGTCGGCGGGCGGCACCATGCCGGGGTACAGCAGGAAGTCGGGCGGCAGCCCCGCCTCGGACAGTCGGGCGCGGACCTGCTCGACGACCTTCTCCGGCCCGCCGACCAGCGCGAGGCGCACCGGGCGCTCGCCGGGCTCGGCAGCGAGCCGGATCGCTGCCTCGACCAGCGTGCCGATGCCCTTGTCCATGCTCTCCAGCCCGCTGATGAAGCGCCCCATGTAGCCGACGATAAACGCCCCGGCGGGCCAGCCGAGCCGCGCCCGCCACTCGTCGCGCCCGCCCTCGACGGCGAAGCGAGCCTGCCGGAAGCCGTCGTGTGCTACGATGACCCGCTCGGGCGGCGCGCCGAGCGCGACGTGCCGCTCCCGCAGGTGCCCGGTGATGGCGATTACCCCGCCGACGCGTCGCAGCAGCCAGCGCCGCAGCCGCCGCCCTGAGGCGGTCGCAGGGGCGGTGTGGACCTCGTAGAACGCGCGCCGGGCGCGGCGGGGCCACAGCAGGGCCAGCAGCCCCAGCCCGATGGGGTGGCGCGAGTAGACGACAGCGTCAGGCTCGCGGGCGAGGCGGCGCATCAGGCCAATATTGAACGTCAGCCGCACGAGCATCGCGGCGAGGCGGTCAACAAGCCGGGAGAGCCGCCCCGGCAGCCGTGCGGCGAGCGGGTGCAGGTCCAGCACGGGCAGGCGCTCGGCGGCAAAGCTGCGCTCGACGCCGTAGTGCGCCCAGATATCGCCGGTGGCGAGGCCCGGCGGGTTGCGCCGCGCCGGGTAGATCAGCGTGACGTCCGCGCCCGCGGCGGCGAAGGCCTCGCACATCTGCACGATCTGGTAGGGGTGCGCCTTCTCGCTGGGGATGCGGGCGTTGGCGGCGTAGATCAGTCTCACCGCGCCACCTCCTCGAACACGCTCACCAGCCGGTCGATGAACGTCGCAAGCGCGTACGTCTCGCGCACGCGCGCCGCCAGCCGCGCACCGAGCGCCGCCCGTTCGGCCGGGGGGAGGCTGAGCACGGCGGCCAGCCGGTCAGCAACACAGGCCGCGTCGAGCGTCTCGCACCACAGCAGGGGGGCGTCGCTGCCCAGCACCGGCAGGAAGGTGCGGTTGTGCACCACGGCGGGCACGCCGCTGGCCAGGCTCTCGATCACGACCTTGTCCAGCCCGCCGGTCGGGGCGAGGTTGGCCGTAACCGCTGCCTGATGGTACAGCGCCGGGATGTCGCCGGGCGGCACCGCGCCGGGCAGATCCACGTGCGCCGCAACGCCGAGCCGTTCCGCCAGCGTGCGGAGGCGCGCGTCGTAATCCGGCGCTTCGGGCGTGGTGCCGCCCGCAATGGCGAGCCGCGCGTCCTCGAAGCCGGGCCGCTCGCGGAGTTGGGCCAGCGCCTCGATCAGCGTCTCGTAGTTTTTGATCGCGGAGAGCCGCCCCACGGCGAGGATGAGCGGGTCGGCGGCAGGGTCGGGTGCGGGCGCGAAGCTCGCCATGTCGATGCCGTGCCCGATGACCGTCAGCTTGTCACTCGGCAGGGTGAAGCTCTCCGGGGAGGCGGTCACGATGCGGCTGGCGAGCGCGTGCGCGAGCCGCAGCTCGGGGTGCACCTGCCGGTGCGCGTACCACAGCACCACGGGCACGCGGAAACGCCTCGCCCAGGGCGCGGCGATGATGGCGTAGCGCGGGATCATGTGCACGAAGACGACGTCTGCGCGGCGGATGGCGGGCAGGATTGCCCTGCGGAACTCGGCCAGCTCGCGCAGGCGGCTGTAGCCGCGCTCTTTGCCCATCGAGGCCACGGTGACGTTGCCGGGCAGGCGGTGCTCGCCCATCTCCAGGCAGATCACGTCTACCCCATCGACGCGCGGGTGCGAGGCCAGCGCCTCGATCCAGCGGTGGGTGAAGCCTGCGCGGGGGTCGGCCCGGTCCACGCGCCGGGTGAGCATCAGGACGCGCATGGCTCAGCGGCGGGCGGTGTGGCGGGCCGCGGAACGCACCCACATGTCGATAATGCGCTCGATGGTGTGCGTCCGGTCGTAGTGCCGGGCGGCGTGCTCGCGTGCCCGCTGGCCCATCTGCCGGGCTAGCGCCGGGTCGGAGAGCAGCACGTCGAGTTTGGC
>CAZDLX010000202.1:0-6157 GCA_964506005.1 uncultured Anaerolineae bacterium | reverse complement strand
GCAAATGGCGTATGGTTGATGGCCTGGGCCACCTCCCATACGCCATAAAGCGAGCGCAGCGAGCGCGCTATCCGCTAGTAGATCGTTACCGCACCAAGGAGCTGCCACAGCCAGATCAAGCCGAGGCTGAGCAGCACCACCCCGATGATATCCAGCACGATACCACGCTTGAAGATCTCGCTGGTCTGGAAGAAGCCCGTCGAGTAAGCCAGCATCGTCGGCGGCGTGCCGATGACCAGCGCGAAGTCGATGCTGGAGGCGATGGCGATCACCGCGACGAGCAGGCGCGGGTCGATCTGCAGGATCTGGGCCAGCGGGATGGCGAGCGGGATGAGCATCGCGGCGCAGGCCGTGTTGGAGATCAGCGCGCCGATCACCACCGTGAGCCCGGCCACGAGCAGCACGACGAGCATCGGCGGCAGCCCGCCGAGCCCGATGAGCTGCATCGAGATCCAGTCTGAGACACCTGTTACGAGCAGGATGCTGCCGATGGCCATGCCGCCGCCAAAGGTCAGCAGGGCGTTCCAGTTGATCCGGTTCAGGTCTTCCGCCTGGATCGTCTGGGCGAAGAACAGCATCAGCGCCCCGGCGAGAGCCACGATCTCGGAATCGATGCCGTGCAGCGTCTCGGTGAGCCACAGGGCCACGATGACGAGGAAGATTAGGCCGATGATCTTCTGATCGCGCGTCATGTGCAGGCCGTTGAGATCCTCACCACGGATCGCCTGTTTGAGGTCGAGGTTAAGCTTGCGCACGCGGAAGGTCAGCAGCAGGTAGGCCCACATAATCGGCACCATCAGGATGACCATTGGCAGGCCGTACTTGAACCAGTCGGCGAAGACCATCTCGTGCCCGGTGAACTCGCTGAGGAAGGTCATCGCCAGCATGTTGGCCGGCGTGCCGATAGCCGAGCCGATGCCGCCAATCGTGCCCGCGTAAGCGACGCCGAGTATCATCGCCTTGGCGAAGGAGCGCTGCTCCCCCGCCACCTCGGGGACCTTGCCCAGCACGGCCAGCGCGATCGGAAGGACGATGGCGACGGCGGCGGTGTTGGACATCCACATCGAGAGGAAGGCGGTGATACTCATCATGGTGAGCATCAGGTAAGCCGGCTTGGCGCTGGCTCGCCGCACGATTGCCAGCGCGGTAAGCCGGTCCAGCCCGGTGCGGCGCATACCCTCGGCCATCAGGAAGCCTGCCAGGAACATCACGATGATGGGGTGGAAGAACGGCTGCAGCACCGTGTTCGCGTCTGTCACGCCGGTGACCACGATCACGACCGGGATGAGCAGTGCGGAAGCCGCCAGCGGGACCGGCTCCAGCAGCCACAGCGCCGCGACGACGAACAGGAGCGCCAGCGCGATCTTGGAATGGTATGGCACTCGCATCGAGAACGTAAGCCAGTCACCGGACCGCGCGGTGGGCGGCAGTACCTGGGAGTACAGCGGCCCGGTGAGACGCGAGCTGACCGCCTCGCGCGGCAGGTTGACGGGGTTTCCACCGGCATCCAGGACCTGCATGCGGTACTTGATGCTCTCGTTCAGCCGGTAGGGGACCTCCGCCGGGCCCTCCACGACGAGCCGGTAGCCGCCCTCCGCCGCCTCGACGGTCGTTAGCTCGCCGGCCTGCTGGCCCAGGATGAAGGGCAGCTCAGCCTGGATATGCTGGCCACCAACGTCGACGCCGACCGTCGCCGAGTACGGCCCCTGGATCAGGTCCGCGGGTGCCAGCCAATAGCCGAATGCGCCAAGTATGACGACGATGATAAGTTGGAACAGCCGCGTCTGGAACAGTGATGAGACCGGAGTGGATGCGGATGCCCGGGGTTGCGTTCTGGCCGGCTGGCCAGTGCGGTGCTCGACCGCCATATGCAGGGACTCCTTTGACGTTGGCCCAAGTGCCGCGCCGCGGAGGTGAAGGGAGTAGCGGTCGGCAAAGAAGAAACAGTGTGATTTCCTTATAGGAGAATCACACTGCTCTGTTTAGTGACAGAAAGCACAAGTCGTCACGCCGTTCGTCAAAACATCTGATTTATCAGATCTTTGTGCCGGCTAGAACAGCGTGCCTTCCTGGGCCGGCTCGATGCAGGCCGGATCGTCATTCATGGGGCTGTTGACCAGCGTCGAAACCGGGAAGCCCTCCATCTCGGCGGCAGAATACGGACGGAGCAGGTCGTCCAGCTCGTCCGGCTGGCGCTCTGCCGGGTCGAGCCACCGTTCGTACCCACTCTCAGGCAGGATGACGGGCATCCGGTTGTGGTACTGCGCCACGAGCTCGTTCGGCTCCGTCGTGATGATCGTACAGGTAAGCAGCTGGTCGCCCTCCGGCGAATGCCATTCCTCCCACAGGCCGGCCAGCGCAAACGGCTCGCCTGAGCGCAGCCGGATGTAGTGCGGCGTCTTGGTTTTCCCCTGCCCCTGCTGCCACTCGTAGAAGCCGTCGGCCAGCACGAGACACCGCCGCCGCCGGTAGGCGGAACGGAACGACGGCTTCTCGCCGAGCGTCTCGGCGCGTGCGTTGATCATCCGGCTGCCGACGCTGGGGTCCTTTGCCCAGGAGGGCACCAGCCCCCACACGAAGAAGTTCAGCCGGTTGCTGCCGTCGTTCGGCACGACGGCGACAGGCTGCGTCGGTGCGACGTTGTAGCGCGGCGGCAGCGTTTCCAGCCCTGCCGGCAGCTCCATCCAGGGGAAGGCTGCTGCCAACTGGTCGAGGTCGACCCAGAGTGTGAAGCGCCCGCACATAAGCCATGCTCCTTTGAACTCAATCTTTCGCGGAGATCTGCTTCGGCCTGATCTTGTAGATGACGCGCTGCTGGTTGCCGATCGGGTAGTCGCGGTTGCCGTGGTACTTAAAGTTCAGCTCGCGGATGTGCTCATTCGCCTGCTCACCCTCAACGATCTCTTCGACAGTCCCCCTGACCTGGATGTAGCGATAGGGGTCCTGCGGGTCCATGATCAGGCAGGCGACCTCGGGGTTGGCGCGCATGTTCTCGTCCTTGACGCGCCCCTTCGCCGAGTTGATCAAAAGGTACTCATCGTCGTGGTTGAACCAGACGGGCGTCACCTGCGGGCTCTTGTCGTTCGCCATGCTGGTCGCCAGGCTCATAAACGCCCTGGTTCCGTCCTCAAACAGGTCCCGAAAGTCTTGTGGAATCTGCTGCATCGCTGCTCCTACCCTTAGCTCCAGATCAGAACATATATCCTATATAATTATACCAGCCGGGGACCGCTATCTCTAACGCAGCGCCCCTGTATGCCCGCATGCAGAGGTGCAGGTACTCACCCACAAGTGATGACACCTCTCACTCGCATACGTGACAAATCCTAGCGATGATATCTATAAGTATTCCTGATGGAGAGCGAGAGCCTGCATGCTGGATATTCACGCGCTGCGTGTGTTTCTGGAAGCCGCCAGAACCGAGAACTTCACCGAAGCGGGACGGATCCTGAACCTGACCCAGCCTGCGGTCAGCATGCAGATCCGTTCGCTGGAGAACTACCTGCAGGTCGAGCTCTTCGAGCGTGATGGTCGCAGCATCCGGCTGACCAAAGCCGGGCAGGCGCTCGTCCCGAGGGCACAGCAGATCGTCCAGCTCGCGATCAACGCCGAGGAGACGATCCGCGCCTCCAACACGCACGTCGCCGGCAATCTGACTATCGGGTGCAGCACTGCCTCGGGCAAGTACATCCTGCCGCATCTCGTCGCGCGGTTCCAGACTCTCTACCCCGAGGTCCGCGTCTCGATCCCGGTCGTTGCGCCAGAGCGGGTCATCGAGGGCGTGGTGTCAGGTGAGTACGATCTGGGGGTGGTGAGCCGCCACGCGCAGGGCATCGACCTGAACTACACGCCCTTCTTCACCGACAGGCTGGTGCTGATTGTGTCCACCGGGCACGAGTGGGCCCGCCGGGGCCGCATCGAGGCGTGGGAGCTCGCCGGCGAGCGGTTTGTCTGCCGTGAGCCCAACGCGGACTGCCGTCTCATGGTAGCGGAAGGGCTTACGCGGCTCGGCGTTGACCTGTCTCGACTCAACATTGTAATGGAGGTCGGCAACCCTGAAGCGCTGGCGATGGCTGTCGAGCACGGCATCGGCGTGTCGTTCGTCTCGCTGCTGGCGGCCAACCCGCGGCTGATGCTCGGCCGCCTTGCCGTTATCGAGGTCGAGGGGCTGGATCTGCGCAGCGAGGTCGAGTTCATCTCGTGCTGCTCGCGCGTGGCCTCCCCGGTACAGTCGCACTTCCTGGAGTTCATCCAGCAGCCCGACAACAACCTGCTCGTCTCGATGCTGGCCGAAGGCCGCGCGATATAACCTGACCGCCACCCCGTTTGACGCCAAATTCGCCCACAGCTAGAATAGCCACAAGCCCTGCTTCTCGACGCCATCGGTTCCTGGAGCGACCCGTGAAAAAGCGTTGGCCCGATAAAACCGTCATCGGATTGACCGGCAACATCGCGACCGGCAAGAGCGTGGTCCGGCGCATGCTGGAGCATTTTGGCGCGCTCGGCATCGACGCGGACAGTCTGGCCCACCGCGCGATGGCGCCCGGCGCGCCCGCCTATAAACCCGTTGTCGAGCTGTTCGGCCAGTGGATTGTCGGGCCGGACAAGCAGATCGACCGGGTGCGGCTGGGCCGCATCGTGTTCAACGATCCCGAGGCGCTTGCGGCGCTGGAAAAGATCGTCCATCCCATCGTGCGCGAGGCCATCCACCTGCTCATCCGCCGCGCCAGCCAGAAGATCGTCGTCGTCGAGGCGATCAAGCTGATCGAGTCGGGCCTGGCCGCCGACGCCGACGAGCTGTGGGTGGTCGATGCCACGCCCAAGGTGCAGCTCCGCCGGCTGATGGAGAATCGCGGCCTGACGGAGCCCGAGGCCCGCGCCCGGGTCGAGGCCCAGCCCCCACAGGCGGACAAGCTGGCGCACGCCACGCGCATCATCAACAACAACGGCAACGTCGAGAGCGCCTACAACCAGGTGCGCTACGCACTCAAGAGCCTGGAGGCCAAGGCCGGAGCGCCGAAGAAGCCCGCTCCTGAGCCAGAGCCGGCGGCAGCCCCGCCAGGCGCCATCAGCGTGCGGCGCGGCATGCCGAGCCAGGCTCGGGAGATCGCCCTGTTCATTTTCCAGAACTCGGGGCTCTCGCTCAGCCGGTCGGACATGATGCAGCGGTTCGGCGAGAAGGCCTACATGCTTGCCCACGCCGACGGGGCCATCGTGGGCCTCGCCGGGTGGCAGGCCGAGAACCTGATTACGCGCATTGACGAGTTCATCGTCTCAGACCAGTCGCCGACCGAGGAAGTGGTGACGGAGCTTGTCAGAGAGATCGAAACGGCGGCGCGAGACCTGCAGAACGAGGTCGCGCTCCTGTTCCTGCCCCGGCGGACGCCCGACGGCGTGCGCCAGGCGGTGCTCGACGCTGGCTACGAGATGCGCACGCCGGCTGACCTGCACGTCACCGACTGGCGGGAGGCGGCGCTCGAGTCCGCGCCTGCGGACAGTCTCATGGCGGTGAAGCGGCTCCGGGCCGACCGCGTGCTCAAGCCGATCTAGCTCTGGAGATACCTGAGAGGACTGATGGCCAAATTCCTATCCCGCACGGTCGACAGCCTGAGCAGCGGCCCGCTGGGCCCGGTGGTGCGCACGGTGAGCGCCCACCCGCGTCTCTCGGCGTGGCTGGTGCTGTCTCTCGGCATGGTGATCCTGCTCGTCATCGAAGCGCGGGATGTCGGCTTGCTGCCCGGCCAGTGGGCGGCGCTCGTCGGCGCGACGGTGCTGGTGGCGGGGGCCTGCGTGTGGATCATTAGCTGGGAAGACGAGGACGAGGTGACGGCGGAGGCCCTTTCCGAAGGTCAGAATGAGGACTGAGGCGCTCGTAACGCGGCGTTACAGATTCATAACAGACGCATGAAAAAAGGGCCGGAATCGCCATTCCAGGCCCTTTTTTGATTCACCGGCGAAGGTTGCCGGGGTGTCACCACCACTGGAAATAGGCGGTCTCGATCGTCAGGAACGTCTCGCCGATCAGCACGTGAACCTGCACGTCAACCCGCGATCCGGGGCTGGCTGGCGGCACGACGAACGACGCGCTGGCCAGGCCGCGGGCGTCCGTCACCGGCAGCGTGACCTCGGCGGTGGCGTCGTCGTAGTGCAGGATGGC
>CAZDLX010000201.1:0-6219 GCA_964506005.1 uncultured Anaerolineae bacterium | reverse complement strand
GCCAGGACTACTCGCAAGCTGCGTCTGCAACACCTTTTGCCCTGGCAACTCCCCGGCCCATTCGGCGTCTGCGCTCGTACCGCCCTCTCAGCCCGGCTCTACAGCCGGGGCGGCTCTCTGAACGCCGCTTTGACGCGTACTCTTCCGGTTCGTCGTCTTTGTCGTGTTCGGTTTGTTAGGTGTCAGTGTAGCGAGGTTTCGGGGGTGTGTCAAGGGGGTGGGACGGGTCTGAGCCTCTGTGCGCTCCGAGGGGGTTAGCGCCTGCCAGAGCCGCTACGAGGCTCTTTGACACGCCTGCGGCGCGTGGCCTATAATGAGCCCACCTTGAGCCCGCACGCAGCGGGCTGTCACCAACCACCGGAGAGAGCCATGTCGAGGGAGCCCTTTCGGAGAGAAATGCTGACCTGGCACGACGTTGACGTGCTAATCGACGTGCTGCTGGGCCAGCTGCGAAATGCGGGGTCATTTGACGGCCTGGTCATGATCACACGCGGCGGCATTATCCCCGGCGGGATGATCTGCGAGGCGCTCGACATCCAGCACGTGCTGACGGCGGCGGTGCATTTCGCGCCGGGCCTGGAGGACCAGCCGCTGGCCGCCTGGCCCTCCTTTATGCAGTTCCCCGCCAGCGATCTGATTGCCGACCGGCGCATCCTCATCGTAGACGACGTATGGGGCAGTGGTCGCACCAGCACCGCGGTTCGCGGGCGGGTCGAGGCGGCGGGCGGCAGGCCCGCCACCTGCGTGCTGCACTTCAACCCGTACCGCTCCCTCTTCGAGAGGACCAAGCCCGACTACTATGGCGCGGTAACAGACGCCTGGATCGTGTACCCGTGGGAGCTTGACCGCGGCACGGACGAAATCCCGGCGGGCCCGGCGGGTGTCAACAACTAGGCGCCCCTGCTGCGCAAAAAAAACGGGCACTGGCTGCTGTGGCCTGTGCCCGTGGTTGCTTGCTCTCGGTGAGCGGCGCTTACTCCTCGACTGAGTCCTCCACCGGAGGCGCGAGGTCGATGGCCGGCAGGGCAGTCGGGTGCGTGATGCCGAGGTCGCGCTGCGTGAAGCCGATGCGCTTCTTTTCGGGCTCGATGCGTACGACCCGCATGGTCATCACGTCGCCAACCTGCACGTAGGAGTACGGCTCGGTCAGCGAGCCGTCGGCCATCTCGGTGATGTGCAGCAGCCCCTCGATGCCGTCCTCCAGCACGACGAACGCCCCGAAGTCCACGACATTGTTGACCTTGCCCTGCACGATCTGCCCGATCTCGTAGGTCGTCAGGACTGTTACCCACGGGTCGGGCTTGGTCCGACACAGGCTGAGCGCGATCCGCTGCTGGTCGTGGTCCAGCTCAAGGATGTACACCTCCAGCTCATCGCCGAGTGAGACAATGTCCGAGGGGTGCGGTACACGGTGCCAGGCCAGCTCCGAGACGTGGATCAGGCCGTCCGCCCCGCCGATGTCGACGAACACGCCGAAGTCGCGGACGCCCGTGACGCGCCCGCGCACGGTATCTCCGACGTTCAGCTTCTGCAGCAGGCGCTCCTTCTGAGTCACCCGCCACTCGCGCTGGGCCTCGCGCTGGGAGAGGATGAGCCGCCGGCGGCTCTGGTTGACCTCGATCACCTTCACCTGGATGGTCTGGCCGATGAGCTTCTCCAGCGCCTCGCGGCGGTCCTCGCCCGATGGCAGCCCGTGCGGGACGTCGAGTGAATGCGAGATCGGCACGAAGCCTTCCAGCCGCCCGAATGTCACCAGCAGGCCGCCCTTGTTGTAGCCCGTTATCTGTGCGTCGATAACCTCACCCGACTCTAACAGGGCGCGCGCGCGGTCCCAATCGTGGCCCTGCAGCCCAAGGTTGATCGAGACGATCAGGTTGCCGTCGCCGTCGTTGGGGTTGAGCACGTACACGGGCACGATATCGCCGACGTTGATGGACTCGAGCAGGCTTGCCGGCATCCGCTCCAGGTCCTGCGGCGGCACGATGCCATCCCGCTTGACGCCCATGTCCACGACGATCTCGTAGTCGTTTATCTCAAGGATCTCCGCATCGCGAATGTCACCGCGCTGCGGCTCGTCGAAATCGTAATAATCGTCGAGCAGCGCTCCAAAATCCTGTATCTCGTCTTCGCTGCTATCTCGGAACCTGTCTACCGTCTCCACGAGGACGTTCCCTTCACTACTGAGAGACCAACATCATTTCACCCGGCTGGGGCGGGCGGAGGATGGACTAGCCGCCCGATGGGCGGCGAGAGAGGCGACGTGGATCGAAATGGAGTATCGTTGTCCAATTTATCATGAACAGTATATAAGAAGCAGGTTGTCACGTCAATCGTCTGGCCCCCGAATATGTGAACCGCCGCGCCGCGGCCCCTATACTCTTGATGCATGTGCACGCCATAACCAGGACATGACAACGACAGGATGAGAGACCGTGCAGTTCAAGCGCGCAACTGACCCAACCACCAACCTGCCGGCGGGCGTTCGCTCCACGCCTTTCATGCGGGTTGAGAACCTCACCAAGCAGTATCAAGAAGGGGACCGCACCCGCGTGGTGCTTGACGGCGCGTCGGCGACGTTCGCGCCCGGCGAGTTCGCCGCCATCATCGGCAAGAGCGGTAGTGGCAAGTCCACGCTGCTGAACCTGATCAGCGGTATCGACCGGCCCGACGCGGGCGAGGTCTGGCTCGGCGGGGAGAACCTCGTCGCGCTGGACGAACGTCGGCGCACGCTGTTCCGGCGGCGGAACATCGGGTTTGTGTTCCAGTTCTTCAACCTGATCCCCACCCTGACGGTGTGGGAGAATGTGGTGCTGCCCGTCGAGCTTGGCGGCGGGGTGGGGCGCGCCGCGCGCGAGCGCGTCGAGGGGCTGCTCGACGCCGCCGGCCTGCTCGACCGGCGTGCCACATTTCCCGACCGCCTCTCCGGTGGGGAGCAGCAGCGGGTCGCCATCGCGCGGGCGCTGGCCCACGATCCGCTGCTCGTGCTCGCCGACGAGCCGACCGGCAATCTTGACGAGGCCACCGGCGAGCGCGTGCTGGCCCTGCTCGACCGGCTCACGCGGCAGGCCGGCAAGAACCTGATCATGGTGACGCACAGCGCCGACGCTGCCAGCTACGCCGACCGGGTGCTGTGCCTGCAGGCCGGGAAGCTCGACGGGTGTGATGGCCGTGAGTGAGCGAGGCGGCATTCCGCGCGCGCTGTGGTACACCGGCTGGCGCTACCTGCTGCGGCACCCGTGGCAGTCGGTGCTGATGATCGTCGGCGTGATGCTCGGGGTGGCGGTCGTCGTCTCCATCGACCTCGCCAACGAGAGCGCCAGCCGCGCTTTCGATCTGAGCGTGGAGTCGGTGGCGGGGCGCGCCACCCACGAGATCACCGCCGGGCCGCAGGGGCTCGACGAGGAGGTGTACGCCGCGCTGCGCCGCAGCGGTATATTCAGCGCCGAGGACGACCGCGCCATCGCACCTATCGTTACCGATATGGTCTATTCGGCACAGCTTGGCGACCAGCCGATGCGCCTGCTAGGCGTGGACCCGTTCGCCGAAGCGCCCTTCCGCCGCTATCTGGGCTCCGAGGACGAGGGGCTACCCGTCGAGCAGATTGCGGTGTTTCTCACCGAGCCGGGCGCCGTGCTGATCTCGACCGACATCGCAGCGCGCTACGAACTCGTGGAGGGTGACAGGCTGGAGCTTGAAGCCGGGGCCAACCGCCGCGAGGTGTTTGTCGCCGGGCTGCTGGAGCCGGCGGACGACCTGAGCCGCCGCTCGCTGAGCGGGCTGCTTCTGGCTGACGTCGCGACGGCGCAGGAGGTGCTCGGGCGCACCGGCACGCTCGACCGCATCGACGTGCTGCTGCCCGAGGGCGACACCGCCGGCGTGGAGAACATCGAGGCGCTGCTGCCGGGAGGCGTGCGCCTGCAGGCTGTCTCGGCGCGCACCGGCACCGTCGAGCAGATGACGGACGCATTCCGCACCAACCTGCTGGCCCTCAGCCTGCTCGCGCTGGTCGTGGGGCTGTTCCTCATCTACAACACGATGACTTTCTCCGTCGTGCAGCGGCGGCCTCTGTTCGGCACGCTGCGCGCGCTGGGCGTGACGCGCGGCGAGGTGTTCGGGCTGGTCGTCGGAGAGGCGCTGGTCGTCGGGCTGCTCGGGGCGCTGCTCGGCGTGGGCCTCGGCGTGCTGATGGGGCAGGGAGCGGTGCGGCTCGTCACGCGGACGATCAACGACCTGTTCTTCACGCTGACGGTACAAGGCGTGGACGTGCCGGGCATCAGCCTGGCGAAAGGCTTTTCACTCGGCATCGTCGCGACGGTCGCGGCGGCGGCACTCCCCGCGTGGGAGGCGGCGAGCGTGCCGCCCCGTGCGGCTCTCAGCCGCTCGGACATCGAGCAGAAGGCAGGCGGGCTCGTCAAGTGGGCAGCGCTCGCAGGGGCACTTGTCCAGCTTATCGGCGCGGCGCTGCTGTTCCTGCCTGTGCGCGGCCTGACGCTGAGCTTCATCGGCACGTTCGCGGTGGTCGTCGGCGCGGCGATGATCACGCCGCTGGCAATGCGGCTGCTGCTGCGGGCGCTGGCGCCCGTCACCGCGCGCGTGTGGGGCGCGGTGGGCCGCATGGCCCCGCGCTCGGTTGCCAATGCGCTCAGCCGCACGTCGATCGCCGTCGCCGCGCTGATGGTTGCCGTCTCGGTGACCATCGGCATCAGCCTGATGGTGAGCAGCTTCCGCCACACCGTCGTGGTGTGGCTGGCACAGACGCTGCAGGGCGACATCTACATCTCCGCGCCGGGCGGCACGCAGAACCGCCCGACGACCACGGTTAACCCCGAAGTCCTCGACGTGCTCGAAGGCTGGCCCGGCGTGCGGCGCATCGACACGGTGCGCGCGGTCGAGATCGACTCGCCGCAAGGCCCGGTGCAGGTCGCCGCGGTGGACAACCCTGACTCTGGCACGGCGCGGCAGTACCTCGCCGCCGACGCACCTCCGGCAGAGACGTGGGAAGCGGTCGAGGCGGGCGCGGTGATCGTCAGCGAGCCGCTGGCCAGGCGCTTTGGACTGCCCCGGCAGGGTGGCGAGATCACGCTCTACACGCCCGGCGGGCCGCAGACGTTCCGCGTTGCTGGCATCTACTACGACTACGGCTCTACGGCAGGCCAGGTCACGATGTCGCAGGCGGTGTACCGCGAGGTCTGGGGGGATGAGGCGATCACGGCGGTCGCGCTGCTGCTGGAGGAGGGTGTCGACGCCGACGCGTTGACCGCCGATCTGCAGGCGGAGCTATCGGAGGTGCAGCGGCTCGTGGTGCGCCCCAACCAGGCCCTGCGCGACGACGTGCTGGTGATCTTCGATCAGACCTTCGCCATCACCGGCGCGCTGAACGTACTGGCGATTATCGTAGCGTTCGTCGGGGTGCTGAGCGCGCTGCTGTCGTTGCAGCTTGAGAAGCAGCGCGAGCTGGGCATCCTGCGGGCCATCGGCATGACGGTGCGCCAGCTCTGGGGACTGACGATGCTGGAGACCGGCATCATGGGGGCGATTGCCGGGCTGGTCTCGCTGCCGACGGGCTTTGTGCTCTCGCTGATTCTCGTCTACATCATCAACCGGCGCGCCTTCGGCTGGACGCTCCAGCTCCAGGTCGAGCCGGGCCCGTTCCTGCTCGCGATGCTCGTCGCGGTGGCGGCGGCGCTGCTTGCCGGGGTCTACCCGGCGCGGCGGCTCGGGCGCATGGCGGCCTCTGACGCGATCCGGTTCGAGTGAGGAATGCACCCTCATCCCGACCGGAGCTTCGCTCGGCTCACCCTTCTCCCGGAGAGAGAAGGGGCTACGCCAACTGTACGGGGGTAAGGGAAGTAGGGGCGGGTCTCAGACCCGCCCCTACAATTGTCTGTTGGCACGCCGTATCTGCCTTCAGACAGCGCCTGGGGAGGAGTTGGCAGTTCAGAGACTCCTACGGGTAAATCTCTGCCACCGACTCCGCGATGCGCCCCGGGATGTACGAGTAGCGGTCGATGTCGCCGCGCGCGGTGACACCGCTCAGCACGAGGATCGTCTCCAGACCGCTCTCGATGCCCGAGATCACGTCGGTGTCCATGCGGTCGCCGATCATGACCGCGTTCTCGGAGTGCGCTCAGAGTTGGCGCAGCGCAGCGCGCATCAAGAGCGGGTTGGGCTTGCCGACTAAGTAGGGCTCGATACCTGTCGCCGGCGGAATCATCGCCG
>CAZDLX010000200.1:0-6260 GCA_964506005.1 uncultured Anaerolineae bacterium | reverse complement strand
GCAGGCCGTATTACCAGCTACGTCCGCCCGCGGCTCGCCGGCGCTTACGAGGTGACCACGCCGTCGGCAACCGTGTCGGCAACCGGCACGGTCTTCTCGGTGGAGGTCGTCGCCGATCAGGCGGCGATTGTCAGCTGCGCGGAGGGTGAGGTCGTCGTGTGGACCGGTCGCGAGCAGCTTGTCCTCGCCGCCGGAGAGACGATTGCCGCCATCGCCGGGCAGCCGCTCGTCGCGGGTGGGCCGCAGCCGGAGCCCGGTCCGACCCAGGCCAGCCTGGAGCCGGGTGAGTATCCCACGCCAAGCCCCCCGGAGATGGTCGCGCCGCCGCTGGCCGAGGTACTGGCCAACCGGCCCGCACTGGGCCTCTCACGGACAGTTGTCGTCGCCGCACCGGTTGCCGTTCTACCTGCACAGGCGGCTGCGCCCCCGCCGCCCGCTGCAAGCAGCGAGGGTGAGGGCAGCCAGAGCGTGGCTCCGCCGCCCCCTCCTCCGCCGCCACCACCTCCGCCTCCGCCGCCTGAAACCGGCCAGAATCCACCGCCTGCCAGAGGCGCCGATCCCGGCCCACCCGACGATGGCGACGAGCGCGGGCCAGGACGCGGCCGCGGTGATGATGACGACGACCGCGGGCCAGGACGCGGTCGCGGTGACGATGACGACGACCGCGGGCGGGGTCGCGGTCGCGGTGGCGGTAACGACGATGATTAGATAACCGGCGGCAGGGTGGTAGACTTCTGGCGACAGGAAGCGGCCCGCTACAGGGCCGCTTTTCTGTTACGCCCGGCGGCGGTTAGTCTCGTGGGTGCAGGGCCAGCCGCCAGATGAGCCCACCGTCGAACCCATGCAGCGGCAGCAGGGTGAAGAGCCCCGCACCGAGGTTGCCCCAGGCGAGCACTCCGAGCCACGTGTAGGAGAACAGCAGCCAGTAACCCAGGACGACCACGCCGACCACGACGTTGACAAGCGGCCCGCCAAGCACCCGGAATATCCGCGTCCACCTCGACACGCCGAGCTGGCTCTGGTAGTAGAGGTTCTTGTGCCAGGTAGCAGTCAGCAGCACCGCGCTGATCGGCGCTCGGGACAGCCGCCCCGCGATGAGATGCCCCGCAATGTGCAGCAGCTTCACGGTATACAGCAGGAAGCCGTACAGCAGCCCATACGTCAGCACGGTGAGCGGTGGGCGCCGGAACTCCGCTGCGACGGCGATGAGCAGCCCCAGCGTCCCGTAGACGAAGACGACCTGCCACGCGCCTGGCGCAGCCAGCCAGTCGACGCCGAGCAGATGAAACAACTCGCGGTAGGGAGGGGGTCTTCTGCGGTGGCTTCGACGACGGTTAGAGAGCATACCCACAACGCGGCTATCGCCCGGCTGGCGTCCCGAGCCCGGCGTCTACAGTCAACTGGTTAAACGATAGCGCAGGAATGCGGGGCGCGTCCAGTCGGGTACCTGCTCAGGCCGTCTTACTGGTGGACGGCGGCTGTTTGGCGAGCAGCTCGAGTGCCTGCTCGGCGAGGTCCTCGGCGGGCAGCAGCGTTTGCACGGCTTCGATGGACTTGCGCTTCGGCCAGAACGCGCTCTGCCGCGCTACGAGGGGAAAGCGCACGTCGTCGATGGCTTCCTGCCAGGGGATACTGACTTCCTTCAGCACGCGCTTGGCCTTCGACCCGGCGTGCAGGTCGGGGTTCTGAAGGATCTGCGCGGCGATAGAGCCGACGAGCCGCTTGCGGATGCTGACCAGATTCGTCCACGACAACACGATCACCAGGCCGTACAGCACGACGACACTGTTAATCGGCAGGGCGTTCGTCTGGTAGAAGTGCAGGGCAGCCGCCCCGATGGGGCCGAGGTACGTCTCGATGAGCGCGTAGATCATTCGTCAGCGTCTCCGGAGCGTGGCGGGGTGCTCGCAGGAGCACCCCGCCGTTGCATCCGATTCAGGTGGTCTTAGTCGGCGGCCGGGCTCACACGCGGCGCAGCAACTTCGGGCTCCTCAGGCAGGGGCGCACCGGCGGCGCGCTCCCAGGCCCGCGGGCTGCGGCTGTAGAAGAACAGCAGCGCCGCGAGGAAGGCCAGCAGAACGGCAGCACCGATCCAGCCGAGCGAGCGGCCCAGGACGGTCGTCAGCCACGGCAGCCAGATGAAGCCGTCGCCGATACTGGTGATCAGCGCAGCATTCTCCGGCACGTCGAAGTTCGCCGCAATCGCTGCCTCGGTCATCAGCGGCGCGAGGGCGTTGCCCACGTAGAAGCCGATGATGAGCGCGATCGTGCCGATGATCACGATGCGGATGACGTTTCCGCGGGTGATCGGGGCGAAGATCGCGATGACGAACGGGATGATCGCCAGGTCCGCGAACAGCAGGACGCGGTTGCCCGGCAGGATCACCGACAGCAGGATGGCGATGGGAACGAGCAGCAGCGCGGCGGAGATCACCGACGGGTGCCCGATCAGGATCGCCGAGTCGAGGCCGATGTACACTTCACGGTCAGCAGCACGCTTGTGCATGAACTCGCGGGCAGCCTCCGAGATGGGGATCAGCCCTTCCATCAGGATCTGCACCATGCGGGGCAGCAGCACCATGACGGCGGCGAGGTTGACGGCCAGCGTCAGCACCGCGCCCAGGAACGCGACGAAGCCTTCCGCCGCCAGGAGCGGCAGGAAGCCGATGATGCCCAGCACGATACCGATGATCAGGCCCATGATCATCGGGTCGCCGAAGGTGGGGCCGAGCCGCCGCTGGATGGCATCAGGATCGGCGTCCCAGTCCTTCACACCCGGGATGCGGTCCAGCACCCAGTTGACCGGGATGGCCAGCGGCACATAACCGGACGAAGTTCCGTGGGGGATCGAGATGCCGGGCAGGTTGTAGAAGCTCTGGACCGCAGGGGCTGTCCAGTCGGCGAAGAAGAGCATGAGCCCCGCGACCAGCGCTGCAGTCGCGATACCCAGCCACAGGTTGCCGGTCGCCGCGACGACGAGCGAACCCGCGAAAGCGAAGTGCCAGTAGTTCCAGACGTCGATGTTGAGCGTCTTCGTCAGGCGCAGCACCAGCATCAGCACGTTGACCCCGAGCGCGATGGGAATAACCCACAAGCCCACCGACGAGCCGAACGCGATGGCCGCTGCTGACGGCCAGCCGACATCGATGATGTCCAGCGGCCGGTCGATGCTCTGCGACATCGCCTGTGAGACACCCGACAGCGAGTCCCACATCAGGCCAATGATCAGGTTAATGCCGACGAAGGCAACACCAATGATCACGGCCGACCGGAAGGCCCGTCCCACCTTCGTGCCGAGCGCAACGGCGAAGATGAAGATGAAGACGGGCAGGAGCACGGTGGCGCCCATCGTATTGACGAACGCCTGTAGCCCTTCTAGGAATCCCATGTTAGTTCTCCCTTCCCCTCGAGAATTGTACTGTAGGCATTTCCGAGAGCTTCAAACCGAACTGAGTGCAATTGACTCCCCGCCGGGGCTCCCTCCCTTCACTCAGCCAGCTTGGCCGCACACCCGTACGCCGGGTGTTGAATCGCCCGGCTGTGCCGCCGAATCAGTCGCGCAGTGCCGCACAGATCTGGTCGAGAACCTGGTCCCTGCCGATCCCTGTCAGGAACGCCAGGCCCTGGATGACGGGCACGCCGATATCGCTAGGCACAGGCGTCGTCGTCACGATCAGATCGGCGTCTTGAGCCAGAGACCGTATCTCTGCCGCCTTGCACTGGCGCGTCCGGACCGCGATGCCCTCCGCTTTGCAGCGTTCCTCAATGGCCTTGGCCACGACGGTCGACGTCGCGATCGCCGTTCCACAGGACACGAGCACCATCTTCTCTTTTGCCACGGGCAACTCCTCTCACTATTCGATCAACACTCGACGGCGGATAAAGATACTATGTTACTGCCGGTAATTCTTCGAGGATGCCCAGCACCTCGTCGGGCGTGGCGGCATTCATCAACTGCTCGATGGCAGCCGGCTGCTGGAGCAGCCCCGCCACCTGCTGAAGCATCTCGACCTGCGACTTGGGCTGTTCGAGCGCCAGCATGATCACAAGGCGGACGGGCACTTCCTCGTCCGGATTGACCATGTTCTTGAATATCACCGGCTCGACCAGCGTGGCAAGCCCGAGCGCCGGGCTGTTGACGTATTCGATATCGACGTGGGGCAGTGCGGCGTTGACCTCGCCCATCAGCGGCAGGCCCGTGGGCATGCTTGCCTCCCGTGCCAGCGTCGCCTTGACAAAATCATCCTTGACAAAGCCAAGCGCTTTCAGCCTGCCGCCCAGCTCGCTGATGACTTCGGTGGAGTCCGCAAGCTGCTGATGCAGAAGGATGGCCTCAGGGTGGAGTAGATCGACGATTCTCAATTATTGCCTCCCTTGCGTTGCCCGGTGGCTGCCGGCGCGTAACTGCCGCTGCGCGCGCTGTCGAGCTGTAGGATCTCGGTCGCCGTCAGGCTGTTGGTGATCAGGATGTTCATGTAGCCGCCGCGCAGTGCGCCGAGCAGGGCTTCCACTTTGGCCCGCCCGCCGCCGATGCCGACCCGTATGGGTACCGAGAGCAGGTCCTCGCGGGAGATGCCGACCAGGCGCTCGTGGAACTCGCTGGCGAGAGGTTCGCCGTCGATCCCGTAGTGCAGCCCGCAGGCATCGCCGACGGCACCCGCTTCCCGCAGCTCGTCCAGCTCCTTCAGCGTGATGTGCCCGCCGAGGTACAGGCTGGAGTAGTCCGGCATCGAGCTGCCGACCCCCACCAGAACGATGTCGCAGTGGCGCCCGATCTCAAGCGCCTCCTGAATACTGGCGTTCTCCTTCAGGCAGTGGGCCAGTTCTGCGCTTTCCACGACGAACGGCGCTGACAGGTAGACGGCTTCCCCGCCCAGCCCGTCGGCGAGACGATGGACCAGCGCGCGAGCGTCGTACGAGACGGCACGGGCGCCGAGCGCCCCGACGAGCTGCACCACCTTGCCGACCCGCGCGTTCATGCCCTCCAGCGCGTCAACCGTCGCGGTGACGGTGGTACCCCACGTCAGCCCGAGCGTGGTGCTGGGGGTCAGCATGTCACGCAGCACACGCGAGGCGGCCAGCCCCAGGTAGCGCCGCAGCCCGTCATAATCCTCGCGCCGCCACGAGACGACGTGAGCGCTCTGCAAGCCGAAACGCCGCGCGAGCGCCGCTTCGAGTGCCCGGTCGAAGCGCAGCGGGCGCCGGATGTGAATCTCAATGATGCCTTTGCGGCGGGCTTCAGACAGCATTCGGGAGATGGCCGAGCGAGTCACGCCGACTGAATGCGCGATGTGCTGCTGCGTCATGCCCTCTTCGTAGTACATCTCTGACACGTCAGCGAGCAGTTGATCGCGATCATCCCCCTGTGTCGTCCGGGACATGCGAATTCTCCATTTTATTCGTAGTGTTATCGGCCACTGTGAGGCCGAGCATCACAGGGCAGACACGTACTTAAGCTGATGAATTACCCGTCCAAAGTGGTAAGATGGTGACACAAACCTTTACAGGTTCTGCCGGGAAGCTTTGCCGGACCACGTGCACAGGATGAGGGGTGAAGCCAGTCCGGGGCACACTTGTGCATTTGATATGCACACTTGTGCTGTGATGGTATTACAGAATCTATAGGGCGTCAAGCATCGAACACCTGCACAGATGTGAACGATTGGCCGACAGCCTTTGACCCGATAACGTACTTAACCCGCCAGCGGGCAGTGGGATACGGGGCAGCAGGACTCCTTGTGTGGTAACAGCAAAAAGGCCCGGCTGAGCCGGGCCTCCGAGTATCCAGCGGTGACGCTGGTTAGCCTGCCACGTTCGCGATGCGCACGTTGCCACCTGTCTCGTCGGTGCGCACCTCGTACTCCTCTCCGTTGACATTGAACGTAACTCTCCAGCCTGACGTGATAACCTGGGCACACATCTCATCCGCCTCGCCCAGCTCCAGGCAGGCATCGGCCCACTCGACCTGCTCCGTCATCACATGCTCGATCTCGTCGGCGTTGACACCGAGCTGCTCGGCGAGCACGCGCTGGGCTTCGGCCACCGCCGGGTCCTGCGGGCTGGTCCCGATGCCGCCGTCAGGCTCGACGGGGATCGGCTCGTCTACGCCAGCGCCTCCGCATGCCGCGAGCGCCGCACCGACCAGCACGAGTAAAGCTACGACAACAACACGTTTCAGCATGGTTCCCCTCACAATCCTCAGTATCACAAGCTCATCCCTACACACATACAACGACTGTATCCGGGTTTTGTTCCCTGGT
>CAZDLX010000199.1:0-6307 GCA_964506005.1 uncultured Anaerolineae bacterium | reverse complement strand
TCTCGTCGGTTTCAACCGACGGTTGTACGTAGCCGGGGAATTCTATTCCCCGGCGTGCCTCTGGCACGCCCGCCGACCTGCACGTACAATACCCCTGTTAAACCGTCCCTGTGGACGCCCACACCAGCACAGAAACCGGACGCCCGCCCATGCTACACGAGTGGATCGAGCAGCGCAGCCTCACGCCCAAGCCGGGGCGCTTCGGCCCTGCCCCCGGGCCGGATCACGAGCCGGAACCGGAGCCCACCGATACCGGCTCATTTGAGGACCTCGTCGCGCGGATCCGAGGGCAGGCTGCTGACCAGCCCGCCGCAGCCGTGCCGGAGATCGTCGGCGACGACGTGATCGACGCCGAGTGGGTGCGTGAAGTCGGCGAGGCGGGGGAGGACGGCGAAGGGCTGGAGCTCGCAGCCAGCCCGCGACCGGCGGATCGCCCCACCGTCTCACCGCCGGGCAGCGCCCATATCCCCGCGCCGCCCGCCACCGAGACCGAGCCCCCCTTACCGGCTCGCCGGGGACCGGCCCGCCTGTGGCTGATCGTCGGCGGGCTGGCGCTCGTCGCGCTGATCGCGTTCGTGCCGCTGGCGCTGCTCGGCCTGCCCTTCCCGCCGTTCGGCGGCGACGACACCACGCCCGGCGCTATCGCACTGCCGGGCGCACCGGAGATCGCCGCGCCCGCTGACCCCGCCGGAACGCAGCCGGACGCCGCGCAGCCCGGCCTGGAGCCGCCGGTTACGCCGCTGCCCACGCCTGCCCCCGGCGAGCGCGGGCGGCTCGCCTTCGCCTCGGACCGCAGCGGCAACTTCGAGATCTACGTGCGGGAGATGGCGACCGGGCAGGTGACGCAGCTCACCGCCAACGGCCACGCCGACCGCCAGCCCGCGTGGTCGCCGGACGGCACGCGGCTTGTGTACGTCTCCAACGCGGCGGGCGACGACGACCTGTACGTGATGAACGCCGACGGCTCGAATGTGATCCAGCTCACCACCGGCACCGCGCACGACCGTACCCCGGTGTGGTCGCGAGATGGCCTGCAGGTCGTCTTTGCCCGCGAGACGCCGGATGGCAGCAACCTGATGGCCTTCGACGCAACCTGCATGGACGAGCCGGGGGCGTGCGAGCGCAGCCTGAGAACGCTCACCTCGGGCGGTTACGACCGCGAGCCGGTTTACTCGCCTGACGGCCAGATGCTCGCGTTCTCGACGGCCAGCTTCCCCGGCCTGCCCTCGGCGGTGGGGCTGGTGCCCATCGCGGGCGGCGAGGTCAGCGCGCTGGAGGGTACGGGGGCCAGCGACTCAGCGCCGGCCTGGTCGCCAGACGGCGTATGGCTGGCCTTTTCGTCCAACCGCTTCGGGGACGCCGACCTGTGGATGATGGCCCCTGACGGCGGCGGGGTGGCACAGCTCACGCGGGACACAGCCGTAGACGTGCAGCCGTGGTGGTCGCCGGGCGGGGAGTTCGTCGTGTTTGCGTCCGACCGCGGCGGCACCTTCGACCTGTACCGGCTCGACGCGGCGTGCTTCAGCGTGCCCGAGACGTGCGAGGACAGCCTCACCGCGCTCGTCGAAGGCCCCGGCGACGACCTCGACCCGGCCTGGGGGCCATAAGGCATTCCTCTCATCGCGCCGCACGCGCGTTTTCCTTGATGGCGGTAATGCCAATGGTAGGGGCGGGTGGGATGCTACACGTCCTCAGACCCGCTTTCTCCCTCATCCCGCATCGATACACGACGCAGAGCGTCGGCAGAGGGGGGCGGGGTGCTAAACCCACCGCACGCGCGTTTTCGTCGATGCCGGCAACGCAATGGTAGGGGCGCAGCATGCTGCGCCCCTACGCGGAAAAATCGGCCGACCACCCTTGCCCCCTTTTAGGGGGAAATGTCCCGAAGGGACAAAGGGGGTTGGAGGAAGGCACACGACCGCCCGATTTCCCTCGAATCAAAAGCGGCGGGCTGTATCACCCGCCGCCGTTGGTCTATTCGGTTGTCGTGCCGGGGCTAGTAGCCGAGCTGTGCGCAGGTCGGCGCAGCGGCTCCAGCGCGGTTGCCCAGCACCATCGCCCAGTAGTGGCCGTAGGTGGTGCCCGGCTGCGCGATATGCGCCAGCCCGACTTCCGTAAAGGCCCCGTTCATCATGTTGTCGCGGTGGCCCTGCGAGTTCCACCACTGGTCGAACGTCGCGCTCGCGGCGCTGTTCCCGGCAGCAAGGTTCTCGCCGACGTAGTTGAAGGCGTAGCCCTGCGCGCGGACCCGGTCGACGAGCGTGCTGCCGTTCGATCCGGTGTGGCTGAAGAAGTTGTTCGCCACCATGTCCTGCGTGTGGGCCAGTGCAGCGGCGTCGAGCTGCGCGTTCGCGGCGACGGGCTGCAGGCCGTTCTGGCAGCGGGTCTGGTTCAGCCGCGCGAGCAACTCGGCGTTCTCGCCAGCCGGGGCGGGGGCCGCCGGCTGCTGCGGCTGCGCGCCGTCGCCGACGGGCACGGCGGCCAGGCTGCCGTTGATGCGCGTGTACCAGGCCGCGACCCAGCCGCGCGCCCCGTTGTACTCAACCTGCACCCAGCGGCTCGCGGCATCGCGGCTCACCACCGGGACGACGGTGCCGTAGGGCACAACGCCGGTCGCACCGTACGCGGTGCCGGGGCCGCTCCGCATGCGGAGGTTGGCACGCACCACGGCGGTAACGGGGCCTGCCTGCGCGGGCGCCTCGCGGATGGTATCGCCGCCGGCTGCCGGGCTTGCGATCTCCCCTGCGGCGCTGGCCACGCTAAGCGGGGCGAGCAGTGCGATGACGACGAGGAGCAGCGCGAAGCGCCGGGGCCAGTTCAGGTGTGTTTGGTTCATAAAGTGGTTTCTCAGCTCCCTATTTGTGGGGTTCTGAGATAGCATAATCCCCCGCCGGAGAGCCGGACAATAGTACTCTGATAGTGTTTGCACCCGGTTTGTGCGCGGAATCAATAGCACCGAGGTAGGAGTCTCCCTACCCCGGTGCCATTCTGGCCTATCAATCAGCTTACGATTGCCCGCCCGAGAGAGCGGCAAGCTCCTCCTGGATGAGCCGCACAACCAGCGCGTCGAGGTCCTGCACGGTGTAGCTGCCCTCTTCGACGCTGTAGCCGGTACCCGGCTCGCCGGAGCTCTGCGGGGTATCCGAGTAGGTCAGGAAGATGAAGTTGCCGCCGGTGTACTGCGCGAGCTGCCGGAACACGTACTCGGCGACCTTCTCATCCGCGCCCGGCCCGTCGAGCCGCGAGCCGATGGGGAAGATCTTGATGCCCAGGCTGGCGGCATTCTGCATCTCGACGGCGTAGTCGTAGTCCTGCAGGTAGTCGAGGTGCGGTGGAGCGTCCGCGACGAGGATGATCAGGCTGACGGTGTCCTCGACGCGCCAGCTAACGCCCTGCACGGCGCGGTACAGCGCCTCGTTGAGCGACTCGGGAGCGTCGCCGCCGCCGCTCGCCATGACCATGGCGAGGTCGCGCTGGAAAGCGGTCACGTCGCCGGTGAAATCGGAGACACGTGTCACGTAATCATCGCCGCGATCGCGGTACGAGACGAGGCCGAAGCGCACGTCGGGGCGGCTGGGCAGCGCCTCGATCTGCGCCGAGATGCTGAGGATGTTCTCCTTGAGCTCGTCGATCTCGTCGGACATGCTGCCCGTCGCGTCGATCAGGAACAGCACGTCGAGGTTCACCGGCGGCTGTGCGCCCGGCGCGTCGAGCGTGACCGGCCAGGTGACGTCGGTGCGCTCGCGGGTCAGGCGGAAGGCGGTGCGGTCCTGCCCCTTCTGCACGACCACGTCGAACGGCGTCCGGGCGTTCTGCGTGTACACGCGCGGGAAGAAGTAGACGCTGCCCGTCGCCGTGGTGCGGAGGGTGGTCACGAGCGAGCGCCCGTCGTAGATCAGCACCTCCGCGCCGAGAACCGGGAGGCCGCGCCTGTTCGTCACGCGGATGACGTGCCGCTCGCTCACGTCGCGGTCGTGCACCAGGAGCCCGTACTGGCGGAAGTTCGAGCGGTATTCAAGATACGTCGCAAAGTCGTCGTTGTCGTCGATCTCGCCGGCCTGCAGGGGCTGGAACTGCTGGTCGGGCGGCACGACGAAGGGCTGAGCGTCGCTGCCGGCACCGCGCACTGCACCGCTCTCACCCGGGGCGCCGGCAAGCAGGCCGCCGCGTCCCTCCACTGACTCCTCGACGGCCATCTCCGCCCCGTCGTACACATCCGCCATGCCGGCGGAAAGTGCCGGGCCAGTGGTGGCGGCGGGCAGCATGGCAGGCTCAACGGCCGCCTCTTCCCGCTCAACCGCGGCGCGAGCCTCATCTGATGCCGTATCGAGCGCCGCTACATCCGCCTGCGGCACATCTGCCTGAGGCTCGGCGATAGGCTCGGCGACGGGCTCATCGCCGCCCATACGCGCACACCCGGCAAGCAGCAGGGTGAGCGCCGCGAAAACCCCAATCATGACGTAATAGCTCTGCCGGTGCCTTATCATGTCTCTGCTTCTCCCTCGGGTGCTGTGGAACAGGTCACTCCCGCCCTTCAGCCGTAGAACGACTGGCGAGCACGGAAAGTTCCCGCCGCCGTTGGGAAACCGCCGCCGCGCTCAGTACAATCCCCCGAAGCAGCGTATTGCCTAGCCAGAGGATGAAGTTTGCATGAGACGCCCTTTGCTCGCCGCCGTCGTGACTGCCGCTCTGCTCGTGCTCGTTCTGTCGGGCTGCACGAACGCCCGACCCACGCCCGACCCTACCGGGGAGCCAGCCACACCTGAGACCGGAGCCGCCGAGGGTACGCCGGCAGGTTCTGCCGGCGGCACTGCGGAAGGCAGCGGCTTCGTGACTGCGACGAACACCTTCACCATCACCAACGACACCGGGGTGGAGATCTGCCGGGTGTTCGTCAATCTGAGCCGCACGCCGCGCCTCGCGAGCCAGCTCGAAGAGGGCCGCACGGTGCCCGCCGGCACCAGCTTCACGTTTCTGGACGTGCGCTCGAACCAGTATGACGTGCTGCTGGAGGATTGTGACGAGCAGCCGCTGATCGGCGCGTACGGCGTCTACCTCGGCATCGAGCCCGTCGAGTGGACCGTCGGGCCGCTGGTTGACCTGACCTTCGAGAACGAGGCGAGCGAGGACGTGTGCGGGCTGCGTCTCTCGCCGATATTTGCGACGAGCTGGGGCCCGAACCTACTTGGGGAGGAGGCCGCCGTCGAAGCGGGAGCCAGCACGGTGATCGAGCAGTACCCGGCGGGCACATACGACCTGCTCGTCGAGCCGTGCGAGTCAGAAGAAGCGAGCGAGGTGTTCCAGATCGAGCTGGGCGAGGGTATGACCTATACATTCACCGGCGAGTAGCCCACGCTGCCGGCCCTCAAGACCCCACCGTTGGTGGTGGGGTTTTTGTTACGGATTTGCGCCGGCGGCCATTCTCCCCGCCGCATTCGATAAGCTGAGTTTTTTATGAATTTTGTCCGATTTGACTCTACGGCTATTGTGCTTTTCTTCTTCATGAATAGAATTGGGGATCAGTCACCCACGTTAAGTCTCCCCTGAGGAGAAGGAGTATTACGTCATGGTCCGCCGTTCTGATTCACGCAGCAGGCTGGCGCTGCTCACCGTCCTCGCCATGCTGGCGCTTGCAGCACTCGCCTGCGGCATCGGCGGTGCCGAGCCGACTGCAGAGCCGACCCAGCAACCGACCGAACTCCCGACCGCCGAGCCGACCCAGGCTCCCACCGAAGCGCCAACTACCGCACCCACCCAGGCCCCGGCAGATAACACTACCGGCGAGTCAGGCGGCAGCAAGTCGAGCGGCGGCGATGTGGGCAGCGGCATCGTGCTCGACGTGGTGAACAACACCTCGTCCACCGTCTGCTATCTGTACCTGTCGCCCTCGACCGACACCGAGTGGGGCAACGACCAGCTCGGTGCCTCGGACGTTATCGGCTCAGGGCAGTACTTCACGCTGACGGACATTGCGGCAGGGACCTACGACCTGCGCGCCGACGACTGTGATGGCAACATCCTCGTGCAGAACTTCGGCATCGAGATGACCTCGACCGAGGGCTACACCTGGACGCTCAGCGATAGCCAGGTCACGCTTACCGTCGTCAACAACAGCAGCGTCGACCTGTGCTGGCTGTACGTCTCGCCCAGCACGGACGACGAGTGGGGTCCCGACCAGTTCGGTCCGGAGACTATCCTCCGCTCGGGCCAGAGCTTCGCCGTCGAGGGCATCGACCCCGGCACCTACGACCTGCGCATCGAGGGCTGCGGTGGCGAGGAGCTTGAGGAGTACGGCCTCGACCTGAGC
>CAZDLX010000198.1:3917-6338 GCA_964506005.1 uncultured Anaerolineae bacterium | reverse complement strand
GTTCCTCCCATCCAGCTTCAATCTTCGGATCAAGTCGATTCAACTCCTTGATCCGCCGCTCTACCTGCTGCCGGTTCATGCGGCTCTCGATGTCGGCGTCGAACTGGGCATAATACTCGCGGATGTCCGGCTTCACGATCTCCCATGGCGGGTTGCCGACGATCACGTCGAACCCCGCCGCGTCCCCCAGCCACTCGCCCTTCTCGTCGACGAACACCTCCGGGAACTCCACGAACCAGTTGAACGGCCGGCGCGCCTCCACGTCCTCGAAGTACGCGTCGAGGTGCCGGTTGAGCACGGCGTCCGCCAGCCCGGTCACGTCATCCAGGCGGGCCAGGGTCTCCTCGTCGTGGCTGTTGGCCACGAGCTGCTGCCGCAGCGCTCGAAGCTCGGCCAGGGCCGGCTGCAGCGTCTCCCACTCCACGCCCTCCGGCAGGTTGTGCAGCACGCCGATGAGCGCGTTGCCGGTCTTCACGTTCTGGTTCAGGATGAGCGGCAGCTTCTCCTTGCTGCGCATCCGCCGCTGGTCTTCCATCGCCCGGAAGATCAGGTTGACGGCCGCCAGCTCCGCGGCCTGCGGGTCCAGGTCCACGCCGTACAGGTGACGCTCCAGGATCAGCCGTGGGTAGTTCTCGATGTGCGGCTTGTGCGCGTTGAGGTAGGTGTTGATCGCCCCCTCTATCTCCAGCAGTGTGACCTCTCCCGACGCCATCCGCTCCTCGCCGTAGGCCACCGCTTCGTGGTCGATGCGCTCGATCTCGCTCCGGTAGAAGTCGGCCAGCACCTTGTAGGCGTAGATCAGGAAGGAGCCCGAGCCGCAGGCCGGGTCCAGCACGCGCAGGTCGCGGATCTCCTCGTAGGTCTTGCGCCGCTCCCCCTCGACGGGCTCGCCGTCCGGCTGCCCGTTCGCCGTGCCGTACAGGTAGCGGCCCAGCGAGTTGTCGACCAGGTACCGCACGATCACCTGCGGCGTGTAGTAGCTGCCCTGCTTCTTGCGCGTCTCCAGGTTGTCGCGCGTCTGCACCCCGCCGTTGACCTGCACCAGCGTCTGGCCCAGGTACTGCTCGTAGGTGTTGCCCATGATGTCGGGCGTCATCGCGCGGTAGCGGGCCTCGTATAGCTTGTTGATGAGCCCGGCGAGCAGCTCTTCGCTGAAGGCGGCCTGCCCGTCCAGCACCGGGTCGTGCGCGAACAGCGCCGAGTTGTGCAGCTCGTCGAAGCGGTGGAAGAGCTGCCGCACGACGGCATTCAGCGGGAAGCCGTAGTCGTTGTGCCGGTTGACCTCGAACTGGGTGCGCAGCGTGCCCGGCGGCAGCACGAAGTGATCCTCGGCGAAGCGCACCACCACCAGCCGGTCGAGGAAGCGCTGCACGACGTCTCGCAGCAGCGGCAGGTTGATGCGCCCCT
The DNA here is from genome assembly GCA_964506005.1 of uncultured Anaerolineae bacterium. GTDB lineage: Bacteria > Chloroflexota > Anaerolineae > Aggregatilineales > UBA3940 > UBA3940. The sequence goes on along the minus strand of CAZDLX010000198.1, from coordinate 4,931 downwards.
CGCCGTCCAGGTAGACCCACGGGTTCGCTTCCGCGTGCGTCACGATGTCTTCGGCCAGCAGCTCGCGGTACTCGCTGATGAAGCTCAGGTACGTGGTGTCCACGTCCTCGCGGTGCCGCTGGTCGCTCAGCCGGTCCAGCTCGCCGCTCAGGATGCTCTCGTAGGAGAGCTGCCACAGCGTGTCGAACTCGTCGAGGTAGGCGAACGGGCGCTCGAAGGATAGCACCAGCCAGTCGCGCCGGGCGTTGAACAGGCGCAGCTTCTCGAAGTTCGTCAGGATGGCCCAGGTGCCGTCATTCTCGAAGGCGTAGTTGATCGCCTGCTGCTCTTCAGACGTGCGGTCGGTGGCCATGCCGGGCAGCGCGAGCTGGCCGGGCGTGATGATGGTCCCGGCCCGCGTCTGGCGCGCCTCTCGCAGCTCCTTGATGACGCCGAAGCGCTTCGCCTCGACGAACACCATGCCGCCCCGCTCCGGGATGAGCAGCATGTCCGGCCGGCCCGCCTGGGTGTTCAGCTCGTACTTAAACCGCTCGTGGTCGCCGACCGGCCAGCCGAGAGCCGTGAAGAACGGGTCGAGGTACTGGTGCACGAGCTGTGCCTCGGGCATCAGCTTGCGCTCGAGCTCGGGCAGCTCGCGGTATTTATCGATCAGCTTCTCGATTCCGGTGCGTGCCTGCTTGCGGCTGGGTGACATACGTCTCTTCCTGCTGGTCATTTGTGGATGGCTTGTAATGGAAGTCGCGGGGTCTTGAGCTGTCTGGCCGGTGCGCCGGCATACGGGCATTATACAGCAAACACCCTGGCTTTGCGCCAGGGTTCTGCGTTCAGGCGAGCTTTTCCTGCCTCGGTTCCGGCAGCGCCCCCTCGACGGCCCGGATCAGGCTGGCTATCCTGAACGGCTTGGTGACGTACCCGTCGGCGCCCGCCTCGCGGCCCCGTTCGATGTCCTTCGTGCTGGTGAGAGCCGACACCATGATGATGGGGATGGATTCGGTGACCTCGTCCGCCTTGAGG
>CAZDLX010000198.1:0-3817 GCA_964506005.1 uncultured Anaerolineae bacterium | reverse complement strand
GAGAGCCGACACCATGATGATGGGGATGGATTCGGTGACCTCGTCCGCCTTGAGGATGGTGCAAACATCCAGCCCGCTGATGCTGTGCGGCATCATGACGTCGAGCAGCATCAGGTCGGGTTGGATGTCGCGGGCCAGGCGAACCGCCTGGTAGCCGCACTCTGCCCCCACGATGCGGTAAGGGCGACCCTCAAACGTGACTTTGACCAGCTCACGCATGCAGGGGTCGTCGTCGACGACAAGGATGGTGTACACGGTGGTGTCCCTTACGGGTGAAGTTCTCGTCAAGTTATCGCGGTGCGGGCGGGCGACTACCGGTAGAAGGTTCATGCACCGCGAACCCCATCCTTAACGGTACCCGAATACTATTATACTCAGACTGTGCCTCGACGGTATTACGCATCTGTTACACTGCTCGCCGGTGGCGCGCTCGGCACATCCGTTCTACTATAGAGGGGCCGCTGAACAGCTCTCTACTCAGGAGTGTACGCATGCGTGTCCCCGAAAGCTGCCCGCTCCCGTCCGGTGCCACAGTCTGGGGCTACCTCCGCGACTCCGGCGGCGATCGCCAGGATCGCTCCGTTGCGCAACAGCGGGAGGTCCTGGAGGCCTACTGCGTACGGCACGGCCTTGTCCTGGAGCACACCTACGCCGACGAGGCAAAGCCGGGCTCCTCAGCCGAGACCCGCGACGCTCTCCAGGCCATGCTGGCCGCCGTCCGCGATCGCTTCCCGCCCGTGCACGATGCCCGACGTCGGCAGCAGCAGGCGAACCGCATCCGGCATGGCGTCGTCTTCTGGACGTTCGCCCGGCTGGGCCGCGACGACGTCGAGACGCGCCACCTGCTTTCCGACCTCGAGCTGCGCGGCCTGGCGACCGTTTCCCTGGCCGATCCGCTCGTCACCGGCAACGCGGCCATCGACCCCATCGCCCGTGAGCTGATGGCCTTCAAGGCCAAGATGGATCTCGAGCAGCTCAGCCGCGAGAGCCGGCGCGGGCTGCACCACACCGTGGCGCTCCGCGACACCGATCCCGGCTTCCTGGCCCATAACCCCGGCCATGAGCCCACCGGCGCCTACCTCGGCATCTTTCCCGGCACCCCGCCGACGGGCTACACGACCGAGCGCATTGTCATCGGCCGCCGGCGCGACGGCACGCTCCACGAGGTGCAGCGCCTGGTGCCGGACCCGACGGCGTGGGACCGGGCCCGCCTGGCCTGGCAGATGCGCGTCGAGGAGCAGGCGCCTTACCGCGAGATCTACGAGGCCACGCGCCTGCTGAAGAGCGTGCAGGCCTACCACTACTTCTTCCAGAAACGGATCTATGCCGGCGAGCTGGAGTTTGGCGGCGAGGTCTATGGAGATGCAGCCCGCGCCGACTTCTTTGTTAGACCGCTCGTACCGCTCGAGTGGTACGAGACGGAGGCCTCCCGGCGCGAGAAGCGCGCCTTCTCTCGCCAGCCGGGCGGCACGCGCCAGGCCGGCATCGAAGATCCCCGCCGGGTGACGAACGGTCGCCTGCTCTCCGGGCTGGCTGTATGCGCGCGCTGCGGTGCGCCGCTGTGGACGGATAAGTACTATCCGGGCGTCATCTCGACGACGGGGCAGAAGCGCCAGGCATGGCCGTTCTACTGGTGCCGCAGCGCGAAGCGGCGGCAGGGCTGCGACGCCGGTCGGATCAACGCCCGCCGCCTGGAGCGCATCGTCGTCGATCACGTCCGCGCGACGGTGCTCTCGCCCGACCGGCTGCGCGCTCACCTCGACGAGCTGCTCACCCACCTCGACGAGCGCCGGGCCCGGCTGGGTGCCCAGCTCGAGACGCTGCAGCGGGACCTCGATCGCACGCGGCAGCAGACGGAGAATCTCGTCGACGTGCTCGCCGAGCGGCCGGCCTCCCCGGCCCTGCTCGAGCGCCTCGACACCCTTGAGGCGGCGCAGGGCGACTTGCGCCAGCGCATCGCCGCGGCGGAAGCGGAGCTGGCGGCCGTCAATGGCAGTGTGGCGATCAGCGATGCCCAGCTCGCGGAAGTGTCCGCCCGAGCCCTCGCCGACGTCGAAAGCCGGGATCTCCGGCAGGCGCGCCGCGCGCTCTCGGCTTACGTGAAACGAGTCGAGGTCGATCCCGGCCGTCCCATCCGCGCGACCATCGTCTACTCGGTGCCGTACCCGGCGCCGGGCGAGACGGCCGGCCCGGGTTCGCTCCGCCTCGAGATCGGAGAAGGCCGCGTCGACGTTAATCGACACGGCCCCCTGACGGCTTCACAAAAAGAAGAAGACAGCCTATAATGAGGCTGTCTCGTTTCCCCACGCTACAAACGCGGGTTTTAGCACGTGTGCCCCCTAGGGGCCGCCGCATGATACCCCCGTTTGTGCGTGTGTACAAACAGGGGGTTATCACACCATGAAGGACATACGTTTCACCGGGGCGCATGGCGCCGTCTTATTCCTCTCGCTCGTGGCGTTCGGCTTCTTCGTCACGAACCAGGCGCTCGCCTTCACCGGGCGGCGACTGGAGCTGCACAGCACCCAGGGAGCCATTTTGCTCACCGTCTTCCTCGCTCTCGGTTTGGTGGTGCAACTCGCTAAAATTGCACGAGGCCACCAGCACTGGTTCGAAGTGACGATCACGCTCGTTTTGCTGGCGACGCACATCGTCGCCGAGCTGGCCATCTGGGTGCAATCGCAGATCCTCGGCCTGGCCATTCCCGCCTCGCTCCCGCAGCTCATCATCGGCCTGTACTGGGTGATCGGCGTGATCGACATCCTCGCGTTGTACGGTGCGCGCGAGCTGGCGCTCTTCAAGGGCGAGAGCGTCGCTCAGCAAACGGCACGCGAGCTCGCCGAAGCGAAAGATCAGGCGAGGGAAGCCAGGTTGCAGGCGGCGCTCGCCGAGCAAGCGAGGGAATTGCAGGAGCACTTCGCCGAGCAATTCGTCGAGCAATTTGCTCAGCGAACCGGGCCTCCCGCGAGCGGTGTCGCTCCGGCGAACGCCGGCAAGAAGGTCTACGAAGACGCCTGCCCGGACTGCGGCAAGCTGTTCTCGTCGACGACGAAGCGCGGACTTACGAACGCGATCAACGGCCACAAGGGGCACTGCCCCGGCGTGGTGATAAGCACCAACGGCCACCGACAGGTAGAGCTCCAGCCGTAGTTCCTGCGCAGGAATCAGAAAGGGCATCCTCGGATTTCCGAAGATGCCCTCTTTTTGTGCAAGCTACCCGACGGCGGGCTCCCGTTCGTCTTCCGGCTGCGTTACAGGCACCGGACCGAAGAAGCCTCCCGGCAGGGTAAAAACCGGCAGTGGAAACTTGAACACTCTATGGTACAGCCACTGCTGCCCCATCCAGGCTGCCCCGAAGAGCGCGACCCAGCCGATGATTTGTTCGTAGTACGGCTGGATCTGCTCCAGCGTCGTTTCGGGCACGAGAAGAGCCACCAGTGTAGCGATCAGCGGCACGAGAAAGCTCACCAGGGCGACGACGAAGAACAGCGCCGGCGCCGAGAGCCGCTTCAGCCAGGCGGCGATGTAGCCCCACGCCTGGCCCAGGGTCGCCGGGTCCGCCTTCATGAGGGTGCGCACCAGGAGCGACACGAACACCATCCAGAAGGCCGCACCTGCGAAGGTGGCGAGCCACTGGACGACTGCACTGAGGTTAAAAATATCGACTTCTGCTGGCATCAGTTTTGCCTTTCCCCCGGCCCTACCGGGTATTCCGAATGTGCTCGTAGAACGCGCCGGCGATGGGCGCGATCTCATACCTGCGCCACTGCTCGACGCTCTGGGCGCCGTGCAGGAACACCGCGCCCCCCAACACGTA
>CAZDLX010000197.1:0-6397 GCA_964506005.1 uncultured Anaerolineae bacterium | reverse complement strand
CGTCCGTCACCGGCAGCGTGACCTCGGCGGTGGCGTCGTCGTAGTGCAGGATGGCGAGCGCCTGCGCCCCGGTGACCGGGCTTCCGTTCTCGTCGGCGAGGTACAGGTAGATAGTCTGCTGGTCGCCCTGGCCGACGGTGGGCCGCTCGACGGTGAGCGCCGGGCGGATCTCAGAGGGCGGCGGCGGAGTGCCCTGCACGAGGATCGCGGCCTGCCCGCTCTCCTGCGGGGGCGGGAACGCGGCGAGGTACACACTGCCCAGGCTGGCCAGGCGAACGTCGCCGAGCGGACCGCGCACGAGGCGCGCACGCTCAAAATCCTGCACGAGAAGGCCGCGTTCGTCGCGCGCGGGCCCCAGCGGCAGGCCAAAAAAGGCTGCGCCGCCGTGTGAATCGTACGCCGCCCGGAAGGCCGGGTGTGTCTCGGCGCTCCCCGGCTCGCCGAGCTGGAGCATCGCGCCGATGGGCGCAAGCTCGACGCCGCGCACCGTTAGCTGGAGCTGGGCGCGCTCGAAGGTCTGCACGAGCGTATCGTCGTGAGTCCGGTAGGCGTCTGTGAGTGGGTATCCGAAGGTTGCTGTATCGCCGTGTTCCAAGAAGAAGGTGAGGAAGGGCTCTCGAACGAGGCGGCCTGTCTGCGCGTAGTAGCTGACCTGAGCAGGAACGTCGGCCTTAACTGCCAGCGCACCAACCGCCCCAGCGACGAGAAGGGCAACAATCAGGATGGGCAGCGCATATGTCCTGTTGCGCATCATGTGTTTACCTTGCCCATTACCTAAGCTGGAATATACTGACATTATAAATCGATGTGGAAACCCCGCAATCGAACTTACGTTCGCACTGACAGATCATTTTCGCCCCCTGAGTCAATAGGAATAGGGTCATGCGGCTGGTCATCAGTGTGGGGCAAATGGTCGTGCACGCCGGAGAGCTAGAGGTGCTTTACCCGTCATCGTAGTGAGGGGAATCGACGATGAAGCCTCAACCCAATCACGAGCACTGGCTGCCGCTGACCGGCCCCGGGGTGTTGCTGTGCGCGCAGCTACTTGCGCTCGTCGCACTGCTGACATTCCGGGCGAGAGCCGGCGGCCTGCCCGTAACCGGCCCCGGCATTGCGCTCTATTGCGCATCGGTGCTGCTGAGCGTGGCTGGCTTCCTCCTGCTCGCCGCCCGCCGAACGCGCACGCCATCCACGTGGGCCGTCGCCCTGCTGATCCTTCCGGCGCTGTCGAGCTTCGTATTCTGGTGGGGGCTGGGCGGCGAGTTCCCGCCCTGGGGGCATCACGACACTGAAGTCGTGCTGCCGTTTTTCCTTTTCCTGGCGGTTACGATAGCTGCTGCTGCCGCCATTTACGGTCTGCCCGTGCTGGCTATGGGCGGGTATGCGGTGCAGGCGGCATTGTATATCGTGCACTACCTGCCGCAGTTTCTGCAGTATCCGGGCAGCAACCTGCTCGGGCCCAGCCCGTCCATCTTCATGCTGATGACCGGCTTCTACGCGGTCGGCCTGGTCGCTGCACTGCTGAACCGCGGCCGGTTCAACCCCGGCCTGTGGCTGGCGGGTGTGCTGGCTGCGGCTGTGGGCGGGCTGCTGCTCGCCGTAGTCATCGGTATGCTGCCGCAGAACGGCGAGTGGCTCGGCTACATGCGCCTGGAGCCGGCTGTCCCCCAGAATGCGTGGGGCTGGGCTCGTACGCTGGCCCACCGGCTGGCGGAGGCGTCCATCGTCGTCGCGGCGCTCACCGCTGTCCTGAAGATGGCACAGCTGCCGCTGTTCAGGGGCCGCCGTGACGAACCGCGCTCGACAGGCGCTTAAGCGTTTGCACCCGGAGGGGACCGGGTTCTGTTACTTGCCGTGAAATCGAAGGCATTGTAGGGGCGGCTCTGAGAGCCGCCCAGAGCAGATTCAGTGATGTACAGCATCACGACCTGCCCCTACAAACAGTAGGAGCCCTATCCTTTACCCGCCACCGCAGTAGAAAGGACTCGACGATGCCAGATCACGTGCCGGCGACCGGCTACACAGACCTCAACCCGAGCCCGCGCATCCTGCTGGGGCCCGGCCCGAGCATGGTGCACCCGCGTGTGCTCCGCGCGATGTCCGCCCCGCTCATCGGCCATCTCGACCCGCAGTTTATCGACATCATGAACGAGGTCCAGGACCTGCTCCGGCTGGCCTTCCAGACCGAAGACGCGGTGACCATCCCGGTCTCGGGCACGGGCAGCGCCGCGATGGAGGCGTCGCTCGCCAACTTCGTCGAGGAAGGCGACCCGGTGCTGATCTGCGTCAACGGCTACTTCGGCGAGCGGCTGGTCGACATGGCAGGGCGCTACGGCGCGGACGTGGCCCGGCTCGACGCCGCGTGGGGCGAGGTCTTTACGGCGCAGCAGGTGGAGCAGGCGCTCGCGGCGCGCCCTGCGAAGCTCGTCGCCATCGTGCACGCCGAGACTTCGACCGGGGCGCTCCAGCCGCTCGACGAGATCGCGGAGGTCGTGCACCGGCACGGCGCGCTGCTGATCGCGGACACGGTCACGTCGCTGGGCGGCATCCCGGTGCGTTTCGACGAGGTCGGCATCGACATCGCCTACAGCGGCACGCAGAAGTGCCTGAGCGCGCCGCCGGGCCTCGCCCCGCTGGCGCTGGGCCCGCGTGCCGTGGAGGTGCTCAAGGCGCGGAAGAGCACCGTCAAGAACTGGTACCTCGACCTGACGATGGTTTTCAAGTACTGGGGGCCGGAGCGCACCTACCACCACACCGCACCGATCAGCATGAACTACGCGCTGCGCGAGGCGCTGCGTATCGTGGCGGAGGAGGGGCTTGTGGCCCGCTTCGAGCGCCACCGCCGCAACGCCGAGATGCTTTGGGACGGGCTCGCCGCGCTGGACCTCAGCCCGGTGGTGCCGCTTGATCACCGCCTGCCGAGCCTCACGACGGTTCGCCTGCCCGATGGGCTCGACGACGCGGCGGTGCGCCGCCGCCTGCTCGACGAGTACAACATCGAGGTCGCCGGAGGGTTGGGTGCGTTCGCCGGGAAGGTGTGGCGCATCGGCCTGATGGGCTACTCCAGCCGCCCGGAGAACGTCGTCACGCTGCTCGGCGCGCTGGAGCGGATTCTGGGGTGACCCCACCCCCAACCCCCTCCCCGCCAGCAGGGAGGGGGCGTGACGGGCACACGCTCTAACGGTGAGCACTGTTTGATCAGCGCTATCTCTCCGACGAGAGAAAGCGTGGCACGACGAGCTAACCTGCCCCCTGAAAGGGGGAAGTGGCGGCGTTCGCAGAGCGAACGGCGTTCGCGAAGCGAACGGCGTCGAAGGGGGTCAGAGGACGGATGAACTAAACCAATCATATCTTCCAGCACACCGCAGCACTTCGCCCCCACCACCCCACCCACCGCGCTGCACCAACACGTACAGTCTGGCGAGAAGGGGTAGACGATGATTCCAAAAGAGATGCAAGAGGCAAACCAGGAATTCGTGAACGACCTGCGCAGCGCCGTGCAGGAAGTCCACTTCGACCGCATGACGCGCCTGCTGTACAGCACCGACGCCAGCATCTACCAGATGATGCCCATCGGCGTGGCGCTGCCCCGCAACCGCGACGAAGTCAGCGCGGCGGTGGAGATCGCCCGGCGGCACGGCGTCCCGATCCTGCCGCGCGGCGGCGGGAGCAGCCTCGCGGGGCAGGCAATCGGCCATGCGCTCGTTCTGGACGTGTCGCGCCACATGAACCAGGTCGTCGAGATCGACCCCGGCGAGCGCATCGTCCGCACGCAGCCCGGCATCACGCTGGGCAGGCTCAACCGCATCCTCGCCAAGCACCGCCTCCAGTTCGGGCCTGACCCCGCCAGCGCCGATCGCGCCACCGTCGGCGGCATCCTGGGCAACAACTCGACCGGCTCGCATTCCATCATCTACGGCATGACGGTTGACCATGTGCACTCGATGGACACCGTCATGGCCGATGGGAGCTTCGCCTGCTTCGACCCGTTTGGCGCCGACTGGGAGGCGCGGGCCAAGCGCCCCGGTATCGAGGGTGAGGTCTACCGGCGCGTGCCGGAGATCCTCGACAAGTACGCCCACGAAATCGAGACGCGCTACCCCCGGACGTTCCGCCACGTGGCGGGCTACAACCTGAACCAGTTCCCCGACCGCGCCAACGCGAACCTCGCCAAGCTGCTCGTCGGTTCGGAGGGCACGCTCGCGGTCACGACCGAGGCTACGCTGAACCTCGTGCCGCTGCCGAAGTATGGGCGGCTGGCGATGGTGCACTTCAGCACGCTGCGCGCGGCGATGGAGGCGACGCCTGTCATCCTGGAGAGCGACCCGACCGCCGTCGAGGTGCTCGACAAGATGATGATCGACCTCTGCCGGGGCATGATCGAGTACCGCCGCCTGCTGACGTTCGTCGAGGGCGACCCGGACATCGTGCTGCTCGTCGAGTACGCCAGCGACGATGAAGCCGACCTCGACGCGGGCATCGAGCGGCTGCGCCAGAAGCTCAACAGCATCCACCACCGCGACCCGGTCGTGATCGTGACCGACCCCCGCCAGCAGGCGAACGTGTGGTACGTGCGCCGGGTGGGGCTCGGCATCTTGATGAGCATCCGCGGCGACGCCAAGCCGATCCCCTTCATCGAGGACGCGGCGGTGCCCGTCGAGTACCTGGCGGATTACATCACCACGATTGTGGACTACTGCTATGAGGTCGGGTTGGAGCGCGTGGCGATGTACGCGCACGCCAGCGCGGGCTGCATCCACGTGCGCCCGCTGGTCAACCTCAAGACGGCTGACGGCGTGCGGCAGCTCCGCGCCATCGCCGAGAAGTCCGTCGAGCTGGTCTGCCAGTACGGCGGCACGACCTGCGGGGAGCACGGCGAGGGCATCGTGCGGGCGGAGTTCTCGGAGAAGCTGTTCGGGCCGGCGCTGGTGCGGGCATTCCACGAAGTCAAGGACACCTTCGACCCCGAGGGTCTGATGAACCCCGGCAAGGTGGTCAACCCGCCGCGCATGGACGACGCCTCGCTGCTGCGCTTTGGCCCCGACTACGCCACGCCGCACGAGATCGGCGTGCCGGTGTTCAGCTACCAGACCGACGGCGGCTTCGCACGCGCGGTCGAGATGTGCAACGGCGCGGGCGTCTGCCGCAAGGTCGAGGGCGTGATGTGCCCCTCCTACCAGGTGACCCGCCGGGAGCGCGACTCCACGCGCGGGCGGGCCAACGCGCTCCGCGCCGCGATGATGGGCCTGCTCGGCCCGGACGGCATGACCTCGCACGAGGTCTACGACGTGCTCGACCTGTGCCTCTCGTGCAAGGCCTGCAAGGCGGAGTGCCCCTCCTCGGTGGACATGGCCAAGCTCAAGAGCGAGTTCCTGTACAACTACCACCAGGAGCACGGCACGCCGCTGCGCTCGCGCCTCATGGCGAACTATGGCCGCCTGAACCGGCTGGGCCAGCCGGTCGCGCCGCTGGCCAACCTGGCATTGCGCGGGCCGGGCCGCTGGGTGATGACGCGCCTCGGCGTGCACCCGGAGCGCAAGCTGCCCCGGCTGGCACGGCAGCCGTTCAGCCGCTGGTACCGCAGGCAGGCCCACAGCAACGGCAACGGGCACGGGCCTCGCAAGCAGGTCGTGCTGTGGCACGACACGTTCATGGAGCACAACGACCCGCAGATCGGGCAGGCAGCGGTGAAGGTGCTTGAAGCTGCGGGCTACGACGTCACGCTGGTCGAGAAGCGCCAGTGCTGCGGGCGGCCCGCGGTGTCGAAGGGCATGCTCGACGACGCCCGCAAGCTCGCCGAGCACAATCTCGCGCTGCTGGCGCCCTACGCGCGGCAGGGCATCCCGATCACCGGGGTGGAGCCGAGCTGCCTGTCGATGTTCGTGGACGAGTATCGCGATCTCGTGCCGGGGCCAGACGCCGAGGCGGTGGCGGGGGTGGTGATGCCCATCGACTCGCTGCTAGTGCAGCAGGCGGGCTTCGGGGATCTCAACCTGGAGTTCGACGACACGCCGCGTCACGTGCTGTACCACGGGCACTGCCAGCAGAAGGCGACGTTTGGCACGGTGGACACCCATGCCATGCTCAAGATGATCCCCAACCTCACGCTGGAAGAGGTCGAGTCGGGGTGCTGCGGCATGGCCGGCACGTTCGGCTACGAGACCGAGCACTACGAGCTGTCGATGTCGCTAGCGGAAATGGCGCTCGCGCCCGCCGTGCGCGCCGCCCCGCGTGAGACCATCATCTGCGCGACGGGGACCTCCTGCCGCGAGCAGATCGACCACACGACCGCGCGGGCGGCCATCCACCCGATCGAGGTGCTGGCCGGGGCGTTGAAGTAACACCTCACCCCCGACGACCGCCTCTGGCGGTCGCGCCCCCTCTCCGTGCCACGGAG
>CAZDLX010000196.1:0-6463 GCA_964506005.1 uncultured Anaerolineae bacterium | reverse complement strand
CGTCTGGGGTGAGGGTCTGCCCCAGATCCTGTATAATCCGCCCTGAACCGGGTTAAACTCCGCCCAACAACCTGAAACGAAGGAATGGACATGACCGACGCAGATACCCGCAGCCTCCTCAAAGACTATCTCACCCGTGACATCCTGCACGACCCCGCCTACCCGCTCCGCGACGACGAGGCGCTGATCTCCAGCGGCCTGATCGACTCGTTCAGCCTGGTCGACATCGCGCTGTGGGTCGAGCAGACCTACGGCGTGCACATCGACAACACCGAGCTGACCGCCGACAACTTCGACACGGTGGACGAGCTGGCGGCTTACATCGAGGAGCGGCGCTAGGCGATGCCGGAGCGAACACTACCGGGCCGCCTGGCCGAGGTCGCCGCAGCGGCCCCGGACCGTGAGACGCTGCGCATTGTGCGGCCTGCCGCACCCGATACCGTGCTGACTCGCGCCGCGTTCTTCGACGCCGCGCGGCGCGCCGGGGAGCGCATCGCGGCGGCGGGTGCTGGACCCGGCGATCTGGTGATCTTCGTGCTCAGCGACCTCGTCTCGCTGACGGCGGGCTTCTTCGGGGCGTCGCTGGCTGGCGCCATCCCGTCCATCATGCCGTTCCAGACCGAGAAGCTGCACCCCGACCGCTACCAGGCGGCAACCGCCGCGCTGCTGGAGATCGCGCGGCCGGCTGTGCTCGTCACCGAGGCAGGGCTTGAGGCGCAGGTCCGCGCGCTGCTGCCTGAGAGCGGGTCGCTGCCCAACCTGCTCGTGCTCGACTCCGCCGGCCTGCTGGGCGCGGATGAGCCGCCCGCGCTGGAAGCCAGCTTCGACCCGGAGGCGACGGCGCTGCTCCAGCACTCCTCGGGCACGACCGGGCTGCAGAAAGGCGTGGCGCTCTCCCACCGCGCGATCTTCGAGCAGCTTGAGCGCTACAGCGGCGTGCTCGGCTTCACGCCCGACGACGTGGTCGTGAGCTGGCTGCCTCTCTACCACGACATGGGCCTCATCGCGGGCTTCCTGATGCCGCTGCTCAGCGGTGCGCGGCTCGTGCTGATGTCGCCGCTGGACTGGGTGCGTGCCCCGCAGATGCTGCTGGAGGCGATATCGACTCACCGGGGGACGTTCTGCTGGCTGCCGAACTTCGCCTACAACTTCCTCGCCGATAAAGTGCGGCCAGACGCGCTCGACCGCGTGGACCTCGCCAGCATCCGGGCCTTCGTGAACTGCTCGGAGCCCGTGTACGACAGCAGCCACCGCGCCTTCCTGGCCCGCTTCGCGCCGCACGGCGTCGAGGAGTCGATGCTCACGGCGAGCTACGCGATGGCTGAAGCGGTGCTCGCCGTGACACAGACGGAGGTCGGGCGGCCCGCGCCGGTGGACGTGGTGGACCGCAGCGCCCTGCAGTCGCTCGGCGAAGCGCGCCCCACTGCGGACGAGCCGCGGGCGCGGGCCGTGGTGTCGTCGGGCAGGCCGATCCCCGGCATGGAGGTGCGGGTGCTCGGGCCAGAGCGCGAGCCGTTGCCCGAGCGCCGCGTCGGGGAGCTGGCCATCCGCAGCTCGCACCTGCTCACCGAGTACCACCGCCGCCCCGACGCCACCGCCGAGGCCTTTCACGACGGCTGGTTCCTGACCGGCGACATGGGCTATATGGCGGGCGGCGAGGTGTTCGTGCTGGGGCGCAAAAAGGACGTGATCATCGTCGGCGGGCGCAACATCTACCCGCGCGATCTTGAAACGCTGGTGAACCGCGTCGAGGGCGTGTACCCGGGCCGGACCGTCGCCTTTGGCGTGTCGAATCCGCAGCGCGGCACCGAGGACGTTGCCGTTGTCGCGGAGATGGCGCACGAGATGGACGAGGACGCCCGGCGCGAGGTCACGGCGAACATTCGCCGGGCGGTCGCCGCCGGGACGGACATCATGGTGCGCTACGTCGAGCTGGTGCCGCGCAACTGGCTGATCAAGACGAGCAGCGGCAAGGTCGCGCGGGCGGCCAACCGCGAGCAGTTCTTCGAGATGCACCCCGAGGCGCGGGGCGAGGGGTAGGAGCTGGCGCGCTACCGCTCGGCGTTGACCTCCGCTGCCATCTGCTCGTAGAAGGCCTCCATGAAGCGGTGGCGGCCCTCTGCCAGCCGGCGGCCGCTCTCGGTCGTCAGGCGGTCTTTGATCTGCTTCAGCTTGAAGTGGTACTCGTGGTGCGCGGTGTGCGTCTCGCCGGGCTCGCCCGGCTTATAGCCCTCGGGGACCTCGCCCCACAGCGGCTGGCCGAGCAGCGCGCCGTAGGCGAAAGCCCGTGCCACACCGACCGCGCCGATGGCGTCCAGCTTGTCGGCGTCGAACAGAACCCGCGCCTCGACGGTCTGCGGCTCGACGGCGTTGCGGAAGCGGTGCGCCTCGATGCAGTGGGCCACCGCATCGACGAAGGCGGGGTCGGCGCCGGCGAGAATGTCACGCGCGGCGCGGGCGGCCAGCACAGCGTGGTCGGTTTCGGCGTTGGCCTCAGCGCCGCCCGCCTCATCCTCCGGGCGGGAGATGTCGTGGAGCAGGGCAGCGGCCCGCACAACCTCCAGGTCGGCGCCTTCCGCTTCTGCCAGCCGCTCGGCGAGCCTGAGCACGCGCAGCACGTGGGCAAAATCGTGGACGGAATCGCTCCCGGCGTACAGCTCCCGCGCCTGTTCGATGCTAACCATCATGAATTCGCCTCCTGCCCCGCTCTGGTAGGTTTTGACAGTAGGAGTTATCAGTATTGTTGCCCGCGGAAGTATATCAGGTCTTGATTCGGGCGAGCCACTACTGTAACATAGGGTCAGTTGTCGGGGTTCCAGCTACTTACTCTTCACCCATGCCTACACCTCGCCGACGGGAACTGCACTCCCGCCCTGCGCCGTCTTGACGACAGGCTGCCACTTCTCTTAGCATGATGGCAGTCCAGGGCGAGGCTTTCCGTCGTAATCCCCATCGACTGGCCGCAGACCCGGCACAGACCTCTCGCACGCTTAACACCGACCCGTTCGTATTAGGGGGTTAGATGTACGCGAATAACGAGATCTTGTTCCCGAATTATGTCATCCCCGTCCTGCGGGATATGCGCGGCCCGGAATGGCGCGACCTGGTTGACCGTGTGATCCCGCTGCCCAACGAACACCCCGAGAAACTGGCCTTTGTTCTCATGATGATCCGGCTCAACGGCTGTCTGGACTGCGAGACCGACAGCTACCGCGCGCTGCGCGGCTGCGCGATGTGTGCCACGCAGACGCTGCGCCGCTTCAAAGGCCCCGATCAGGAACTGCTGGATGCCTACGCCACCGCGCTCGCCGACGTGCGCGAGTTCCTGGCGGGCCAGCAGGCCGACGAGGATCTGCGCATCGCCTGAAGACCCGTTTACTCGGCGGTACCGGGTCCGCATTAGCCTTATTAAGCACTTGCCACGCCAGCCAGGATGCGCGACAATCCCGGCTGGTTTTGCATCCCAGTCCTGGCGTGGCACAGCATGCCCCTATCTGAACGCCCTCGCCGCCCGGTCTGGCCGGGCGCGGCAGCTTATCTAGGCACATTCCTGCTCGTCCCGCTGTGGGACGTCTGGGCCTTAGCTTACGCCATTCGCCGGGTACGCCGCGCCGGCAGAGACGCCCCTCGCCCGCTTCTCGCCCTCATCCTGAGCGAACCCGTCCGCCGGCTGCTGGTGCTGGCCGCTGCCTTTGGCCTCGCCTGGGCAGGGCTGGGCCTGCCTGGCAGGCTGCTCGCACAGCCGGGGCCGTTCGGCGTGCTGGCCACCGGGCTCAGGAACCTTCCCCGCCTCGCCGAGGGGCCCTGCTGCGCCGTTTCGACCGTCATCCAGCCGGGCGCGCCGCTCGGCGAGATGCTCGCCGCCCGGCTGCCCGTGACGCTCGGCGTGCTGGCGGCGGCGTTCATCGGCGCAGGGGCCATCACCGCTCTGCTGCTCGGAGTCTCGCTGGCGGCGCGCCGCTGGCCCGCCGGTCTGCGGCTCGCGGGCTGGCTGGCGGCGGCGGCGCTGGCAGCCCCCGCTGGCGCGGTGGCTCTGCTCGTGGTGCTGGTTCCGGGCGTGCGGCTCGGCCTGCTGCCCACCGCAGATGCGCGCGCCCCGCTGAACGTGATCGCCGCGGGGCTGGTCGCAGCGCTGCTGCCCGCCTTACTCAGCGCCCGGGCCGGTCTGCGCGAAGCCGGCTCGCCGGGCGGGCCGTGGTTCGCCGCCGCCCGCGCCTTCTCCGAGCAGTCCGGCTGGCTGGTCAGCAGCCTGATCGCGGTGGAGGCGGTCTTCAGCCTCGACGGTGTTGGCGCGCTGCTCGTCGAGGGCCTCGCGCGGGGCGATGCTCCCGCCGCGATCCAGGCCGTGCAGGCGTTCGCGCTGCTGCTGCTCGTGCTGCGGCTGCGTGCGGAGATCAACCGGTCTTTGGCTCTAGCACTGGCGGAGAGCGAACACCCCGCGGAACCAGCCGGGGCCATGCGCCCGCTTCCCCGCGCCCGCCTCGCGCTGGCTCTGATCGCCATCCTGCTGCCTCTCGCCGTGGCTGTGATGTGGCTGCCCTACCGGCAGGCAGCCCCCGACCCCGCCGCGCTGTACCAGCGCCCCTCGGAGGCGCACCCACTCGGCACGGACCACCTGGGGCGGGACGTGCGCGGGCAGGTCAGCGCGGGGGTGCTCTCGGCGTGGGGTACGGCACTCGCCGGGGCGGTCGTGGCGCTCGGCTTCGGCGGGCTGTGGGGGCTGGCTGCCAGCGCCGCCCGGCGGCGCAGCGGGTACGGCACCACGCTGCTTGCCGATGCGCTTCTGCTGCCCGCAGAAGCCGCTGTTCTGATCCACGCACCCGTCGTGGCGCTGCTGTTGCAGGGGGCGGGGCCACCGGCTGGCGGTTCGGCGCTGTGGCTGGGCGCGGCACTTGGGCTGATCCTCGTACCCCGTACCGCACGGGCCACAGCGCAGGGCGCGCAGCGCAGGCACGACTGGCTCGCGTTTACTGCCCCCCTCGCTCTGGCGGTGCTGGCTGCGATGGAATATAGTCAAATTGTCGCTTTGCTGGCGCCAGACGGACTCCTCGCGCGGCACCAGGAGTTGATCGTGGGGGCGCAGCTTGTGCCCGGCGGCCCCTACCTGCGGTTGGGTGTGACTCTCGCGCTGCCGGGTATCGCCACGACGCTTGGCGCTTACCTCCTGACAGACGCAGTCGCACGACGGGGATGGAATTTAAGGTTACTAAACTAACGTGGTGTGGGTATAGCTGGCGCTGACGCTTGCTAGACTTGGTGATTGACCCGCAGACCGGGTTTTTTCGCGCCGCCTCGACAGGCCAGCGAACACTACATTGGTTAGAAGGCACTCGCGAGGCGCGCTTCCGCGCAGCACACGCTATTAAAGCAGGTAGAAGGACTTTCAAATGGCAGTAGGAACAGCAGTCGAATCCTCCACACCGGTCGCCGTCGACGGCCAGACCTGGCATACGTTGCCTGCGGACGACATACTCGCGAAGCTGAAGGTCGATGCCGCTCACGGCTTGAGCGAGGCAGAGGTTCGCGAACGCCTGGCTGAGTATGGCACGAACGAGCTGCGAGAGGCCCCGCGGCCCGGCTTCCTCCAGCGCCTGCTCCGCCAGTTCCAGGATACGATGATCCTGCTGCTCATTGCCGCGGCCATCGTCTCGGGGCTGATGGGTGAGTGGTACGAGGCGGGTGCGATCCTGCTCATCGTCATCCTCAACGCGATTCTCGGCGTGGTGCAGGAGGGGCGCGCGGAGGAGGCTCTGGCTGCGCTCCGCAAGATGGCCGCTCCCGAGGCCCGGGTAGTCCGGGACGGCCATACGATGATGGTCCCTTCTGCGGAGGTAGTTCCCGGCGACATTGTGCTGCTGGAGGCCGGCAACTACATCCCCGCCGACCTCCGTTTGCTGGAGAGCGCCAATCTGCAGGTTGAAGAGGCCTCGCTGACGGGCGAGTCCGTGCCGGTCCACAAAGACATCGAAGCTGAGGTGCCGCTCGACGCAGGGATCGGCGACCGCAAGAACATGGCCTACAAGAGCACGGTCGTGACCTACGGGCGCGGCAAAGGCGTCGTCATCGCGACGGGCATGCAGACCGAGATCGGCAAGATCGCGGAGATGATCCAGTCCGTCGAGGAAGAGGAAACGCCGCTGCAGCAGCGCCTGAACCAGCTCGGGCGCTGGCTCGTCTATGCCGCGCTGGCGGTGGTCACCGTCGTGTTTGCGATCGCCTTCTACCGGACGGCCGCCGCTGCGGCGCAGGAGCTTGGCCTTACCACGCTGGGTGAGGTATTCGGCTCGCTGAATAACCCTGCGCTGCGGACGGCGCTGCTGGAGGCCGCGGCCCCGGCATTTCTGACCGCCATCGCACTCGCCGTGGCAGCCGTACCCGAGGGACTGCCCGCCATCGTGACGATCAACCTGGCGCTCGGCATGCGCGAGATGGTGAAGCGCAACGCGCTCATCCGCCGCCTGCC
>CAZDLX010000195.1:0-6468 GCA_964506005.1 uncultured Anaerolineae bacterium | reverse complement strand
GGTCGAGCGAACGTGCCAGTATGCGGCGCATATTGCGGACTGTCTTCGCGAGGCGGGCTGCGAAGTGCTGAACGACGTCGTCGCTAACCAGGTGCTCGTCGCGTTTGGCGACGCCGGCCGCACGAACCGGGTCATCGCGCGCATACAGGGGGATGGTACGCTGTGGGCAGGCGGCACGCAGTGGCAGGGCCGCACGGCGATGCGGATCAGCGTGTCGTCGTGGGCGACGACGGAGCAGGACGTCGAGCGCAGCGTGCAGGCGATCCTCGCAGCCGCCGCAGTCGAGCCCTGACGCGCACCGGGCCGGGAAACTGACAGGTAATACACATAGGGGCGGCTCTCAGAGCCGCCTGTACTTTGCCTGGCCTGCCGGTGCAGCAACCTCGGGCTGCCTCCCAGGCAATCTGCGTTATCCTCAGACAAACCGGCACGAGTTTCCGACTGATCTGTCATCCTGGCGGTTTTCCGTTCGACATATTGATAGAAGGGCAAAACTATCAGCACAAGGAGTTGAGCATGAGCGCAGACAGGGCAACGAAGAAGCCGGCCAAGAGTACGGCCAAGGGCTTCACGGCGGCGGAACGCGCCGCCATGAAGGAGCGTGCCAGAGAGCTGAAGGCGGAGGCGGCGCGGGCAGACGGGGAGAAGGCGCTTCTTGAGAAGATCGCCGAGATGCCGGAGCCCGATCGGAGCATGGCCACGCGCATTCACGAGATCGTCATGGCGAATGCGCCCGAGCTCATGCCCAAGACGTGGTACGGGATGCCGGCGTACGCAAACCGGGATGGCAAGGTCGTTTGCTTCTTCCAGAGCGCGGCGAAGTTCGACGCGCGGTACGCGACGTTCGGCTTCAACGACACCGCCAACCTTGACGAAGGCGACATGTGGCCGATCTCCTTCGCGTTGAAGACGCTGACTCCCGCCGGCGAGGCGCAGATAGCCGCGCTGGTGAAGAAGGCGGTCAGTTAGGGCCGGCTCTGGCCTGGTTGGAGTAGAAATCGCGGGAGTCTGTCGTCTGCGGAGGCGATAGACTCCCTGGTGTAGTTTACATGACCCACAGGAGGACAAATTTATGAAGTACATGCTGCTGTTCTATTCCGACGAGTCGAAGGAACACGCCACCCCGGAGGAGGCCGAAACCATCCGGGCTGCGTTCGCTGCGCTGTTGAAGGACGCGAAGGCTGCCGGGGTGCTTGAGTCGAGCGGCGGTCTGCCCACCGCGACTACCACGACCGTGCGCGTGCGCGAGGGCAAGACGCTCGTGACCGATGGGCCGTTCGCCGAGACGCACGAGCAGTTGGGCGGCTATTTTCTGCTCAACTGCGAGAACCTCGACGAGGCAATCGCCTGGGCGAAGAGGGTTCCCTTTGCGCAGTCCGGCGCGGTTGAGATCCGCCCGTTGTGGACGCCAGGATAGGCCTGCCAGAGCAGGATGACCGCAGCGACACAGATCGAGAGAGTCTTTCGCGAAGAGCACGGGCGGGTGCTTGCCGCATTGATCAGCCAGCTTGGGGACTTCATGCTGGCAGAGGATGCCCTGCAGGAAGCACTGGTCATTGCGCTGGAACGCTGGGAGCGTGACGGCGTTCCGCGCAGCCCCGCTGGCTGGCTGATGACCGTCGCCAGGCGCCGGGCTATTGACCGCATCCGGCGGGCGGAGAACCTGCAACGAAAGCTGCCCCTGCTCAACGTCGATCCGGTGCATTATGACGAGGTCGAGCCCGACATGGAGAGCCAGATACCTGACGACCGCCTCAAGCTGATGTTCACGTGCTGCCACCCGGCGCTGGCGCCGGAGACACAGGTCGCGCTGACGCTGCATACGGTCGGCGGGCTCTCGACGCCGGAGGTCGCGCGGGCTTTTCTGGTGTCGGAGGCGGCGATGGCGCAGCGTCTGGCGCGGGCGCGGCGGAAGATCCGCGAGGCGGGCATCCCGTACCGCGTGCCGCCCGCCGACCTGCTGCCGGAACGGCTGGACGCGCTGCTGGCCGTGATCTACCTGATCTTCAACGAGGGGTACGTCGCCACCCAGGGCGACTCGCTGACGCGGCAGGAGCTGTCTGCCGAGGCGATCCGGCTGGGGCGTGTGCTGGTCGCGCTGATGCCGCAGAGTGCCGAGGCTCGCGGTCTGCTGGCGCTCATGCTGCTGCACGACTCGCGGCGCGAGGCGCGGAGCGATGCGGCGGGCAACCTCGTCACGCTGGACGAGCAGGATCGCACGCTGTGGGATCAGGGAAAGATTCGGGAAGGCGTCGAGATACTGGACACGGCTCTCATTTTGCGCGATCCGGGGCCATACCAGGTGCAGGCGGCGATCAGCGCCCTGCATGCCGAAGCGCCAACCGCGGATGCGACCGACTGGCAGCAGATCGCGCTGCTGTACCGCACGCTGGTTAACATGACGCCGTCGATGGTCGCGCGGGTGAATCACGCGGTCGCCGTGGCCATGGCGGAGAACCCGCAGGCAGGCCTGGCGCTGCTGCAGCGCCTGGAAGAGGAAGCGGGCGGATTCTACCCGTACCACGCGGCGCGGGCCGATCTACTGCGGCGCTCAGGCCGGGAGGAGGCGGCTGCCGAGGCGTATGGGCGGGCCATTGAGCTCTGTGGAAACGCTGCGGAGCGTGCGTATCTTCGGCGGCGGCTTGATGAGATGAATCAGCGCCGCTAGCCGCGGCGCTTGAGGTGAGGTCTACGAGTGAGGGCGGGAGGATTCGAACCTCCGGCCAAGAGCTTAAAAGGCTCCTGCTCTGCCCCTGAGCTACGCCCCCTCAGGGGCCTATTATATCCCGGCTTGCCGGGCTTTAACAAAAGGTCAGTGCGGCGACGGCGGCCTGCGCGACAGCTCGTCGGGCCAGTCGGGCGGCCATTCCTCGGGCCACTCGTCCGACGCGTCGACGGGCGGCCCGGCGGGCCAGTCAGCCGGCGCAGGGCGCGGCGTGCGGCGGCGCTTGATGCCCACCCACTCCTGCAGCACGTCGTCGATCACGTTGAAGTAGAACCACAGCCCCGCCGTCAGGCCGACGAGCACGAACAGCATCACCCACAGGAAGCGCACGTTCGAGACCATGAAGGAGTCGAGGAAGCCGCTCTGCGGGTTGAGCAGCGTGTGGTTGAACATGAAGGCCACCGGCACGAACAGCAGCACCCACACGCCCTTCTGCCAGCGGTACAGCGACTGCCCGCTGCCGTAGGCCAGCGGCAGCAGCTCGAAGAAGGCAGTCTCCAGCGCGACGAAGAACACCGCCAGCCCGGCATCCTGCACCACGCTCAGCAGGCCGCCCAGCCGCGCGGCGAGCCGCCCGTCGACCGGCATGTCCAGCGCCGAGAATACGAAGCCGCTGGCCGCCCAGCCCACCGCGCCGACGGCGATCAGCAGCGCGGTCTCCAGCAGCGACAGGATGCCCTCCCGGCGCTCGCCCTGCCCGGGCGGCAGGTCCACGTCCGCGCCGCCCGGCGTGCCGAAGGCGATGCCCGGCGAGAGGTGGAACAGCCGCGAGATCGCGACGGTGAAGGCAGCGATGCCGAGGTTGACCGGGTACAGGCTGAAGTGCGAGTCGGTGTGCCAGATGCGCCCCGCGATGCGGCGGGCGATGTCCCCGGTGAGGCTGACCAGCCCCACGGTGAAGGCCATCAGCACGGCCAGCAGCGCGCCCTCTGTCGTGAGCAGGGCGGTGCCCTCTTCAAGGAAGGCGAAGATGATGCCGTACAGCCCGAATATCACGAAGAACAGCGGCAGGGTGAGACAGCCCCGGCGCACCGCGCGCCCGAACGTCCAGCTAAACACGCTGCCGATCTTGGCAAGCAGCGCTTCGATGCCCGCCGCGCGCAGCCATGCCCGGATGCGCGGCTCCTCGTCGCGCAGCATGTTGCCCAGGATGGTCGAGGTGACGCCGAAGACCAGCGCCATGAGGATGGCGTAGAAGGCATTGGCCCCGATCACAGGCGGCGCGGTCGAAACCTGCTGCGGGGCGGGCACGCGCGAGGTCAGCTCGCGGCGCTCGACGGTTTCGGCGAGCACCACGGGCTCGCCCTCAAGCAGGTCGCCCGGCACCTCGATGCCTGGCAGCTCGGGCAGCCCCCCGATCTCCGGCAGCTCGACGCCCTCCGGCTCGGGGAGCTGCACGTCGGGTACAGCGAAGTCAGGCACGGAGAAGTCGGGCCGGGCGGCTCCAGCCTGGCCAAACTGCGGGGTCTCGGGCAGGTTGGGAAACAGCTCTCGCAGGCGGATAGTCTCCGTGCTGATCAGCAGCACCATGACCGCGCCGGCGATAAATATCAGCCCGAACGCCGCACACCCCACCAGCCGGCTGGCAAGCTTAAACATGACTCCCCTCCCGAGCTCAGGCTTACGGCACGCCATTTTGCGCCATCGCAGCGCCGCGGTCAACAGGAAATGCGGGCTATGGCACCGGCCAATGGTAAAAGCCGCCTGCGGGCGGCTTTTACCATGCGATGAGCGTGCAGTTCTAACCCTTAGCTGCACCCTCAGCAGTGAGGTAGTCGCTCAGGTCGAGCGCAGCGTACAGCCGCGAGCGCGCCTCGCCTGAGAGGCGGCTGTGCCCGTACTCCTTATACAGCCGCACCGTGCCCGCCAGCGTGTCGATCACGACGCGGCAGTTCTCGCAGCCCGCCATGTGCTGCTCGATCTCGCGGCAGATCGCCTCCTCGGCTTCGCCATCGAGGTACAGCGACAGGTGTTCGAGCAGGCCCCGGCAGCTTTCAGGCCCGTGATGATGTGTGTGCTCGCCCATTCCTTTACGCCCTCTCTTTATTCCAGCTCTGAAAGTACTCCGAGAGCCGCTCCCGCAGGAACAGCCGCGCCCGGTGCAGCCGGGACTTCACCGCCGCCTCTGAGATGCCGAGCACGTCCGCCGTCTCGGCGGTGGACAGCCCCTCGATGTCTCGCAGGACGAAGACAGCCCGCAGCGTGTCGGAGAGCATCTGGATGGCCTCTTCCAGATACTCTCTGGCCTCCGCGCTCATCAGGTCGGGCTCGGGCAGGCATCACCAGTAGAAGAACTGTCTGGGGTCGCTGTCGCCGCTGTCGAGCGTGACCGGGTCGTCCATCGAGACGGTGTCGGGGCGAGTCTTGGGCAGGCGCATCATGGCAGCGTTGTAAGTAATTCGATACAGCCACGTGCCCATCGCGCTGCGCCCCTCAAAGCTGTCGATGGCCCGGTAGGCGCTGATGAAGGCCTCCTGCAGCACGTCTTCGGCTTCGTACGGGTCGCCTGTGACCTTTAACGCCAGATTGTAAAGGCGGTCAGCGTAGAGCTCGACGAGGCGGGCGAACTGCTCGCGGTCGCCAGCCTGAAGCGCCGCCAGGTCGATATCATCTTCCGTAAGTACGAGATCAGTCGTCATAGCTTGGATGCCACTGGGGTCGTGGAGGATGTAATTTACTTCGAAATGCAGTATAACAGATGCAGGTGTTACAGCGCGAGATGGGCTGTGCCGGGCCCGGCGGATTGTCCCCATTGCCGAGCCTAACAGTCCTGTTATGGGGACATTATCCCATTGTAGCATCCTCTTTACCGCTCGATAATGGTACTGTGAGAGCTGATCATCGTCGGGTCTGCCAGCGTTTGCCGACGGTAGCCTGTCTCTCCGCGCGGCTGTTGGGACTTATCATTCTTTATCATCCCGTCCCCATCACAGCCCGCGCCTGGCCGGTGCCGCCTATGCGGTGAGGCCCGCTGGCAGAACTTGATGCGCGCTGCCCCGGACAGCTCCACACAACTGGCTCCGGGCGCGCCCCGACCGGACTCATTGCGAGGTTTTCATGCGGCGCCAGGACTTATCGAATCCCCCGACGGCGGCTCATAAGCGTCATGGTCAGGCTTTGGTCGAGTTTGCCCTGACCATCCTAACCTTCCTCCTGCTGCTCGTGATGATTATCGAGGTAGGCCGCATTCTGTGGGCTTACGTTACCCTGCAGCATGCCGCGCGCTCCGGCGCGCGTTATGCTGTGACGGGCCAGTGGGAAGAAAACTACGCCATCGACGCCGATGCCCACTTTGACCCGTCGTCGCCGGACCCGCTGGCGCACATCCCGCCCTGCTGGCCACGCTTCGGCGACGACCCGCTCGCGCCCACCGTGATCGCCTACGACGCCTACGAACCCTACCGGAATGCCCGCACCTGCTCCGTCGAGGCGACGGCGCTCCGGCAGATGCGGCCGCTGCCGCTCGACCCGTCCGCCGCGCCGGGCCAGCCCGGCTTTTACCGTGTCCGGGTGACAGGCGTCGCCAAGGATATCTACCCGACGAGCGGCACGTTCTACCGCCAGTCTCCGACGACGATCTACAGCTATTCGTCGTATTTCACCGACGCCTCCCATGCCGGGGATAACTTCGGCTGGTCGCCTGGCTACGGTGGCAGGCCGGAGGGCACCGTCGCCGTGCGCGCCGAGCACCGCCTGCCGATCATCACGCCGCTGCTGAACCGCATCGCGCCGTCGATTATGCT
>CAZDLX010000194.1:0-6505 GCA_964506005.1 uncultured Anaerolineae bacterium | reverse complement strand
CAACGGCGAGAAGGTGGAAGCCGACGAGACGTTCCCGGTCTACAACCCGGCTGACACCCGCGAGCCGCTGGTGTACTTCCAGAAGGGCACAGCCGAGTATGCGAAGCAGGCCATCGAGGCGGCGCGCGCGGCGTTCCCGGCCTGGCGCGACACGCCGTATGAGGAGCGCTGCGCGCTCGTCGATAGGGTTGCCGACCTGATCACCGAGAATCTGATGGACCTCTCGGCGATGATGATCATGGAGATGGGCAAGAACCGCGTCGAGGCCATGGGCGACGTGCAGGAATCCGCTGACCTGCTGCGCTATTACGCCTACCAGATGCGCGAGAACAAGGGCTTCGTGCGCCAGATGAACTCCTTTGGCGACAACGACACGAATACCAGCATCCTGAAGCCTTACGGTGTGTGGGCGGTGATCTCACCGTTCAACTTCCCGCTGGCGCTGGCGGCGGGGCCCGTCGGCGCGGCGCTGGTGACGGGCAACACCGTCGTGCTCAAGCCCTCCTCGGATGCGCCGTGGACGGCGTACAAGCTTATCGAGTACTGCATTGAGGCGGGCGTGCCGGCTGGCGTGGTCAACTTCGTGACCGGGCCGGGCCGCACTGTCGGCAACGAGATCGTGACAAACCCGCAGGTGGATGGCATCACCTTCACCGGCTCGTACGATGTCGGCTTCAAGCAGGTGTACCGCGAGTTCGCGACGACGTTCCCCAAGCCCGTCGTGGTGGAGATGGGCGGCAAGAACCCGACCATCGTCTCGAAGAAGGCCAATCTTGATAAGGCCGTGACGGGTGTCGTCCGCTCGGCATTTGGCCTGGGCGGGCAGAAGTGCTCGGCCTGCTCGCGCGTCTACATCGAGGATGAGGTCTACGAGGAGTTCGTCGACCGCCTCGTCGAGCGCACGCAGCAGATGGTTACGATCGGCGACCCGCTGGACAAGAACACCTTCCTCGGCCCGCTGGTGAACGAGAGCGCCTACAACGACTACAAGCGCTTCATGGACAAGGCCCGCGCCGACGGCGAGGTGCTGTACGGCGGCAATGCGCTGACCGAGGGCGATTTTGCCCGCGGCTACTACGTCGAGCCGGCGATCATCGCAGGGCTGCCGCACGATCACGAACTGGTGCAGAACGAGCTGTTCGTGCCGATTGTGTTCGTCAAGAAGGTAGAGGACCTCGAGCAGGCGATGCAGGAAGCCAACGACGTGGTGTACGGCCTCACGTCGGGCTTCTTCAGCGAGGACCCTGACGAGATCCAGTGGTATCTCGACAACGCCGAGGCGGGCACAATCTACGTCAACCGCGAGGCGGGCGCGACGACCGGCGCGTGGCCCGGGTTCCAGACCTTCGGCGGCTGGAAGGCCAGCGGTTCGTCGGGCCGCAACATCGGCGGTCACTGGACGCTGCTCAACTACATGCGCGAGCAGAGCCAGACGGTCCTCCACGACTAACCCGGTTTCCCTTTGATGCTGTCAGGGGGCGCGGCGGAAGGCACAGCCCGCGCCCCCTTCGTCATGCCAAGAGGCGCCTGTGACAGACAAACGAATGTCGATGAGAGAGGCCATCGCCGAGCACGTCCGCGATGGCGTGTCGGTTGCGATTGAAGGCTTCACGGCCTTTATCTGCTTCGCGGCAGCGCACGAGATCATCCGGCAGCGCCGCCGCGACCTCACCCTGATCCGCATGACGCCCGATCTGATCTACGACCAGATGATTGCCGCCGGCGTCGCCTCGAAGCTGGTGTTCAGCTACCTCGGCAACCCCGGCGTCGGCTCGCTGCACTGCATCCGCCGGGCGGTCGAGCGCGGCATCCCCCGCCCACTGGAGATCGAGGAGTACTCGCACTACGGGATGGTCGCACGCTACATGGCGGGCGCGCAGAAGCTGCCGTTCTACCCGCTGCGCTCCTACACCGGCACCGAGATTCCGCAGGCAAACCCGCGCATTGGCTGGGTGGACAGCCCGTTTGAAGACGGCGAGCGCATCGCCGTCGTGCCGCCGCTAAACCCCGACGTCGCCATCCTGCACGCCCAGCGCGCGGACGAGCACGGCAATACGCAGCTCTGGGGCCTGCTGGGGATGCAGAAAGAAGTCGCGTTCGCCTCGCGCAAGGTTATCGTCGTGGCTGAGGAGATCGTCGAGGAAGAGCAGATCCGCGCGGACCCGAACCGCACGCTGATCCCCGGCCTGATCGTGGATGCCGTGGTCGAAGAGCCATACGGTGCGCACCCGTCTTACGTGCAGGGGATGTACGACCGCGACAACGACTTCTACCTGAAGTGGGACGCCATCTCGCGCGAGCAGGCGGCGACGGAGGCCTGGCTTGAGGAGTGGGTCTACGGCGTCGAGAGCCGGGCGGAATACCTGGATAAGCTCGGCGCGGAGACCGTTGGGCGGCTCAAGCCGGGCGAGGCGCTGGCCCCGCCCGTAGACTACGGAGAATACGCATGAGCGGCGAAGCTGTCACCCCATCGGAGATGATGATCGTCTCGGCGGCGCGTGCCATGGAGGGCGTGCGGACCGTGTTCGTCGGCGTCGGGCTGCCGAACATCGCCTGCAACCTCGCCCGGCACACCGTAGCGCCGGGCCTGGAGCTGATCTACGAGTCGGGCGTGTACGGCGCGCAGCCCGCACGCCTGCCGCTGTCCATCGGCGACCCGACGCTGGTGACCCGCGCCACGTCGGTCATCTCGATGGCCGACCTGTTCGGGCTGTACCTGCAGGGCGGGCTGGTAGACGTGGCGCTGCTCGGCGGGGCACAGATCGACCGCTACGGCAACCTCAACACAACGGTGATCGGCGCCTACGAGAACCCCAAGGTGCGGCTGCCGGGCAGCGGCGGCGCCTGCGAGATCGCCGTCAACGCCGGGTGCATCTACATCATTATGCGGCTCGGCAAGCGCTCGTTCGTCGACCGGCTCGACTTCCTGACGAGCCCCGGCCACCTCGGCGGCGGCGACGCCCGGCGCGAGATGGGCTACCCCGGCGAGGGGCCGCAGCTCGTGATCACGGACAAGGCGATCCTCGACTTCGATAACCCCGAGCGCGAGATGCAGCTCGTCTCGCTGCACCCCGGCGTCACGCTCGACGAAGTGCGCGAGTCGGTGGGTTGGGACCTGCGCGTCGCGGCTGATGTGCAGGAGACGCCCGCGCCCACAGGAGACGAGCTTCGCATCGTCCGCGAGCAGCTCGACCCGGCGGGCCTGTACCGCTAGGGTGTGTTTGGAAGCGAAACCCCACCCCTGCCGAACCGCCGGCGGCGGTTCGGCCTCCCCATCCCTGCTAGCGGGGAAGGGGGCGTAGAGAAATGGCACAGCCATTTCTCCCAAGCAGTTGGCTATACCAACTGCACAGGGGATGGGGTCTAGCCATATCTCGAAATCTCGGCGCTACTTCTACCTACGCCGGGTGGTTCTAAGCCGCTTCTTATGGAGCCACACCCGGCGGATTGCTACACTCCGGTTAACCGTGCGGTCTATTTCCTTGCACGGTTCCAAGTTAAGGTAGCTGTAAAGGGATCGACATGAACAAACGCGGGAGCACGATCCCGCTGGGGCGGATCTTCGGAATCCCGATCGGGCTCGATTACTCCTGGTTTCTGATCTTCGCACTGCTCACCTGGTCGCTCAGCACCAACTACTACCCGCTCCGCTACGAGGGCTGGGAGCCGGCGCTGTACTGGGGTGCGGGCGCTCTGACGGCAGTTCTGCTGTTCGTCAGCGTGCTGCTGCACGAGCTCGGGCATGCCGTGGCGGCGCTCGCGTTTCGCATTCCCGTCCGGCGCATCCGCCTGATGATCTTCGGCGGCGTCGCTGAGCTGGATGACGAGCCACCGCACGCAGGCAGCGAGTTCCTGGTCGCGATTGCCGGGCCCGCCGTGAGTGTGCTGCTTGCCATCCTCCTGGGTGCGGGCTGGTTGGGTTCGAGCCTGCAGGGCGGCCCTGAGCCGCTCACCGGCGTGCTTGGCTACCTGGCTTTCATCAACCTGATCCTGGCTGTCTTCAACCTGATACCCGGCTTCCCGCTCGACGGCGGGCGCGTGCTGCGCGCCATTCTGTGGGGTGTTATGGGCAGCCTGAGCCGCGCGACACGCATCGCGTCCACCATCGGGCGTTTCGTCGGGTTCGGCTTCATTGCGTTCGGCATCTTTGAGGTGTTGACGGGCGGGCTCGTCAACGGCCTGTGGACGGGCTTCATCGGGCTGTTCTTGCAGGGCGCGGCGCGCGCTGAGATGCAAGCGCAGCGAGTCCGCGACATGCTGACCGGGCGGACCGTCGGGCAGCTCATGCAGCGCAACTTCACGTCGATCCCGGGGCACGTCTCGGTGCAGCAGCTTGTGGACGCCCACCTGCTGGGCTTTGGCAATCGCACGTTTGTCGTGACGAACGCCTCCGGCGGTGTAGCGGGTGTGCTGAGCGCCGACAATCTGCGTGTCCTCCCGCGCGAGCAGTGGTATCACACGGCGGTCTCGGACGTGATGACGCCTCTTGGCGAGGCGAAGCTCGTTGGGCCGGAGACCGAGCTGTGGACGGCTCTCCGCAAAATGGAGGTCGAGCGCCTGGGGCAGCTCCCGGTCGTCGAGGATGGCCGGCTGCTCGGGCTGCTGCGCCGCGAGGACGTGTTCAACTTCCTTAACGCGCTGCGGCGGTTCGGGCCGCAGTACGTATAAGACCCTGAGATTTTGAGTCCACAGATGGCATAGATACCACAGATGAAGAGTAGCAATTTTCCGTCTGTGCCAAGCTGTGAGATCTGTGGGCTCATCCTTTTCGGCACGGGCAGACTGCATCATCGCTGATACGGCTGTGGAATCGCTGCAAACCCCGCCGCTTGACGGCTGCGGGATTTTTTATTTGTGGTACGATACCGGGTGTGGGGGTATCGTATCGCGGTACGGGGGAAGCCAACAGTTGAAGAACGAGATGGAATGGAATGATTCGTGCTCTGATCTTCGATTTCGACGGGCTCATACTGGACACGGAGAAGCCCGACTATGATGAGTGGTGCAGCATCTACGAAACGTACGGAGTTTCGCTCCCACTCGACCGGTACCTGACGATCATCGGTACGAGCCTGGAAGTAGCCGGGTTCGTGCCGTTTGAGTTTTTGTGCGAGCTGACGGGCCTTGAGCTGGATCGCGCCACCGTCGAGGGGCAGGCGCGGGCAGGGCGGCTGGCCCGCATCGAGCGGCAGCCCACCCTGCCGGGCGTCGAGGCGCACATGCAGGCGGCCCGCGAGCGCGGCCTGAGGCTGGCGCTGGCGTCAAGCTCGGGGCGCGCGTGGATCGACCGCCACCTCGGGCGAGTGGGGCTGTTGGATGCTTTCGACGCGATCCTCACGGGCGATGACGTCGAGCGTGTGAAGCCCGCGCCCGACCTTTTCGTGGCGGCGCTCGATGCGCTGGACGTGCAGCCCCACGAGGCAGTCGTCTACGAGGACTCGGCCTACGGCGTCGAGGCGGCACGGGCAGCGGGTACGTATGTCGTCGCCGTACCGAACTTCTTGACCCGGCATGTGGACCTGAGTCAGGCTCATCTGCAGGTGGCCTCGCTGGCGGATGTCACGCTGGACGACGTGCTGGCCCGCCTGCCGAACGGAAAGAAGTGAGATGCACCACGAA
Organism: uncultured Anaerolineae bacterium; assembly: GCA_964506005.1. Lineage (GTDB taxonomy): Bacteria > Chloroflexota > Anaerolineae > Aggregatilineales > UBA3940 > UBA3940. The sequence goes on along the minus strand of CAZDLX010000194.1, from coordinate 886 downwards.
CATCACCACCGGATGATCGAGCAGCGCTCGCCCGCCTCGTCGTTCTACGACCCGCGCTTTCAAGACGAGTCGCTGGTGGGTTGGCTCGGCTTCCTCGTGCTTGGCCCGGCGCTGCTGCTCTTCGGCGCGGCGCTGGGCTGGGAGGCGCTCGTCCAGTACCGCGACGACAAGCCGCCCGCGCGCTGGGCCGTGTTTGGCTCGCTTGCACTCAGCGCTGTTGCGACCGGCGCGGCCTTTCTCTTCAAGGCCCTCCAGAACCGCCACCTCTTTAAGCAGTTCATCGAGACGGAGTAAAAATACGCCATGCGCGAAGTCGTGATTGTCGATGCTCTTCGCACCCCGGTTGGCAAGCACGGCGGGGCACTCGCAGCAGTGCGCGCCGACGACCTCGCCGCGATCCCGCTCAAGGCCATTGTCGAGCGCAGCGGCATCGATCCGGCTGAAGTCGAGGAGGTCTATCTGGGCTGCGCTAACCAGGCCGGCGAGGATAACCGCAACGTGGCGCGGATGGCGCTGCTGCTCGCCGGCTTTCCGCAGCACGTCGCCGGCGTGACGTTTAACCGGCTGTGCGCGTCCGGGCTGGCGGCGATCAACGCGGCGGCGCGGGCCATCGCGGTGGGGGAAGGCGACATCTACATCGCAGGCGGCGTCGAGAATATGAGCCGGGCGCCGTACTCGGTGCCCAAGCCCGAGCGCGGCTGGCCGGTCGGCAACCTGACGGCCTACGACACGACGCTCGGCTGGCGCTACCCAAACCCCTGCCTGGAGGAGATGTTCCCACTCGAAGCGATGGGCGAGACGGCGGAGAACATCTACGAGCAGATGCCGCATCTCGACCGGGAGATGCAGGACGCCTTCGCGCTGGAGAGCCATCGCCGGGCGGTCG
>CAZDLX010000193.1:0-6527 GCA_964506005.1 uncultured Anaerolineae bacterium | reverse complement strand
GGAATGACTGAAGAGAATAATACAGTTGCTTTCCGATTCTTGTCAATCAAGATATGCAAAGTCTTCATATGGATTTGAGGTCCTTGCGGAGAGGGACGCTACACGGGTGCTGTGCGGACCGTCACCGTGGTCCCCTCGCCCCGCTGAGACTGGATGCGCAGCTCCGCGCCGATGAGCGCCGCCCGTTCGTACATGCCCATCAAGCCGAAGTGCCCGTGCTCCGACAGGTCGGTCACGCGGCGCGGCGCCTCAAAGCCCCTCCCGTTGTCGCGCACCGTGACGGTAACGCTCGGCGCAGTGAAGCGAACCTCCAGGGTGATTTGGCCCGCGCCGCTGTGCTGCCAGGCGTTGTTCAATGCCTCCTGCGCTACGCGGTACAGCGCCATTTCGTGCTCGGGCGGCAGCCGGCTGGGCTCGCCCTCAAGTACGAACTCCACCGTGGCGCTGGGTGCCGTCGCGCCGACGTCCTTTGCCAGCATTTGCAGCGCCGGTACCAGCCCCAGCTCGTCAAGGTAGGTCGGGCGCATCGCCCGGATAATGCGGCGCAGATCGTCGAGGGCTTGCACTGTCATCTCGCGCAGTTCGGCGAGGAGCTTCTCCGCGTCGGGGTCATCCTCGAAGTGCCGTTTCAGCGTCTGCTGCCGGTGGCTGATGGCAATCAGCGATTGGGCCGTTTCATCGTGAAGCTCGCGTGCCAGACGTGCTCGTTCATCTTCCTGCGCCTGCGTGATCACGCCGATGTAGTTGTGCGTCGCCGCCTGCGTCGCCTGGATGCGCTCGGCGAGGTGCCGCAGCGTTTCCTGCAGCCGGCGGATCTCCGCAATCCCGCCGACCGGCTCGCCCGCCGCTGCGTGATCACCCCAGGCCATGTCGGCGGCTCGGCGTTCAAGCCGCTGCAGCGGGCGCACGACCTGCTGCAGGCCAAACCACAGGGCTCCTGCGGTGATGAACACGCCCGGTATGAGAATCAGCGGGGCGGCGAGCGAGAAGCGCATCAGCGGGCTGAGTGCGGCCTGCCACTGCTCCTCGTGAACCAGCACCCAACCAGTGGCAGGGATCGCAGCGGAGGTTACGACAATCTCCTCGCCATCGTCCCGGGTGAGGATCTCCGCACCGCCCTCACCGGCAAGCGCCGCCGTGCCATGTGGCTGCACGGAAACGCCCGCGTCCGTCAAGCCTGCCGAGTTGTGGTACACGACCTCGCCCGCCTGAGTCACGATCCACACACCCGCGTACTCGGACACGTGGAGGCTCTCCAGCGCCTCGTGGATACCCAGACTCTCCAACGACGCGATGCCGGCGGCGAGCGCCGGCCCCTCGCCCCCCGCTTCTGCGGTGATGGCGATGCGGGCGGGCTGGCCATCGCCAGCAGGCAGCATACTCATGCCGTGGCCCGGCACGCCGAATTCTGCAGGGAATCCTGGCGAGGCAGCCAGCAGATCGCCCTCTGCGGAATAGACTGCCACCCCACCGTCGAAGAGTTCGCTTGCCCACAGGTGCGCGCCTTCAACCACCTGAGCGGCTTCGCGCCCGCCGTCGACTTCGCGGGCGAGCCCGGCAAGGACGGCGCGGCGCTGTTCGAGCCGGTGCGACAGGCTGGCGGCAGTGCCCCGCACGGCGTCCAGGTTGTGCTCGGCGATCATATCTCGCATTTCCGCACGGTGAATGGCGACCCCGCCGAAAGCCACCAGGACGAGCAGAGCGAGCAGGGGCAGAATGATAAAGAAGATGAGCTGCAGCGGTAAGCTGCTAACGCGCTTAATCACTTTGGCAGGTCTACCAACCCAAGCTGCGCGGCTTTCACAACCGCCTCCGTGCGGTTGATCACCTGCAGCTTGTCGAACACGCTGCGCAGATGGCCCTGCACGGTGCGGTCGCTGATACCCAGCCGGACGGCGATGGCCTTGTTGGTCAGCCCGCGTGCCGCCTCCTGGAGCACCTCCAGTTCGCGCTCGCTGAGCACCTCGAATGTCGCCGCCCGCGAAGGCCCTGCGGCGACGGCATGCATGACCTTGCCAACCAGCGCGCGGTCCAGCACCGACTGCCCGGCATGAACATCGTGGACGGCCTGAACGATCTCCTCCGCGTCCGCCGTTTTCAGAACGTAGCCGTTCACGCCGGCCTCGATGGCGGCGAGGATATAGGGGTCGTCGTCGAAGGCAGTGAGAATCAGCAGCCCGGCGCTGCTGCCGGCCTGCCGGACGCGCCGTGCCACCTCGATCCCGCTGAAGTCCGGCATCTGGATGTCGACCACCGCAACGTCGGGCTCGTGCTCCTGGATGAGACGAACAGCCTGCTCCCCGTTCTCGGCCTCCGCGAGCACCTCAATACCACCCTCCTCGAGGAAGCCTTTGATACCGCGCCGCACCACCTGGTGATCGTCGGCGAGGATCACGCGAATGGGTTGGGTCGGGTCGTCAGCCATTCCGCCCTCCATCTCATGCCGGAACGTACTCGCGCGGCAGCCCGCGAGCCGCCGCGCCATGAGTTTATAGTAGAAAATCGGGGGGAGGCAACCGGCGGGGGTCGCCCTCGCGCGGCACGACCGCGCTCAGGGTGCCATGCTGTGGGCAGGATCGCCCGTTCCGTCAAACGCCACCCGCCACAAGTAGTCGACGAGGGCGCACGTCTCTTCCTGAGTGAAGACGGTGCCGAAGTTCGGCATGTCGGTGCCCATCCCGCCGCGCCGGATCTTGGCATAGAGCACGTCGCCGCGCATCTCCCACATGTAGGCCGCATCGGCGAAAGCGGACGGCTCCTCGGCGGTTGTGGCAGCGATCGGTCCTTCCGCGCCGCCGGTCTGCCCGTGGCAGGCGGCGCAGTTCTTGTCGTACAGCGCGACGGTCTCCGGCGGCACTTCGCTCTGCCACAGGTAGGCAACCGCGTCAACAAGCACGCCCTCCGGCTGCTCAGGGTTCGCCTCCTGCAGGAGGGCTAGCGCTTCGGCAGGCGTGTGGCTGAAGCGCCACGCAGCGTCGCGCAGCTCGGCTGGTACGGTCAGCGCCGCGATGACCCCGGCCCCGCGCCCGGCAGAAGGAGCGACGCCCGGCTGCTCGCTCGTATGCTGACCACCGCCGCCGTGCGACAGCCGGGCGTCGATGTCTACGCCTGCGGCAACCAGTGCCTCGATCACCGGATCGGGCTCGGCGGCAGGCGGCACGGCGCCTGCCGGGTCGCGCACCTCGATGACGCCGCGCATCCGCCAGTGATCCTCGCCGCACCAGGTGTTGCAGTAGTACGTGTACGTGCCCGGCTCGTCGAACGCCAGCGTGATCTCCTCGACGTGGCCGGGGTCCACGTGCCCGAGGTCGATACCCAGGCCCGGCCCGATGGCGATGCCGTGCGTCACGTCGACCGAGCGGAAGCGCAGCGTAACCGTCTCCCCGGCAGCAACTTCTACGTGCGCTGGCTGGAAGCCGCCCGCCTCCGGCGCTGCCGCCGTCACGTCGATGACGCGGTGAGCGGCGGTTGACGGTCGCAGGCCGAACTCGTAGCCGAAGACCGCGACCGGCAGGCCGATCAGGACGAGGGCGATGGTGAGCAGTGCGACGTGTTCCCGCCGGATCATAGATTGTCTCTCAGCCCAGATACAGTCTGAAGAACGCGAGTGTCACGGCCAGCAGAAAGGCGCTGACCGGCAGCGCGGCGCGGAACGCCTGCCGCGCATCCTCGCTGTGCTCGCGGGCGATCTGGAAAGCGGTGCGGGTGGCAAACAGCAGACCGGCGGTCAGCGCACCCGCCTGCAGGAAGGCGATGGCCGTGCTGCTCAGCGGCTGCCACGGGAAGCCCGCCGTCCCGAACAGGTCCCAGCCCCAGCCGAACGGGTCGGAGATGACGGCGAGCGCATAGCTGCCGTTGGTGAGCACGAAGCTGAAGCTGAACGCGATCCACGCGGCCAGGCCGAGCGGCACGAGCGCGTAGGCGTAATCGACAAACAGGCGGCGTGGCTCCACGTGCTGGCCACCCACCCGGCCCGCGAGCAGTGCTACAAGCCAGAACAGGCCCGGCAGTACCAGCAGCACGAGCGTCACAAAGCCGAGCGCGTACAGCGCCCAGTGCAGAACCGTGTGCATGTTAGCCCAGGCCTTGATCCAGCCCCACGGCCCGAGCAGCACCGCCGAATACAGCAGCGCGCAGCCAAGCATGATGAACGCCTTGTACGCCTCGTCGAGCCGGCGGCCCTTCGGCTTCAGCAGGTCGCTGCCCGGCGCTCGCGTGAAGATGCCGATGTTGTCCTTCGGGCAGGTCTTGAGGCACTCGGTGCACAGCCCGCAGTCGATGTTGCGGCTCAGGTTGCCGGGGTAGGCCAGCCACGGGCAGCCGTAGCCGCGCTCATTGCCTGTCACACAGTCTTTGCTGCGGTGAGACGCGCACACCGCCGGGTCTTTGACGCGCAGCTCGGTCGGCGCGACGAGCGAATACAGGCCGATGAACCCGCCGACTGGGCACACGTACTTGCAGAACACTCGCCGCTCGTACAGCAGGCTGAGTGCGATGCCGACCACGACGAAGCCGAGCAGCACCCAGGCGCTGACCTGCGGGCGGGTCAGGATGATGGCGCTGAAGATCGCGACGCCCAGGAAACCGAAGTTCTGCAGCCACATATTCTTTAGGCGGCGAGGCCAGCGCAACGCTCGCGTCAACGGCTTTGCCACCACCCGCTCGACGACGCCCCGGCGCTGCAGCCACTCGCCCGGTGCCGGGATGGGGCACACCGCGCACCACAGCCGCCCTGCGAGCGGCACGATGCCGATGATGAGCAGCGCCCACCACACGATCCACACGAAGATGATGCCGAAATTCCGGCTCCCGGCAGGGGTGCCAAACAACCCCGTCAGGATCGCCAGCGTGAAGACCGCCAGCGTAACCAGCATCAGCGTGGGCTGAAAGGCGCGTGACTGCATGGCACGCTTCAGCCAGGGGTATCGCGTGAGGAGATCGGTGCGCGGTGTGTCAGACACGCTTGTTAGGGACCCCAGTCAGACAGAATCGTGATCTCACGTTCCGGCTCAACCGGATCGTTCGTCTTCAGGTGCACGCGGAAGTCGTGGTAGCCGTCCATCCCCTCGTGCATCATAAACTGCAAACGCATGGTAGCCGACCGGCCAGGTGCGATTGTCATCGAACTGATGACGGGTGTAGGCGGTCAACACCCCTCCCGGACTTCGACGACGGGGAGTTCGGCGATTTGCAGCGGCTCATCGCCGACGTTGCTGATCTCGACATCCGTCGTGACGACGGTATCGTGCTTGACGTAGCCGTAGTCGTAGATGTCCTGCGCCAGCCTGACGCGCGGGCCGCCCGTGTACTCCGCCTCATAGTCCGCCGGGCTGCCACCGCGGGCGAGCAGCAGTGCTGTCACACTCACGATGAGCAGGCCGAGAGCCGCGACGGCTGCTGCCATCAGGCGCTTGCGCTGCGCGGCCTGCTCCTGCCTGCGGGTTTGAATACGCTTCCTCGCACTGCTCATTCCGTCATCTCCAGAATGCTGTCCTTACGATTGGTGTGGACCAGCAACCCCGCCAGTGCCACGAGAGCGACCCCAACGGCCCGCCACAGCGGCACGTTTGGCCCCACAATAAGCTCCCCGATCATGAAGGGGTGCAGCGGGCCGCAGCTCACCGAGCAGCGGTAGCGGAACTTGCCGCGCTGGTCCACGACGACAGACACTTCGCGGGCGATGCCGGGCTCCAGTCGCTCGTCGATGCCGTAGCCGTCGAGGTAGAAGCCGTGTACCACGTCAGACGCCGTGAGGTGGAACACGACCATATCGCCTTGGTTAACGTGCAGCCGCCCCGGCGAGAATTCGAACTGCGTGCTGTCGAGCTCGACGTGGTGGGTCTGGGGTGCCGCCAGGGTCGGGACAGGCACCGCCAGCACGGCGAGCCCCAGCAGCGCAAAGGCAAGCAGCCGCAGAAACGGCAGCCTGCTCAGGCGGTGAAGTCGCTCGGCGAGAGTGGTGAGCATGTCAGGGAAGCGGCGTGTCTGTGGACGGGCCATAGGCGCTGTACGTGTTGTCGACGTAGGCGCGGATCTCCTGTGCGGACCGGCCCTCAGCGCGCATACGCATCACGTCCTGCGTGATGTCAACGCAGATACCGCAGCCGATGGCGTGATTGTCAAACGTGATCTCGCCGCCTGCGTCGATCTCCTGGATGTAGCAGCCCAGGTTGCTCATGTGGCCCATCGTGTTGCAGCCGCAGTAGCACGGGTACTGCTCGAGGTCGTCGGCGTGGGCGATGGCATAGCGGTAGGCGTCGCGCACGCGCGGCGGCGCCTGGCTGGCGAAGTCGGGCAGCATCGAGGCGGGGGCCAGCGAGACACTCGACGTCCCAGCGCCGCAGCCGGTCAGCACCAGCAGCGCGCCAAGCGCGAGCAGAATGACGGTGAAACGCGTATGCAGTGAGCGGGGCATGGCACTCTCCACAAAACAGACAAGTCTTGTAGAGAATTTAGCCGGATTTGCCCCCGAGGATAAGCCCCGATTGGCCTGTCGTGCGGTGAGAAATGTCAGCCCGTGAATAAGC
>CAZDLX010000192.1:0-6568 GCA_964506005.1 uncultured Anaerolineae bacterium | reverse complement strand
CAGATCGAGGAGCAGGTGCTCAAGACGTTTGCCCTGCAGCAGCCCATGGCGCGCGACCTGCGGCGGCTGATCGCCGACCTGCTGATCTCCAACGAGCTGGAGCGTATGGCCGACCACGCGACGGGGGTCGCCAAGGCGGCGCTGCGCTACACCGGCAACCGCGCGCTCGAAGTCCCGCCGATCATCCACCTGATGAAGGACCGCGCCAAGCACATGCTCGACGAGATCGTGGACGCTTACATCCGCATGGACGCAGACAAGGCGCGGGAAGTCGCCCTGCTCGACGACGAGATCGACGCCCTGTACCAGGAGCTCTTCAACATGGTCATCACGCAGATGACCAGCGGCCAGATGACGGTTGAGGAAGGCACTTATCTGCTCTGGGCCGGGCATAACCTCGAGCGCATCGGCGACCGGGCCACAAATATCAGCGAGCGCATCGTGTATGCCCGTTCGGGCGGCATTCACGAGCTGAACCTCAAGCCACATGAACGCGAAGAGTCGGCACAGGACTGACGCGCCGCACTGCCGGCGATACAACCTGCCTCTCGTATGCTCTCCTTCGTGCTTCGTGTTCCGCACGTGCCCTGACTATGGTATGATGTCTTCACAGTGCACAAACATCCCGCACGGAGGATGGAGTTTCCCCCATGCTCGCCGACTCCGACGAAGCCGCCCTGCTCAGCCTGCTCTTTGAACGTCTGCCCGTAGGCGTTGCCGTATTCGATACCAAATACCGGCTCATGTACTCCAACCAGACCTGGCGCGACTATGCGGGGCAGTATTCACCACTCGGCAGCGCCAGCATGACGCCGGGTATAAGCTGGTTTGATATCGGGCCGGGTACGGAGGCGCAGGTTGGGCCGCTGTTCGAGCGCGTGCTGGCAGGCGAGACGGTGCATGTGAACGCCCTGCCGCTCGAAGTTGGCGGCATTCGCACGTACTGGGACGCTGTGCTGAGCCCTCTCACGCAGGATGGCCGGGTGAGGGGCATCGTCAACATGGCCACTGACGCCACGGAGCGCACGCTGGAGATCGCCCGCCTCAAGCGAGAGCGCGCCGATATCGAGGAGCGCGAGCACTGGCTCGAGTCGGTAATGGACGCGGCCAACGACGGCCTGTGGGACTGGAACCTCCAGACTGGCGAAGTCTTTTACTCGCGCCGCTGGAAGCACATGCTCGGCTACGAAGAAGACGAGATAGCGGGCCGCATGGAATCGTGGCGGGATCTCGTGCATCCCGACGACGTCACACGCGCGCTCGCCGCGATTGAAGCTCACCAGCGCGGCGAGACGTCACACTACATCGTCGAGCACCGGCTGCGCCACAAAGACGGCGGCTACCGCTGGATGCTGGCCCGGGGCACCGCCCTGCGAGACGCGGAGGGCCAGCCTGTGCGCATGGTGGGCTCGCACACCGACATCACCGAGCAGAAGATAGCTGAGAGTGCCCTGCGCGAGCGCACCCTGTTCGAGAACACCATCACCGGCATCTCGACGCAATTCATCAACCTTGCCCCCGGCGAGATCGACGATGGCATCGTGCGGGCGCTGCGGACGCTGGGCCTGGCTACCGGCGTTGACCGGAGCTACCTGTTCCAGTTCACCGGCACCCACAGCGAGATGAGCTGCACGCACGAGTGGTGCGCCAAGGGTATCGAGCCGCAGATCGACCACCTGCAGAATATGCCCGTCGACGCGCTGAGCTGGTCAAACACCCGCATCCTGCGGGGCGACATCCTGCACATTCCCCGCGTCGCCGACCTGCCGCCTGAAGCGGAAGCGGAGCGTATCGAGTTTACGAGGCAGGGTATCCAGTCGCTGGTGGTTGTGCCGATGATGTACCGCGGCGAGATCGTCGGCTTCATCGGCTTCGACTCGGTGCGGGCTGAAAAGATGTGGCCCGAGCCGATCATCGCGCTGCTCACCATCGTCGGCGAGGTCTTCGTCAGCGCGCTTCAAAACAAGCGCGCCCAGAAGATCCAGGCCGGGCAGCAGCAGTTCCTTGAGCTGCTGGCCACGGGCGGCGGCTTCCACCAGACGCTGCAGACGCTGGTCGAGATTATCGAGGAGCAGTGGCCCGGCATGAAGGGCCTGATCCTGCTGATGGACGAGGACGGGCGCCATCTGCGCGTCGGGGCGGCGGCCAGCCTGCCAGAGGAGTACACCCAATCCATCGAGGGGCTGGAGATCGGCCCGATGGTCGGCTCGTGCGGCACGGCGGCTTACACGCGCCAGCGGGTAATCGTCGAGGACATTGCCGCCGACCCGCGCTGGGAAGGCCTGCGCGACCTGGCCGAGAAGTACAATCTCGGCGCGTGCTGGTCGGAACCCGTGCTCTCGGCTGAGGGCGAGGTGCTCGGCACGTTCGCCATGTACTACCACGCACGGCGCGCGCCGTCAGCGGCGGAGTTGCAGACCATCGAGGTGGCTGCGCACCTCGTCGGCATCGCGATCCAGCACCAGCGCGCCGAAGACGCGCTGCGGCAGGCCTACGAGACGCTGGAGCAGCGCGTCGAGGAGCGCACCGCCGAGATCGAGAAGCGGCGGCGGGTTGCGGAAAGCCTCGGCGAGGTGCTGCGCGTGCTGAACTCGAATATGCCGCTGCACGACATCCTCGACCGGATCATCGAGCAGGCGCGCCGCATCATGGAGGCAGATGCGGCTGTGCTGACGCGCATCAACTACGAGCAGCGGCAGGTCGTCTTCGCCTCACGGCAGGGCACACCGCCGGAAGTTGACTGGGTGGAAGGCTACCCGCTGCACGCCGCCGAGGTGACAGACAGCGCCGTCCTGGGGCGTCAGCCGCTGGTCATCGAGGAAGCGCGGGAGGCGCTGCAGGAAGTGCTCCGGCGGGAACGCGACTCAGACCCCGGCCTGAGAGCCTGGCGGGAGGCGACGCTCAAGCGCTACACGAGCGCGCTGATCGTGCCGCTCATCGTGCGCGACAACGTCTACGGCAGCCTGTCGCTGTACTACTCCCAGCCTATGCAGTTCAGCGACGAGGATGTGGAGCTGGCCAACCGCTTCGCGGATCACACCTCGCTGGCGATTGAGAACGCCCGCCTATACGAGCAGGCGAAGGAAGCTGCCGCCGCCGGCGAGCGCAACCGGCTGGCCCGCGAGCTGCACGACGCCGTGACGCAGACGCTGTTCTCGACGAGTCTCATCGCCGAGGTGCTGCCCGTGCTGTGGGAGCGCAATCGCCCCGAGGCGGAGAAACGCCTGCAGGAGATCCGGCAGCTTACCCGCGGCGCGCTCGCCGAGATGCGCACACTTCTGCTGGAGCTGCGCCCCACGTCGCTCGTCGAGGTGCCGCTGCCCGACCTGCTGCGGCAGCTCACCGAGGCGCTGAGCGCCCGCGGGCGCGTCGACATCACGCTCGACGTGACGGTCGTCGAGCCACCCCCGCGCGACGTGAAGGTGGCGCTGTACCGCATCACCCAGGAGGCGCTGAACAACGTGCTCAAGCATGCCCAGGCCACCCAGGTGCGCGTCGCCGGGCGCTGCGAAGCCGAGCGCGTTGAATTGAGCATCCGGGACGACGGGCACGGCTTCGACTTCGAGTCGATCCCGCCCGACCACCTTGGGTTGAGCATCATGCGTGAGCGTGCCGACGCCATCGGCGCGCGGCTGAGCATCGACTCCGCCGTCGGGGAGGGGACGGAGGTGCGCGTCTGCTGGCAGGCGTGAGATCTGCCGGTTTCCCTTGTGACGTTTATCACAATGCGGTTGACTGAAAGGTTGGCAGCGGCTATAATGACGGTGTAAGTCAATTAAATACTCAGACCTTCGGGGCAGGGTGAAATTCCCGATCGGCGGTCATAGGCCTGGCAGAGCCAGGCTTCAGCCCGCGACCCGCTACGGCGGTGGACTCCGGTGAGAGCCCGGGGCCGACTGTTACAGTCAGGATGAAAGAAGGTTGGCACAGCCATCAGGTGCGTTCTGCGCGCCTGCTGCAAAGCCTGCGATGCCCCGGAGTCGAATGCGACTTCGGGATTTGTTTTTTCGGGCAGGCTGGCAGCACCGGCAGCGCGACGCATGCAGCGCTCGCGGCGTTCGGCTGTGCCGGTGCCCCGGAGTCGGCGTGTCGGCTTCGGGGTTTGTGCTTCTGCGCACCACAATACGCGGCGCAGCGCGCCGCCTGCCCCTACCCCGAAGCCTCTGGGTACAACCTGGAACTGTGAGACGAGGCCCACTCATGCAGATCGGACTGGCACCAAGACACCGGAAAGCGGCCAAGACGCCCGCCCCCGTCCGGCTCAACGGCACGCGCCTGCTGCCGCTGCTCACACTGCTGCTGTTCCTGCTGGGCTGGGAAGCCGTGGTCCGCGTTGGCGCGTACCCCGCGTTTATCCTGCCTTCGCCGGCGCAGGTGGCGAGCAAGCTGCTGGCTGTTGCCGCGGACGGCACGCTCTGGCGGCACATGAGCGTGACGCTGGTCGAGGTGATGGGCGGGCTGGCGCTCGGCGTGACGCTCGCGACGGTGCTCGGCTACGCCGTCGCCAAGTCGGTAACTATCGAGCGGGCGCTGTCGCCGTACCTCGTCGCTTCGCAGGCCATCCCCATTGTCGCCATTGCGCCGCTGCTCGTCATCTGGTTCGGCCCCGGCCTGCTGAGCAAAGTGCTCATCAGCGGCCTGATCGTCTTCTTCCCCATCCTGGTTAACACCATTGCCGGGGTGCGCGGCGTGTCCCACGACCTGCGCGACCTGATGCGCTCGCTGCAGGCCACCCCCTGGCAGATCTTCGCCAAGCTTGAAGTGCCCGCCGCGATGCCCGTGCTGCTCGCCGGGCTGAAGGTCGGCGCGACGCTGTCCGTCATCGGCGCGGTCGTCGGGGAGTTCGCGGGGTCAGACGCCGGGCTGGGCTTCATGATCAACCTGGCGGACGGCCAGTACGACACGGCGCGCGTTTTCGTCGGGGTGCTGGCACTGGTCCTGATGGCGCTCTCGCTGTACGGCGGCGTGGGCTGGCTCGAACGGCGCGCGCTGCGCTGGCGGGACGCCGGCAAGCAAGCAGGCTGAACCGCACACCCGACGTATAGCTTACAGGAGAACCACCATCCCATGAACCGGCACCACACCCTCCTGATCCTGCTTGTGACGCTCAGCCTGCTGCTGGCCGGATGCGCGGCCCCCGGGCAGGCAGGTGCGATTGATGCCGAGCTTACGCCCGTCCGGCTGTCGCTCGGCTACATCCCCGACATCCAGTTTGCGCCTTATTACGTCGGCATTGAGAAGGGCTTTTTCTCCGGGCGAGGCATCGACCTCACGATCGAGCACCGGCAGGAGACCGAAGGTGCGCGCCTGCTGGCGACCGGCGAGATCAAGTTCGCCGTGCTGAGCGGCGAGCAAGTGCTGCTGGCGCGCCAGCAGGAGCTGCCGCTGGTGTACTTCTTCGAGTGGTACCAGCAGTTCCCGGTCGCCGTCGCGGCGAAGGCCGGCTCTGGCATTACGGAGGTCGCGGACCTGGCGGGGCGCAGCGTCGGCACGCCGGTGAAAGAGGGGGCGAGCTACATCGGGCTGGAGGCGCTGCTCGGCGCCGCCGGTCTGACGGACGCTGACATCGACCTGCAGACGACCGGCTACTCCCAGGTCGAGACACTGCTCACGGACCGGGTCGAGGCGGTGGTGGTGTATGTAGCAAACGAGCCCGTGCACCTGGAGGCGGCAGGCGAAGAGGTCGTGCTGCTGCGCGTCTCCGACTACGCCGACCTGGTCTCCAACGGCCTGATCACGAGCGAGACGGTGATCGAGGAGCAGCCGGAGCTCGTCCGCGCGATGGCGGCGGCGATGGCCGAGAGCATCACCTACACCACCGAGCACCCCGACGAGGCGTTCGAGATCAGCCAGAAGTACGTCGAGGGGCTGGACAACCCCGACACCGAGGACAGCGCGCGCGAGGTGCTGGCACGCTCCGCTGCGCTGTGGCAGGGTGATACCACCGGCTACACCGACCCGCAGTCGTGGGCGGCCATGCAGGACATCCTGCTGCAGGTCGGCCTGCTGAACGCGCCGCTCGATCTGGAGCAGGCATATACCAACGAGTTCCTGCCGTGATGACCGCGGGGCCGCACACGACGATGGCGACGGCGCAGGGGGAGGCTCATCAGCCGGTTCTCGTCGCGCGGCACGTCAGCCACGCCTTCCAGACGGACGCGGGGCCGCTGCCCGTACTGCGAGACGTCAGCCTGACGCTGGCGGAGAACACGTTCACCACGCTCGTCGGGCCGTCGGGCTGCGGCAAGTCCACGCTGCTGCGCGTGCTGGCGGGGCTCATCCTGCCGGCGGGCGGAAGCGTGACGATCCACGGCGAGCGTGTCACGCGGCCGCACCCGCGCGTACGGCTGGTCTTCCAGCAGGCCAACCTGATGCCGTGGCGCACAGTCCTTGAGAACGTGGCGCTGCCGTTGGAACTCGCCGGGACGCCGCAGGCACAGCGCGAAGCCGAGGCGCGCGAGCTGATTGCGCTGGTGGGGCTGGCGGGCTTCGAGACGGCGTTCCCCGCAGCGCTCTCCGGCGGGATGGCGCAGCGCGTGGCCATCGCGCGGGCGCTCATCCAGCACCC
>CAZDLX010000191.1:0-6608 GCA_964506005.1 uncultured Anaerolineae bacterium | reverse complement strand
CATCTGCTTGAGCTGCTTGCGGAAATCCTCCAGCGTGAAGCTGGCGTCGAGCAGCCGGCGCTGCATCTCCTCGGCTTCCGCCTCTTCGATGTCGAGCGCCTCGGCCTTCTCGATGAGCGTGAGCACATCGCCCATGCCCAGAATACGGCTGGCAAGCCTGTCGGGATGGAATTCCTCCAGCCCGTCGAGCTTCTCGCTCACACCCAGGAACTTGATCGGGACGCCCGTCACCTCGCGCATGGAGATGGCCGCGCCGCCACGGGCGTCGCCGTCTACCTTGGTGAGGATCAGGCCGGTGATGCCGACGGCGTCGTTGAACCCCTGAGCGATGTTCACAGCTTCCTGGCCGGTCATCGAGTCGGCGACGAGCAGGATCTCCTTGGGCTCGACGCGCCGCTTGATCTCCTCCAGCTCGCCCATCATCGACTGGTCGATCTGCAGGCGGCCTGCGGTGTCAACGATCACGACGCTGTGATTCTCGCGCCTGGCGAGCTGCACGCCGCGGGTGGCGATCTCCGGAGGGGCGGGATCGACGCCCTCGCTGTGCACCGGGATGTCAAGCTGCTTGCCGAGCGCCACGAGCTGGTCAACCGCCGCAGGACGGTAGGTATCGGCGGCAACCAGCAGCGGGCGCTGCCCGCTGCGGCGCAGGTGCAAAGCCAGCTTGCCCGCAGTCGTCGTCTTACCCGAGCCCTGCAGGCCGACGAGCATGATGACGTGGGGCGTGTTGCCTGAGAGGTTCAGGCGGCCCGGCTTGCCGAGCGTCTGGATCAGCTCGTCATGCACGATCTTGATGACCTGCTGGCCGGGGGTGAGGCTCTTCTGGACTTCAGCACCCACCGAGCGCTCACGCACGCGCTTCACGAACGCCTTGACGACGCTGTAGTGAACGTCCGCCTCAAGCAGTGCAAGGCGGATCTCGCGCATGGCGCGGTCGACATCTTCCTCATTCAGCTTGCCATGCTTGCGCAGGTCGCTGAAGATGTCCTGGAGTTTGTCGCTCAGGTTCTCAAAAACAGCCATTACGGTCCACTGACTCCCGACACGTTCACAAGAGAAGAATTTTAGTGCATTCGTGCATATTCGTCAAAAAGCACGGGCACGGTGCAGCTTGCGGCAGCCTCAGTACGCCTGCTCGTACGCTCCCCCAATCATACCATATCCCACCGCATGACCGGCGTTTCATTGCATCCGGGCGTGATGGCCGATAGAATCCCGGCCCATGCCTGGTAGAAACAACCCCAGACGGGCGCGCCGCGCCCGCGAACCCGAGATCGAGTTCGACCGTACGAGGCCGCACTACCCGCTTCGCCCGGAACGCCTGCAGGACCCGTACCGGGAGTATCCGCCGGGGTACCGGCCTCCGCGCGTGCCCGGCGCTCGCCCGCCGGGAGCGCCTCCACCGCGCCGCCGCAAGCGTCGCCGCCGCCTGCCGAAGCTGTTCCGCGTGCTGCTGCAGCTTGCGCTGGCAGGGGGGCTGTTTGCGCTGGCCTTCGCCGTCGTGCTGGTGGCTATCTACATCATCGCGCCGCCGCCGCGGACGAATATCCTCGTGATGGGCGTCGACGCGCGCCCCGGCGAGGGCATGGTCACGCGGACGGATGCGATGATTCTGCTCACGGTGGATCCGGACCAGCCGTACGTGGGGATGCTTTCCATCCCGCGCGACCTGTACGTGGATATTCCGGGCTATGGCTTGCAGCGCATCAATGCTGCGCACGTATTCGCCGAATCCAACGAGGCGGGCACCGGCCCGGCGCTGGCTGCACAAACCGTCGAGCACAACTTCGGCGTGCCCGTCCACCGCACCGTACGCCTCAACTTCGAGGGGTTCGTCGCATTGATCGACGCGGCGGGCGGCGTCACAGTCAACGTCGAGAAGCCCTTCATCGACTACGAGTACCCCACGCCCGATTACGGCGTCAAAGTCGTGGAGTTCGAGGAGGGGCGGCAGCACATGGACGGCGAACGTGCGCTTGAGTACGCCCGCAGCCGCCACGCCTCCACCGACTACGACCGCTCGCGGAGGCAGCAGCAGGTTATCGCGGGGCTGACGCGCCAGCTCATCAACCCGCTGAACTGGTGGCGGCTGCCGGGGGTCGCGGTCGCCTACACACAAAACGTCGATACGGACCTGACGATCATCGACGCCATTGCGCTGGCCCCCGCCGTGATCTGGGTTGGGCCGGGCGGCTTCGAGCAGCAGGTGTTCGAGCCGGGCATGATGATGGGCCGCACGACGGACAGCGGCGCGTCGGTCGCCGAGCCAAACTGGGACGTCCTGCGCCCGATACTTGACGAGATGTTCAGGAAGTAGCTGCTGCACCGCGAAGACCGCTTGCAGCGGCCCGGTCCCTGCCCCGCGAGCAAGGAAGGAGAGACGGCAACATCCCCTCCCTGCAAGCGGGGAGGGGATGCCGATGCGCCCTTTGCGCATCGGCAGGGGTGGGGTCGAGACTTTCAAACAGGAAGGTGCCGCAACCTACGCCAAAACGAACAGGGGCGGGCCACCAGTGGCCCGCCCCTGTGATTTTCTACTGCCTCGCGCGCCCGGATCTACTCGAACATGCGCGCGCGCTGCTCCAGCGTGGGCTGAGAGCCGTCAGCGACGGGCTTGCGCTCGTTGAGCAGCCGCATGTGCTCGTCCAGCAGGCGGCGGCTCGTCTCCACCTCGCCGGCTTCAATCGCGTCCACGATGCGCCGGTGGTAGTCCCACACCTTGCGCAGGTAGTCGAGGTCGGCATGTAGGTGCAGCCCCGACGCCTCGTAGGCGTCCCAGAAGGCCTCCAGGAAGCCGTACACAAACGGGTTGTCCAGGTGCGAGAAGATCCGCAGGTGGAACGCGCGGTGCTCGCGGGCAGGCATCTGGGCGGGCGCGTCCTCAAGCTGCCGCTCCGCCGCCTCGATCAGACACCGCAGCTCGGTGATGTCCTCCGGCGTGAGTGTGGCCACGGCTTCGGGCCACAGCGACAGCTCGATGGCGTCGCGCATGTGGCGCAGGTGCTCGAAGTTGCGGTTATCCAACCCGATGGCGTACAGCGCGCTGAGCGTCACGGCAGGCGCAAAGCTGTACTCCGCGACCTGCGTGCCGCGCCCCGGCTTGATCTCCAGCGCGCCGAGCGCGCGGGCTACCTCCAGGTCTTCGCGTGTCTTTGCCACGCTCACGCCAAGCTCCCGGCTGATCTCCTGGATCGTCGGAAGCTGGTCGCCTGGCCGGTAGCCGTTCTCGATAACGTACCGCAGAACGACCGATTGCAGGGCAGAAACCCGCACGTTCCCCTCATTTCCCGCTCGTGGAGCCATTGATCAGATTATCTGACAATTGTACTCTGGCCCCGGCAGCGTGACAACGTGGGGGATCGGCACCTGGAAACGGCGAAGAAACAAAGTAACCTGGCAACCCCGTCCTCATGTCCTATTCGCGGGCAGGTTGCCCTTGGAACCCCCACCCAACCGCGCCGTGACGGTGTCAGCGGCGCGGTTGACCTCCCCCTTGCAAGGGGGAGATGGCCGGCCCAAAGGGCCGGGCGGAGGGGGTTCAACTAAGCGGCCAGATGTGAGCTGTCAGCCAAACTTGTTAAGGCCCATCACTACCAGCCACAATCACCCTACCCCGGCAGCACGTAGCTCGCGACGGCCCGCGCCAGCAGCTCCGCCGCGATCAGCATTGCCTCCTCGTCCACGTCGAAGCGCGGGTTGTGGTGCGGGTAGTTGAGCCCGCGCTCGGCGTTCGCCGAGCCGACGAAGAAGTAGCAGCCCGGCACGTCGGCCATGAAGAACGACACGTCCTCCGAGCCCATGCTGCGCTCGTCGTGCCGCACGTTCTCCTCGCCGACCACCTGCGCGGCAATCCCGGCGACGCGCGCTGCCACCTCGGGATCGTTGTCGACCGCCAGCGTCGTCGAGCGGATCTCCACCTCAGCCCGGCAGCCCAGCGACGCGGCAATACCCTCGCACACTTCCCGCACGCGGCGGTGGACCAGCGCCTTCGTCTCCTCGGTGTAGGTGCGGATCGTGCCCTTGAGCCGGACCTCCGGCGGGATGACGTTGAAGGCGTCGCCGCCGTGAATGGAGCCAACCGTGACCACCGCCGTATCAACCGGCTTCACGTTCCGGCTGACGATGGTCTGCAGCGCGCTCAGGATCTGCGCGGTGGCGATGATCGGGTCCTGCGTCTCGTGAGGCGAGGCACCGTGCCCGCCCTTCCCGGTGATGACACAATCCCAGATATCTGCAGCGGCCATCGACGGGCCGGGCGTCACCGCGACGGTGCCAACGGGCAGCGTGTTCCACAGGTGCAGACCCAGCGTCACGTCCGGGCGCGGGTTCTCAAGAGCCCCGTCCGCCACCATCGCTCGCGCCCCCTCGCCGATCTCCTCGGCGGGCTGGAACACGAACTTGACGCGCCCGTGCATCTCGGTCTGCTGTGCCGTCAGCATCCGCGCGACAGCCAGCCCGATCGCCGTGTGACCATCGTGACCGCAGGCATGCATCTTGCCCGGCACGGTCGAGACGTATTCCGTCTCGTTCTCCTCGGCGATGGGCAGCGCGTCCATATCGGCCCGGACGAGCACGGTGGGGCCATCGTGCGCACCGTCGAGCATCGCCACGACGCCGGTCCGCCCGACGCCGGTCTGGACTTCGAGCCCCAGGTCTGCCAGCGTGTTGGCGACAATCGAGGCGGTGCGAACCTCCTCGAACGCCAGCTCGGGATGCCGGTGAAGATCGCGCCGCCGCTCGATCATCTCGGGGTGCAGGGCCAGAGCCTCTGCGTGGAAATCGACAGCCATGATTATTCGCTCCTTCCGATGCAGCCGGTGCGTGATATGGGCGGCCAGGTTGCCGCCGGTGAGAGAAGGACTTCGCCCGCAGTCGTGGTGGCGAAGTCCTGATCAGGTCCCACTCGGTTTGCGGCGGAGCGCCGCGGCTTAATGCCGGTGCCTGCCCGGCGCGCGGCGCGGCTTCGAATTGGGCGGCTCGTCGCCGGGTTCCTCGGCATCCTCGGCAGGCTTGCCGGGCCGGATGCGCGCCCCGCAGTCGCACACGCCGCCGCCCTCTTTGGCGCACGGGTTGGCGGCCTTCTCCTGCAGCGCCCGCAGCTCGTCCAGAGGGATCAGGTCATCCTGTACGACTTCGTAGCGGTTGTCCTCCACCATCACGGTGACGGACCCCGCCAGCGGGTTAATCGCGATCACCCGGCCCTCGCCGTGCGGCGTGCCGACGCGCTTGTTCTTCTTCGGCAGGTGCTTGCGCGCCTCGACGTACTGCTCGTACTCGTAGATCAGACAGCAGCGCAGCCGCCCGCACATCCCCGTAATCTCAGAGGGGTTGAGCGAGATGCCCTGCGCCTTGGCCATCTTGATCGAGATCGGGCTGAACTCGGTCAGGTGCGTCGAGCAGCAGCGCGGCGCGCCGCACGCGCCGTACTCGCCGAGCAGCTTGGCAGCGTCACGTGCGCCGATGCGGCGCATCTCCACCCGGGCGCGGAACTCCTTGGCCAGCCGCTTCCGCAGGCGGGTCGTGTTGATGTTCTCCTCGGACGTGTACAGGAACGACAGCACGCTGCCATCGTAGTTGTACTCGGCCATGACGAACTTTGCGCCTTCCAGCCCACCTAGCTGGGCCGCCGCCTCACGGCAGACGATGAGCGCCTCGACGCCCTTGGCCTCGTACAGCTTGTTCATCAGCAGGTCGCGGGCGCTGGCGAGGCGTTTGATAGGCTTGATGTCAGGCAGCTCTGCCTTCTCAGGCGGGATGAAGCCCATGATCTGGCCGAGCTGGCGGCCGCGTGACGTTTCTACAATCACGTAGTCGCCAAGCTGAACGTCGGGGTAAGCGGAGGAGTCGAAGTGGTAGAGTTTGCCCACCTCGCGAAAACGCACACCGACAACACGCGGTGTTGCAGTGACAGTCATACGGATTTTGCTCCGTTAAGCACATGGGGGACGCGCACAGAGCGCGGAGCCTCCCGGTATAAGTCTGGGTCGAACAGCCGGTACGGTTTCTCAAGTAACAACACCCGTACCTTCGGCGATAGTTTAGATGAGCATCTGACAAATCGCAAGTATCGCGGCCTGTGCCCGCACCGCTGGCTGCGCGTCGCAGTCACTGCAAGGCCGGGGTGAGGGAGAATCAAAAGGGGCAGGCCCTTGCCTGCCCCCGCCTGCCAACACTAGCTGATTGACAGCGAGATATCGCCGTCGTCGCCGGCTTCTTCCACGCGCCGTGCAACGTCTACTGCGAGCTGCTTCAGCGCTTCCGACGCCAGCGCGTCTGGCGTCGAGACGACGATAGGCTCGCCGACGTCGCCGCCCACGCGCACCTGCGGGTCGAGCGGGATGCTGCCCAGGAACGGGATGCCGAGCTCCTCAGCCAGGCGCTTGCCGCCGCCCTCGCCGAAGAAGTCACCGCTCATATTCTCGATAATGCCCAGCACGGGGACGTTTACCTGGCCGAACATCGCGATGCCCCGGCGGGCGTCGCCCAGCGCCATCTCCTGCGGCTGGGTCACGATCAGCGCCCCGGCCAGCGGCACGGACTGAGACAGCGTGAGCTGCGCGTCGCCGGTGCCGGGCGGCAGGTCGATGATCATGAAGTCCAGCTCACCC
>CAZDLX010000190.1:0-6650 GCA_964506005.1 uncultured Anaerolineae bacterium | reverse complement strand
CCAGGGCATGAGCGGCATCGACCTGAACCGGGCGGGCGTGCCGCTGCTGGAGATCGTCTCCGAGCCGGACATGCGCTCCGTCGAGGAGGTCGAGGCCTACGCCCGCAAGATCCGCGCCATCCTCGTCGCGCTGGGCGTCAACCACGGCGACATGAGCAAGGGCGTGCTGCGCTTCGAGGCCAACGTCTCCGTGCGGGAGGCTGGCTCGGCGGCGTTCAACACGCGCACCGAGATCAAGAACCTGAACAGCATCCGCTCGCTGGTGCGGGCCTGTCGCTACGAGATCGACCGGCAGATCCGGCTGGTGGAGTCCGGCGGCGCGGTCGTGCAGCAGACGATGGGCTTCGACGAGGACGCCGGGGTGACGGTCCCGCAGCGCAGCAAGGAGTTCGCCGACGACTACCGCTACTTCCCCGAGCCGGACATCCCGCCGCTGCACGTCAGCCGCGAGTGGGTGGACGAGATCCGCGCGCGGCTGCCCGAGCTGCCCGACGCCCGGCGCAGCCGCCTGATGCGCGAGCACGGGTTATCTCACGTGGATGCCGAGGTGCTCGTGGGCGATAAAGCCGTCGCGGACTTCTTCGAGGCGGCGGTGGCAGCCGGGGCCAGCGCGCAGACCGCCGCTAACTGGATCACGGGCGAGCTGTTCCGGCACATGAACGAGCGCGGGGCATCCATCGATGCCCTGAGCATCAGCCCGGCGGGGCTGGCGGAGCTGATCGGGCTCGTCGAGGCGGGCCGCATCAACCTGAGCACCGCCAAAGACGTGCTCGCCGGGATGCTCGACACGGGGCAGGCGGCGGCGGAGATCGTCGAGGCGCAGAGGCTGGCACAGATCAGCGACGAGAGCGCGCTCGTGGCGCTGGTTGACCGGGTGCTCGACGCGAACCCCCGTGAGGTCGAGACGTATCTGGGCGGCAAGGAGGGGCTGTTGGGTTGGTTTGTGGGGCAGGTGATGCGCGAGACGCGCGGGCAGGCCAACGCGCAGATCGCCGGCGAGCTGCTCCGCGCGCGGCTGGAGGCGCGGCGCTAGGGTGCCGGGCCGGAGCCCCGAGCTGCCTCAAAGAGCACGCCGAACCCTCCGAGAGCCAGCAGGGCGGCGATGGCAGCGCAGCCGACGATGAGCCCGGCGATCTGCACCCACAGCATGGCCTGCAGACAGCCCTTGTTGTGCACGTAAACACCGCGGGCTTCGTCCCGGTTGGCGTTGCGGAGCACGACGATATTGGCGATGAAGCCGATGATGCCGAAGCCGAGCAGGTACAGCAGCATCGTGATCAGCGCCTCGGCCAGGTAGTCTTTCTCCGGCCTGTAGTACGGCGGTGGGTACGGGCGCCCATATGAGTCCACCGAATTTTCTCTCCTTAGCCGCCGAACATCGCGGCAAGCTGGCCTGTCACCAAGAGGTAGACCACCCCCACGCCAATGGCGGCGGCCAGCGCGATATGAAACAGCAGCAGGGCATGCAGGCAGCCCACATACTTCGTCGGGATGCCCTCCTCGCGATCCTCCCTCGCGCGGCGCAGGAAGTACAGGTTCGCAAAGAAGCCACCGATCAGCATCCCGAAGTAGTAGATCGCCAGGGTGAGAACCGCCTCGCCAAAGTAGCTCTTCGGCGGGCGGGGCGTGTCATAGGGTGAAGGCGTGCGGTCCATGGTGCTCCTCGGCGGCTGCGTCACGCTCAGCATACAACAGGCGGGGGCCGGGTTCAAGCAGGTCAGTACAGCGCGCCGAGCCCGGCGAAGTAGGGGAGCACGACCCCGGCGAAGACCATCCCCAGGACCAGCGCAGCGGTCAGCACTGCGCCGAGCGTGCTCGCGCCGGGGACGGGCGCGCCGAGCCGGATGCCCATCACCACGCCGCGCCCGGCAAGGATCGCCAGCGCAAGCCCGGCGGGCAGCAGCACCCCGGCCAGGTTGCCAGCGGCGCGCACCGGCGGCGGGCCTGCGGCGGGCAGGGAGAACAACACTAGCACGGCGAGGGGCAGCAGCAGCCACAGCGCCACGAGACCCGCGCGCTCCGCGAAGCTCAGGGTGCGCCCCTCCTCCTCGAACGGCGGGAACAGCCCCACCCCTGCCAGCAGCAGGAGGGGGATCAGCCCCTGCCGGGTCTCCCCGGCAGCCCCCGGCCCGTAGGCGACCTGCTCGATGAGCTGCCACACCGGGGGCAGGCCGCCCGCCTGCAGCCCGGCGACGAACTCGTGCAGGCTGCCCGGCAGCACCGGCAGCGCCACCAGCAGCGGCACGCCGAGCAGGATCAGCCACGTTACGAGGCCATGCCGCTTGCGCGGCCTGCCCAGCAGCCACCCGACAAAGACCAGCGTCTCGGCGGCAAGCACGAACAGGAAGGCCGGGTGTGTGTACAACCCGGCCACACTGATCACCAGATATGCGGAGATGATCGCGAACGACCGCCCGCGCCGGAAGCGCCCCGCCGCCATCCCGCCGGGGATGGTCAGCACGGCGGCTGCCAGCAGCACCGACGCGGCGCTCAGCACGGCGAGCAGCGTGAACGACACCGACTCGCGACCGTACAGCACCTGAAGCGGGTTCAGTGCGGCCAGCAGCGCCCCAACCGCGCCGGAGGCCGGGTCGAAGAAGCGCGCGCTGGTGGCATAGACCAGCGCCACGGCGAGCGTTCCGAGCAGCGCGGGAGTGAGGTCGGGCAGCCCGGCGGGTGCCGTGCCCGCGACGCGCAGCCCGAGGGCGAGGGCGAGGATCAGCGCAGCGACGAGAGGCCAGCCGGCCCGCTCAGCCACTGCCTGCCTCGCTCACCCGCCGCGCCCGCCGGAACGCGTACAGGATGCCGGACAGGATCACGAGCGCCGCCACGATCCCGGCGACGCCGGGGCGCGGCCCATCCGCCACGCGGAAGCCGGCGATCACCGCCTCATCTACCGGCTCGATCAGAATAGTGTGCTCGCCGCCGCGCCCGCGCCAGATCGTCTCCATCCCCCCGGCGCTGGTGAGGGTCCGTGCGGGGCCGCCATCCACGCGATAGGTGATGCCGCCGCTGGCCAGCTCCACGCCGAGCGCCGCGCCGTCGAACGTCAGACCGAGCGGCTCCGCGCCCGAGGTGGCGCGCAAGCCGTTACCGTCCTCCGACCAGCCCTCGCCGGGCTGCACCGCCCAGTGACCGGCGGCGTGCCGCCCGCGGTACATCACCGGCGGCTGGTTGGCGTATTCCTTCATCGAGTCGTAGACCGGCATCAGGTTGAAGTCGGGGTCGGCCATCTGGAAGTAGGCTTCGGGGCGACGCTCCTCCAGCCACGTCCACTCGGCCCTCTTGAAGTACCAGAAAGTAATAACGCCCACGAACGGCCAGTCCTCGCGCGCACGTTGGTAGGCGAGCGGCGCATAGCGCGCCTGCTGCTGTAGCGTCACCCGCCCGTAGCGTGGCTCGACGTCCTCGGGTGAGGCGTTGGAGTTCGTCTCGCTGATCCAGATCGGCTTCTCAGCATCGCCGTTACGCACCATCACGTCGCGCACGTACTCGACGTGCGCGTAGTTCAGGCTGACGGGCTGCATCCGCCGGTCGGTCGGACCGGACCACAGCATGTAGCCCTGCGTGGAAAGGATGTCGAAGCAGCCGGCGGCCCCTGCGTCATACATGCGCTGCAGGAAGATCAGGTCGTTGAGGTTGTGCTCGTCGAGCTCCAGCGTCGGGGCCAGCGGCGCGCTGAGCACCACCGCGTCGGGATCGGCCTCTTTGATGGCGCGGTAGGCGCGGCACAGCAGGTCGGCGTAGCCTTCGGGGTCGATGGGCAGCTCGCCCCACTCGGGGTAGATGTTCGGCTCGTTCCACACCTGGTAGTAGCGAATCTGGCCCCGGTAGCGCTCCGCGACCGTCGCCGCGAAGTGGGCGTAGTCGTCGTAGTCGTCGGGCGGAGCATGTGTGCCCATCTCGTCGCCGGCAGCGCGGCTCCACGACGGCGGGTTGCTCAGCCGGGCGATGATCTCCACACCGTATTCGTCCGCCAGCGCAACGATCTGGTCGTACTTCAGCCAGGCGTCGATCCCGGCGGGGTCGTTGCGCCGGTCGGTGAAGTCGCCGCGCTCGTGGATCTCGATATCTTCCCACGGGAACTCCTGCCGGATCCACCGGAAGCCCGCCGCGGAGATGAGCGCCAGCTGCTGCTCGCGTTTTTCGGGCTCGACCTCATGGTGCAGGAAGGTGTTGATGCCGAAGGGGTTGACGCCGGTGTGCGCGATCTGGGCGTCGAGTGCGAGCTGCCGGCGCGGCTGGGCGAGGTTCAGCGCCAGCTCCCCGACGCCGCGCACCTGCCCGAACAGCGCCTCCTCGCCGGTCTGGCTGAAGGCCCACGCCCGCAGCCCACCTGCGAACAGCGCCACCACGCCGACCAGCGCGGCGATAAAGACAATGACGACGACGAGGACCCATCTGCGAGCGTTCATGCGCCGATTATACCGGGCGGCGTGGGTGAGCAAAACCGGGCGGTTGACCCCCTCATCCCGACCCGAGCTTCGCTCGGCTCACCCTTCTCCCGGGGGGAGAAGGGAACAGCCGGTTGCTCAGTGATCTGTTGCCCCTCTCGCAGCGTCGCAGGCGCGGCCGGGAGAGGGGCAGGCCTCGCGCGGCACAGCCGCTGCGAGGACGGGGTGAGGGGGTGAGGTCTCCTTGCCGCCCCCGCCGACCCGGAGTATACTGGGGCATGACCTGAACCGGATTCCCAACTCGGCGAAACACGTGGCCAGCCCCCAGCCCTGGCCCCAGCAGGTCGCATCTCGTCCACAAGCAACCGTCAGTGCCGCTCCTCCTGACATGCCGAAGAGACGCCATACGCCTGAGCGATCCACAGGGAGCGAGCCGTGGCTTGACCACTGGAGGCGGCGTTCGAGCGAGAGGAGACAGATCCACTGTGTCTGAACAGACGACGACGTTCAAACAGGGCGACCCTATTGTCCACCCCTCCCACGGAGCAGGGCGCATTATCAGCATCCCCAGGCGCCGGGTCGGCGGTGTTGAGCGCCAGTACTACTGCATCGAGCTCGTCAACGACCACGGCACGCTGATGATCCCCGTCGAGCGGGCGGAGGCCTCGGGCCTGCGCAAGGCAACACTCGACGCAGCGGGTATCCTCGACATCCTCTCCGCCGAGCCAAACGAGCTCGACGACGACCACCGCAAGCGGCAGGCCGAGATCGAGCTGCGCATTCGCAGCGGCGATGCCGAGCTTGTCACCCAGGCGCTGCGCGACCTCGCGTGGCGCGAGCACAACGATAGCCTCACCGAGCGCGACCAGAAGCTGAAGTCAGAGGCAGAAGCCCTCGTCATCGGCGAGCTGGCGCTGCAGCCAGACCTCGATCTGGAGAGCGCTGCAACGCAGCTTCACCAGCACCTCGCCGAAGCCATCGACGCACAGCCCGACCTCAACGGGCAGGAGTAACCGGCCCGCTGCCACGCCCGGCCAGATCCGCAGGTTGCCGCCTTAAACGCTGACAATCGTCAGATGTGTGCACCTACCTTCCGGCGCTATGCTGGCAGTTGACTCAGGCCGACTGCAAAGGGCGCTTGGAGCGATGAGCAACGGAAATTCCTTTAGACCGGCGTATCGCCGGCTGCTGGACGCTGGCGAGCTGGACGCGCGGGCCGAAGCCGCGCTCGAACACCTCAAGAAGTGCGATCTCTGCCCCGTGCAGTGCAAAGTCGACCGCACCGCCGGGCGGCTGGGCACCTGCCGGACGTCCCGCCGGGCGCGGGTGTCGTCCTACTTCCCCCACCGCGGCGAGGAAGACCCGCTGCGCGGCTGGCACGGCTCCGGCACGATCTTCTTCTCCTACTGCAACCTGCGCTGCCAGTACTGCCAGAACTACGAGATCAGCCAGCAGGGCCAGGGGCGCACCGTCGAGGCAGATGAGCTCGCGAGCATGATGCTCGACCTGCAGGCGCTGGGCTGCCACAACGTCAACCTCGTCTCACCTTCCCACGTCGTGGCGCAGATCATCGAGGCGGTGGCTATCGCCGCCCGCCGGGGGCTGAACATCCCGCTGGTCTACAACTCGGGTGGCTACGACTCGCTGACCGCGCTGGCGCTGCTCGACGGCATCGTGGACATCTACATGCCGGATATGAAGTACGGGGATGCGGCGACTGCGCGGAAGTACAGCCTCGTCAAAGACTACCCGCAGCACAACCAGGCGGCAGTGCGGGAGATGCACCGGCAGGTCGGCGACCTGGTGCTCGACGAGCGCGGCATTGCCCGGCGAGGGCTGCTCGTGCGGCACCTCGTCCTGCCGGGCGCGCTGGCGGGCACGGAGGCCGTCGCCCGCTTCCTGGCCTCGGAGATTTCCCCCGATACCTATATCAACATCATGGGGCAGTACCGGCCTGAGTGGAAAGCCCGCAGCACTGACCTGGGGCCGCTGAGCCACCCGGTGACGTCTCAGGAGGTTGAGGCGGCGTTCGCGGCTGCGCGGGCCGCCGGGCTGCACCGCTTCGACGATCGCCACCCGCTGCTGACGCTGTAAAGCTCGATTCCATTAACGAGTAGGGGCCGGTCTGAGACCGGCCCCTACTTGTCGGGTATACAATCGTAGGGCAGTTGCAGACCGGCGACCGCGTGAGGATAAATCCTCACGCTACCCGAGATATGCCGGCTGAAGCCGGCCTGTTGGCTGTCAAACCCGCTA
>CAZDLX010000189.1:0-6670 GCA_964506005.1 uncultured Anaerolineae bacterium | reverse complement strand
GCGATGACTTCTACGTGCTGCTCGTGACGTGGGAGGAGACGACGCTCTCCAGCGCAACGTTCAAGGTGTACTACAACCCGCTCGTGAACTGGGTGTGGGGCGGCGGCCTGGTGTTCATCATTGGCACGGGCATCGCCGCCTGGCCGGATTACCGCGAGGAGCGCCGCAGCGTGCCGAGCGCCCGCCGGCGTCCCGCCGCGGCAGTGGGGGATTAGGCCTGGCTGCTGGCCTGGCCCGAAACCCCTTCGTCTGCCTAATGCGCCGCCACAGCCGCGGCCAACACCTTCGCCCCCTGAAAGGGGGAGATGGGGTTGCGAAGCAACCTCAGAGGGGGTCTTGAGCCCGGTTGAGGTGAGCCGGTGGTCTGGACTTAACAGGGATAGGGCGCAGCATGCTGCGCCCCTACTTCCGTGGCAGTTTGCGGGACAAGCAACGAATAGGAATGGTCGAGGCTTCATGTCTAACGGCAACATCTTCTGGAATCGATCCGAACGGCGGCTGCGCGCGCTGTGGCGGCTGCTGATTCAGGGTATCGCGTGGTTTGTGCTGCTGTTCGTCGGGCAGGCGCTGGTCGGCGCGCTGTGGGGCATTATCGCCGTGGCGACCGGGGCAGTTACCCTCGAAGAGATGAGTGACCCCGCCGCGGTGACGCAGGCGATCATGAGCCGGCCCGGCCTGATGCTGGCGCTGCAGGTGTTGTCTTTCGTCGCGGTCATGCTGACCGTCTGGCTGGCGGGGCGCTTCCTGGACAAGCGGCGCTTCGCCGATTTCGGCCTGCACCTTAACGGCGCGTGGTGGGCGGACTTCGCCTTCGGGCTGCTGCTCGGCGCGGTGCTGATGGCGCTGATCTTCGCCGTCGAGCTGGCCGCGGGCTGGATCGACGTGACCGGGTTCTTCGTCACGCAGAACCCCGCGACGCCGTTCGCACTGGCCATTCTGCTGCCGGCCCTGATCTTCATCCTGGTCGGCATCGGCGAGGAAGTGCTGAGCCGCGGCTACCAGCTTACCAACCTGGCCGAAGGGCTGCGGGGCATGGGCGCGGTGCCCGCGGTGATCGTCGCGACTATCATCCAGGCGGCGTTCTTTGGGCTGCTGCACGCCACCAACCCGAACGCCAGTTTCGTGAGCACGTTCAACATTTTCCTCGCCGGGATCTTCCTGGCGGTGGGCTACGCCCTGACGGGCCGGCTGGCCATTCCCATCGGCCTGCACATGACGTGGAACTTCTTCCAGGGCAACGTGTTCGGCTTCCCGGTGAGCGGCATGGACTTCCGCGCGGCGACGTTCATCAGCGTGCAGCAGGGCGGCCCTGAAGCCTGGACCGGCGGGGCGTTCGGCCCCGAGGCGGGCCTCATCGGCATT
This sequence comes from uncultured Anaerolineae bacterium, assembly GCA_964506005.1. GTDB lineage: Bacteria > Chloroflexota > Anaerolineae > Aggregatilineales > UBA3940 > UBA3940. The sequence continues at coordinate 5,308 of CAZDLX010000189.1, read as the reverse complement.
GGCGCGATGGTGCTGGGTACGCTGCTAACCGTGCTGTGGGTGCGGCTGCGCGAGGGCCACGCGGGCATCGAGACGGCGATTGCCGAGCCGCCCGAGCGCGTGCAGCGCGAGATGGCTGCCGCAGCCACCGTAGAGCCAACAGCATACTGACAGACCTTGCCGTTCCCGCCCCCTCCCTGCTGGCGGGGAGGGGGTATGGGGGTGGGGTCACTAGAAAGCGCACGACGATGCGACTAACGAAACGGACGACTGAAATCATCCTCTTTGGCCTGCTGCTCGTGGGGCTTCTGGCTGCCGCACCCGCGGCACTGGCCCAGGGTGGCGGCGACGTCGTGCCGCCCGGCGAGGGCGTGACGGATGACGAGGTGAACGCCATCGCCGAGCAGCTTTACTGCCCGGTGTGCGACAACATCCCGCTCGACGTGTGCGGCACGCAGGCCTGCGCCGACTGGCGCGACGAGATCCGCACGATGCTGGTCGAGGGCCGCTCGGAGGACGATATCAAGCAGTACTTCGTCGACCGGTACGGGCGGCGCGTGCTGGCAACACCCCAGCGGGAGGGCATCGACCTGGTGGTGTGGGTCCTGCCGCCGCTGATCGTGCTGGCGGGAGCGGCGGTGCTTGTCGTCACGCTGCGCCGCATGGCGCCGGGCGCGCTCGCAGCGCAGGCGGAGCCGGGGCGGGCCGCAGGGAGCTATGCGGGGCTCGACCCCGAAATGGTGGCCCGGCTGGAGCGCGAGGTCGAAGAGTTCTCAGCGTAAGGGTTGCAGCCGCGAGGTGTGCGGCTGATAGAGGGTATTGCGAGTGGCAGAAAACACATTCAGCGAAGATACAACGCCGGTCTACGAGCCCGTAGAAAAGAAGGGGCTGCGCTGGGGGCGCATCGCAGTCTGGGCCATCGTCGGCATGCTGCTGGCCTTTCTGACCTTCGGGCTGATCCAGGCCTTTGCCAGCCAGCCGACCGAGGGCAAAGCCCCCGACTTCACGCTGGAGACCTACGACGGCGACACGATCACGCTGTCCGACCTGCGCGGGCAGGTTGTCGTGATCAACTTCTGGGCAAGCTGGTGCGCGCCCTGCGCCGAGGAAGCACCCGACCTCCAGCAGGCGTGGGTGGACTACCAGGACCGGGGCGTGATGTTCATCGGCGTGGACTACGTGGACAGCGAGGCCAAGGGGCTTGCGTACATCGAGCGCTTCGGCATTACCTACCCGAACGGCGCCGACCTCGGCACGAAGATCTCCGACGCCTACCACATCCGCGGCGTGCCAGAGACGTTCGTCGTCAACCGCGAGGGCGAGATCACGTACTTCGCGATGAAGCCGCTGTCCTACAACGAGCTGGCGGCGGAGATCGACAGGGCGCTGGCGCAGTAGGTCCGCGAGAGGGGCGCATGACAAGCCCCCTCATCCCGCATCGATGCGCGACGCTCTGCATCACCGCATCGATGCACCCTTCTCCACAAGGGGAGAAGCGAAATCCCGAGTCGGGACTGGCCCCTTCTCCCCGTGTGGGAGAGGGGAAGCACTCACGGTGACGCAGTCAGCGTGAGTGCAGGGGTGAGGGGGAAGCCTGAATGACAGTAATGGTAGTGGAGTAGGGGCGTATGGACGCGACACGCACGGTTAACATCCTGATCTTCGACGACGTGGAGGTGCTCGACTTTGCGGGACCGTTCGAGGTCTTCAACGTGGCGGGCCACGTGCGCGGCGAGAAGCCCTTCCGCGTCTACACCGTCGCCGAGAAGCCGGGGCCGGTCACGACGCGGGGCGGGCTGAGCGTCAACCCGGCGTACACCGTCGAGAACTGCCCGCCCGCCGATATTCTGGTCGTGCCGGGCGGGTACGGCACGCGCCGCGAGATGCTGAACGACGCGCTCACCGGCTGGATCGCCGGGGCCGCCGCCCGCGCCGAGCTCACCGCGTCGGTCTGCACCGGCTCGATCCTGCTCGCCAAGGCGGGCCTGCTCGACGGCGTCGAGGCAACCACGCACCACCGCGCGCTCGACGTGCTGGCCCAGGCCGGGCCGCAGACGACGGTCATCGCCGACCGGCGGGTGATCGACAACGGGCGGGTGATCACGTCGGGCGGCATCAGCGCGGGTATCGACATGTCGCTGTACGTCGTCGCCCGGCTGCTCGGCGCGGACGTCGCCGCCGAGACCGCGCACTACATGGAATATGACTGGCACCCGGAGCGGTACGCCACCGGAGCCTGAACCGGACCAGCTTTCATCGGCTGGCTAGCAGTGAGAGACAGTTAAGATGGATCCAATTACCGCTCTGCTGGCGCTCGCCGCCCTGCTCTTTGTGGGGGCGTTCGTCGCACAGCCGTTTTTCAGCCCGCGCGGGGCAGACGCCCCGGTACGCGGCGACCAGCGCGCCGCCTCGACGCTGCGCGAGCGGCTCGCCGAGCGCGCCGAGCTGCTCGCCGAGCGTAACCGCGTCTACGCCGCCATCCGCGACCTGGACTTCGACTTCAAGACGAACAAGGTGGCCGACGAGGAGTACGCCGAGCAGCGCTACCGGCTCGTTGCGCAGGGCGTCGAGATCCTCGAACGTCTCGACACCCTGCCCGCCAATGGGGCTTCCTCCGCAACCGATCCGCTGGAGGCGCTCATCGCTGCCTACCGGGCCGGGGAGCCCGTGTCTGCGGACGCGTCTGCGACCCCGGCCGCCTTCTGCCCGCAGTGCGGCACCCGCGCCAAGCCCGGCGACCGGTTCTGCGGGGCCTGCGGCGCTCGTCTCTAAACACCGTCTGGACGTGAAACCCACCATGCCTCGACTCACCGCTGCCCGAACCCTGAAAACGACCGCGCTGTTTGCCCTGTTAGCGCTGGCCCTGGCGGCCTGCTCGCTGGCCAGCGAGCCCGTGCCCGCCGGCCCGATCGAGACCGGGCCCATGCCCGGCCAGGCAACCGCGCCCGGCGTCTCGCTCGACGTGCCCGATCTCGGCGGCGAGGAGGATGCCCCCGCCGGTGACGAACCCCCTGCGGAAGAGCTGCCTGCCGAGGAAGAGCCAGCGGCAGAGGAGCCAGAAGAGCCTGAGGGTGCAGGCGACGAGCCCGCCGGGGAAGAGCCTGCCGGCGAAGCACCCCCCACGGAGCCGGGCGTGGGCGTCGTCGAGGGGCAGGTGCAGATGGGCACCCCCGGCGAGTCGCTGCCTGCCGGGCTGGAAGTCAGCCTGCGCGGGGTGGCCGTCAGCGAGGAGAACGAGGTCTACGAGTTTCTCGCCCGCAGCGCGCCGGTGGACCCCGGCGGGGCGTATCGCTTTGACGACGTGCCGCTCGACGTCGAACGGGCTGCCTACGTGGTCGAAGTCGTTTACGACGGCGTGAGCTTCGAGAACGGCGCGCTGATCGACCCCGAAAACCCGGTGATGGAGCTGCCGCTGGAGGTCTACGCCAGCACGACCGACGAGAGCGTCGTGTCCGTCGACGCCATGCATATTATCTTCGAGGAGCATCCCGGCGCGCTGCTGGTGACGCAGCTTTACGTGTTCAGCAACGCGAGCGACCGCATCTACGTGACGGACGAGCCGGTGCTCGGCGGGCGGCGTGGCAGCGTGGCGATCAGCGTGCCCGAGGGGGCGTACGGTCTCCAGTTCGACGAGGGGCAGGTGGGCGGGCGCTACGTCGCTGCCTCCGAGACGACGTACTACGATACGCAGCGGCTCCAGCCCGGCACCCAGTCGCTGGCGGTGATCGTGAACTACTTCCTGCCCTACGAGGGCAGCGGCGAGTACGAGTTCCCGGTGCGCTACGATACGCGGCAGGCCACGATCCTGGCGCAGGAGGGCCACCGCGTGCGCGCAGGGCTGCTTAACGAGGCTGGCTCGCAGACCATCGACGGCATCCCGTATGCTATGTACTCGGGCCAGAACTTTGCGGCAGGCGACACGCTCACGGTCGAGGTCCGGGCGGGCGGCGCGGCGACCAGCGCGCTCCCCGTGGTGCTGGCCGTGGCCGCAGGTGTGCTGCTCGCCGCGGGGGTTGGCTACTGGCTCCTGCAGCGCAACGCCGCGCCGCTGCTCGCGGTCGAGGGGCTGAGCGCGCGGCAGGAGGGCATCATCGCCGAGATCGCGGCGCTGGACGAAGCGCACGAGGCGGGGCGCGTTAACCGCTTCGAGTACGAGGCTCGCCGGGCAGCGCTCAAGGCCGAGCTGGCCGCCGAAGTGGCGGAGCGGTAGCCGGGCCGTGGCTGACGGGGACCGTCCGGACGTGGCGATGATCGAAGCCAGCGGCGTGACCAAGGCGTTTGGCCTGCGCCCCGTGCTGCGCGGGGTCGATCTGCGTGTGGGCGAGGGCGAATTCCTCACGCTGTTCGGGCCGAACGGCGCGGGCAAGACCACATTCCTGCGCATCCTGGCGACGCTCAGCCGCCCGACGACCGGGCGCGTGCGCATCGGCGGGTACGTGCTGCCGCAGCAGGCCACCGCCGCGCGGAGCGTGCTGGGAGTGGTGTCGCACCAGCCGCTGCTCTACGGCGACCTCTCGGCGGAGGAGAACCTGCGCTTCTACGCCCGCATGTACGGCATCTCGCCGGAGGCGCAGGACCAGCGCATCCCCGAGGTCATCGAGGCGGTTGGGCTGCGCCAGCGCACCGTTGACCTGGTCCGCACGTTCAGCCGTGGAATGCAGCAGCGGCTCGCCATCGCACGGGCCATCCTGCACGACCCACCCGTGCTGCTGCTCGACGAGCCGTATACCGGGCTCGACCAGGACGCGGCGGGCATTCTCGACACGGTGCTGCGCGAGGTGGCGACGCGCGGGCGCACCGTGTTCATGACCACCCACGACCTCGCCCGCGGTATCGCCATGGCAGACCGCGTCGCGATCCTGTCGAAGGGCAAGATCGCGTACGAAGCCGAGGCCCGCACGCTGGACGTGGTCTCGTTCGCGGAGACATACGCCGAAGTCACCGGCATGGCCGGGATGAGATAGGAGACAGGAATCCACAGATGACACAGATGTCACAGAAAGAAAAAGGAATTTGATCCACGAATGACACTAATGACACGAAGGATTTTAATGTTCTTTCATTAGTGCTATTCGTGTCATTCGTGGACATTCTTAATTCTGTCTTTTCTGTGTTATCTGTGAAATCTGTGGACTCAAAAAGTGAGTGGTTAACCCTGCATGGCTCTTGAACACGAAGAACGCCTGACAACCCCACCGCTCGTTGCGCGGCCCGCCTTCCGGCCCGCCGGGCTGATCCGCGCGTCGGCGACGGTGGCGTGGAAGGACCTGCGCTCCGAGCTTCGCAGCAAGGAGACGATCAGCGCGATGTTCGTGTTCGCGCTGCTGGC
>CAZDLX010000188.1:0-6698 GCA_964506005.1 uncultured Anaerolineae bacterium | reverse complement strand
GTCGGCTCGACGTAGTCGGTCTCGACCGTCAGCTCGAAGCCGTAGTAGCACAGGTAGTCACCCGCCATGCTGTCCCGGAGTGTCAGCGTCCAGGTGCCGGCGGCTGTCTCGCCGTCAAACGCCGAGAGCGGCTCCTCGGGCTGGAAACTGCCCGCCGCCGGCGCTGCGCCCTGCGGCCCGGCTGCCTCGTCATCGAACGTGACAATGGCGCGAGGAACGACCACGCCAAGGCTCGCATACGTCGCCCCCTCCAGATCATCGGAGTTGTAGATCAGGTCGACACGGGTGCCTGTCGGGCTGGTCAGATACATGCCTGTTTCCGTGTGAAAAGCTCTCTCGGTGCCCGGGTTAGCACAGTCTTCAGTCGCTATCTTCTGGAAGTCAACGGCGACGTTGACGTCCGTCACACTGCCTTCGACATCGAGGGTGACAGCCCGCTCAAACTCGGAGTGGTCCGCCGAGCCAAATACGTTATTGCTGGCCGTGGCGACGGCTGCCAGCACCGTTGAGGCGAGGACGAGCATGGCGGCGAGCAAGACCAGTATCGCCACACCACTGAGGCGCATCAAACGCTTAGACATGTTGAAACCAGGCTCCTTGCATGATTGTGAGGGGATGCGCAAACAGTCGAGGAAATCATACGCCTCGACGCCACGCGGGGGAATGAGTAGTTATCCTACCAGAGTACTATATGGGGCTACCCAGCCGGGGCTGGCGGGATGTCGATGGGGAGCCAGAGGTACTCCGGCACTTCGACAGGCCAGAGCACATCGCCGGACTCAAGCTCGTACACGCCGACGTGCAGGTAGTACGGGCCGGGCGGCAGGTCAGGGGGCAGGCTCAGGCTGTGCCGGTCGGCGACGATCTCGCCGGGCTGCCAGACCGAGGTCGGCGCGAAAAAGGCCGCAGGCTGGCCGTCGTGCTGCGCGATGAACGCCCAGGTGCGCGCCCAGAGCTGCACGGTCACGCTGTAATCGGCGGGGGGCGTTTCGAGCGCTTCCCAGCGCAGGTCCACGTTCAGCCAAGCGGCGTCAGGGCGGCGCACGATCTCCCAGGCGTAACTCACCAGCCGGATATCCTCGCCGAAGTGCACGCCTGCCGGCTCATGGGCCGGAAGACTCGCCAGGAGCGTGTAGCTGAGCAGGCTGATCGACTCGTCCTCGTACTGCACCTCGCCGATGAAGGCATGCTCAGCCAGCCACTGCTCGACGCCGTTCTCGGGGTTGCCGCGCAGCGTCCCCGTGCTGACCAGCCAGAGGCGGTCGTACCACTCCGACGCGCGCGCGAGCATTCGCTCAGATTCGGGCGACAGCGGGGCTTCGAGGCCGAAGTTCAGCTCGGGGGCCTGGCTGCGGTAGGCATCCATCCACGCGATGTAGTCGGCGGGCATCAGCAGCAGGATGCCGTCGCCGTCGGCGGCCTGCTCGGAGAGAATGGCCGTGACGGCGTCGAGCCCCGCGGGGCCCGGCGTATCCTGCGAGAGATAGCCGTTGGGCGGGTGCGGGTAGCGAGCCAGCATCAGCGCCATAACCCCCACCGACAGCACGCCTTGGGCGAGCAGGCCGCCCGCCAGCGCGCGGCGTCGCTGCCCGCGGTAGTCCAGCCACAGCCAGCCCGCCGCCAGCACGACGAGAGCCAGCAGCGCGGCGAGCAGCGGCCAGTCCGTCTCGCCGTGAGCCATCCACAGCACGCCCCAGCGCCGCGCCTCGAATATTGCCGCGAGGCGCGGCACGGGCAGCGACGACGCGTCCGTGAGCGCGGCAGCCCGCTCGGCGAAGCCCCCGCCGTGTGTAGCCGCTCTGAGCCGTTCGAGGATGTCCTTCTGCGAGGCGGTCGCATCAACCAGCGCGGCGGCGATCTGCACGCCCGCGGACGCCGCCAGTACCACGCCGGTGACGAACCACGCCGGGCGCGAGCCGCTCGCGTGCAGCCGCTCGAACAGCGGCACGGTAAAGAGCGCCAGCAGCGGCATCAGCGCGACGAGGAAGCGCGGCCCCCACGCCAGCCCGCCGCCCCAGTCGTACCAGCCGCTGTACAGCAGGAACACGAGTGCCACCTGCGCCCCGAGCAGCACGGCGAGCCGCCGGCGTGAGCGCCACATCAGCGCCGCGCCGAAAGGGACCAGCAGCACAAACGGCGCATACCACACCAGGCCGCGCGGCAGGCTGATGAGCTGGCCCACACTGCCGACCAGGAAGGTATCCAGCTCGAAGGCCAGCCCGCTCGTCTCGCTGTGCCCGGTATTCAGCGGGGAGCCGAAGCGCACGACGTTGTAACCCGCTTCGGCGGCAGCGAACAGGGCCGCCCCCACGAGAAAGGCCGCGAGCAGCGGCAGGGCTCCGCGCACGGCGTCCCGCCAGCGGCGCTGGCGCACCCGCTCCCAGGGGATGAGGAACAGCGCGTAAGCCGGCAGCAGCACCCACAGCGCGATGGCCGCCGTGCTTGCCGCGCCGAGCGCCACCCCGCCGAGAAAGGCCAGCCACGGGCGCTGGTCCATAAAGCCGCAGTAGGCCGCCCACGTCGCCCCGGTGAGGCACAGCGCGGCCAGTGGCTGCGTGAACAGCGTCTCGGCGTAGGGCAGCGCCATCGAGCCGAGCCCGAAGGTCAGCGCGCCGAGCAGCGCCCCGCTGCGGCTGAAGCCGATGCTCCGCGCGGCGAGGTACAGCAGCGCCCCCGTCAGCGCGGTGAGCAGCGGGGAGAGCAGAAAAGCGGTGCGTACGGGGCTGGAGCCGAGGGTGTAGGCCAGCCACACCAGCGGCGTGGCCAGCAGCGAGACGCCGGGATCCTTGAGCGAGTAGAGGTGGCCATCCGCGCCCGGCGCGGCGACCGTGCCCTCGCCCAGATACAGCGTCGTCCAGTGCAGGCCGTCCACGTCAAAGGCGCTGCGCCCGACGAGGTTCCGGGCCACGCCGAACACCGCGACCTCGTCGATGGACTGGAAGCGCAGGTCGGCGGTGGCGAGGTACACGGCGAGCAGCAGGAACGCGAGTGCCACCGCAGTGCGGCGGTCGGCGGCTTCGGAGAGGCGGGGGGACGGCAGGCGGCTCAGGCGCATAAGGTGGCTTCGGCAGGTCAACCCGGTGTGCGAGATACGGGCCTATTATATCCGGGGGCCATGATCGGGCAATGGGGAAGGGGCGGTAGGCGGGGTGGGATCGTGCTACAATGGGTGCGTCAGTCTTGAATGAGTTTCTGTCATCGTTGAAGGACCCACATTCGCAATGCCTGACGAAGTCTTGCAGACCACTCGCTCCGTTCACGGCCATACTATCCGGCTGACGGCTACACAGTGGGCTCATATCACCGAAGCACATGATTACATGTCAGGCAATCTGGATAAGGTGCTTGAGACAGTCTCGGAGCCTTCGCGTCTGATTGCAGGGACACGCGGTGAGACACTTGCACTGAGGGACTACGACAGTACCAGCATTTCGCGCAAGACGGCTGTCGTCGTTTATCGTGATGAGCCTGACGGCTTTGTGATCACAGCTTTTTTCACGTCAAAGCCAAGCAAGATTGAGGCTAACAGGGAAACACTATGGCCGAAGTAATGATCCCGCGAGAGATGATATCAAGTCTGCTGTCCTTCCCCTCGAAACAGGTATGGACGGACTACGATGCCGAAGCTGATGTGCTGTACATCAGCTTCCGGAAGCCGCAGCAAGCAAACGACAGCGTGATGGAGGATGACGGCAACATCTACCATTACCGCGATGATGAGCTCGTAGGCATTACGGTTCTGGATGCTTCGGAGAAGGCTGGCTGAAGAAGCATGTGCTCGACGAAAGTTGCGCGGCGAGAGCTATTCCAAAACGATTACCCCTTCGCGCTCCAAGACACGGCGAATCTCTTCGAAAACGGCGCCAATTAATACACCAACCCCACCGCCACATCGTTAACATTCGTCCCTGTCGGGCCGAGCACGATCAGCCCGCCGGTCTGCTCGAAGAAGCTATTGCTGTCGTTGCGGTCGAGGTGGGCCGCCGGGTCGAGGCGCAGCACCCGCGCCCTTGATGCCGTCACCCCGGTGGCGATAGCCCCCGCCGCCTCCGTAGGGCCGTCCACGCCGTCCGTCGCGAACGACGCCACGACGACGCCCTCCACGCCGTCGAGTGCCAGCGCCGCCGCCAGCGCCAGCTCCTGGTTGCGCCCGCCCCGCCCGTCGCCGCGCACCGTGACGGTCGTCTCACCGCCGAGCAGCATACACGCCGGGCCAGCACCCGCCTCGCGGAGCGCCTGCACCTGCGCCGCCAGCCGCGCCCCGACCTCCCGCGCCTCCCCCTCGACCTCGCTCTCCACCGCCGCGACGCGCCAGCCCTGCGCCTCCGCGCGCTGCCGCACCGCCTCCAGCGCCATGCGGTTGCTGCCGATGAGGGTATTCGTCACATGCTCGAAAGCGGGGTCGCCGGGCTTGGCCGTCTCGGGCCGCTCGCCGCGCGCCCCGGCTTCGAGATGCGCGGTCACGGCGGGCGAGACGTCGCGCAGGCCGTAGCGGCCCAGCACATCGAGGGCTTCCGCATAGGTCGTGGGGTCGGGCGCGGTCGGGCCGGAGGCAATCACGTCGAGCGGGTCGCCCACCACGTCGGAGAGGATGAACGCCTGCACCCGGGCCGGGTAGGCCAGCCGGGCCAGCCCGCCGCCCTTGAGCTGTTCGCAGTGCTTGCGCACCCGGTTGAGGTCGTTGATGTTCGCGCCCGCCGCCTGCAGCGCGCCGGTCACCACGCGCAGGTCGTCGAGCGTCAGGCCCGCGGCGGGGAGCGTCAGCATCGCCGAGCCGCCGCCGGAGAGCAGCACGATCAGCGTGTCCCCCTCCCCGAGCGCGCGAGCAGTGTCCGCGATGGCCTGCCCGGCCCGCACGCTGCGCTCGTCGGGCAGGGGGTGCGCCGCCGGGTAGCAGTCAAACGAAGTGGGGCGCTGCTCAAGGCGTTCGAGCCGCTGCGGCACCACGGCGACCGCCCCACTCTGCAGGCGGCCCCCGGCGAGGCGCTCCAGCTCCAGCGCCATCTCCAGCGCGGCCTTACCCGCCCCGACAACCGCCAGCGGCCCGCTGCCTGCCAGCTCCGGAGGCCAGTGGGCGCGCAGCGCGCGGGCCGGGTCGGCGGCGTCCAGCGCCGCGCGGACGAGCTCGTCGACGTGCCGCTCGTACTCGGCAAAGGCGAGGTCGGGACGGTCGGCGGGCATGGCACACCTCCGGTTGGGTGATGGCGAGAGGCTAAGGGTTGGTGGGCGCGGCGACTCGCTCGGCGGCTTCCGCAGCCGCCGCGGCAGGGGCGACGTCGTCGAGCAGGACGGATTCGAGCGCATCCTGGATCGCCTCGCCGATGATGGCCTGCAGGCCCGGCTCGGGCAGCGGCTCGGCGTTCGCCAGCACTTCGTCGGCGAACGACGCGTAGCCATCCTCCTGCGACCACACCATGAGGGCTTCAGGCTGCGAGGGCAGCCAGCCGGCGGCCTCCGTGAAGCTGGCGTGGTTAACCGGCTCCAGCAGGTGCTGGATCAGCGCGATGGCCGCTTCCTGCCGCGCCGGGTCACGCGTGGTGACGACCCACAGCCAGCCGCTGACGAGCGTGAAGGGCTGGCCGCTCGCCGTCGGCAGCCAGGCGAAGCGGGTGGTCGCGACGGAGTCGCGGTCCTCCAGATATGCCGTCGAGCGCACGGCTGCAAGCCCAACCTGCCGCGCATTGTAGCGGTCCCAGGTCTCCATCGGGTCGGTGATCTGGAGCAGCGCCGGCTCGACGATCTCGTCGTCACGGGCCTGCGCGTAGAACTCCAGCACCTCGGTCAGCACATCCTCGTCGATGTACGGCACACCCGCCTCGTTGATCAGCTCGCCGTCCACACCCGCCATGTACTGCGTGAGGGTCGTCCGGTTGACGCTGCCCGTCGTGCCGGCGGGGAAGACGAACGCGACCGGGCTTTCAAGCACTCGCTCGAAGGTGTTGGGCGGCTGCAGGAAAAGCACCTCGCGATAGACGATGTGCTGCATCTCAAGCAGGTACGGCACGCCGATCAGGATGCCGTCGATGGTGCCCAGCTCGATGGCAGCCGGGTAGAATTCCGCAACCTCGTCGGGCTCGACCATCGTATTGACCGGCACCACGAGGTCGTCGTGGGCGGCTTGCGCCAGCGCGTCGAGATCCAGCAGCGCAATGTCGGGCAGGATGCTCGGCGCAACGTCCGGCGCGCTGCGCAGGTAGGCGAGCGTGCTGCCGGGCCCGGTGGTGAGCTTGACGAAAACCTGCGCGCTGAGGTCGGATTGGCTGGCATTGAAGGTCTCGATTTGCCCGGCAAGCGCCTCACCGCCCGGCGTCTCCGAGGCGGGGGCGAACGGCTCCGGCATCCAGACCGTCAGCGTGATCTCGCCGGGCTCCTCCTCGGCTGCCGGGGTGGTGTCGGCGTCAGGCTCTGGCCCCGCCGTGGCCCGCACATCGGTGGCTTCGGCGGTGGCGGTGGGTTCGGGGGCCTGGGCGGGGGACGCTGCCTCCGGCGTCTGGAGCCCGAGCACCTCGCAGCCTGAGAGCAGCAGCCCGGCGAGCGCCGCCAGGAGCCCTAGCCGCGCACATCGCCCGGTGGGATACGCCGCATGCAGGGTCGTCTGCCTCGTGCTGTCGGTCCGCTCCAAGAGCCGCTCCTTCTCGCGCCGGTGGGTCTGTGGCAAGTGTACGCCAGAAGTCCGGCGCGTTCAAGGTGAGGGGCGC